>WWDN01000117.1:0-3168 GCA_035615875.1 Thermodiscus sp. | reverse complement strand
GTTTTCTCGTATTTTGCGGCGAGTTCCTTCACGATGTTGGCGACTTCGAGTATTTGTTTGTAGTTGGCTGGATGGAATATTGGATCGCCTCTCCTGACGTCGTCAAGTTTCTCCGCCTCTTCAAGCGTGTATTTGCCTAGTATTGCGCCTTTGGCTAGTGGGCTCCATGCTAGTAGCGTCATATCGTTTTCCTCGGCATACGGTATTATCTCGGCCTCGGCCTCTAGCTCCACCGGGTTGAATCGTACCTGGATGACTTCTACGTCGGCCCGTGCTAGGCATGCTCTAGCCGAGTCTATCAGCTCCACTGGGTGGTTGCTTAATCCTATGGCATGTATCATGCCCAGGTTTAGCAGGCGTTCGAGGGCTCTCATGTAGTCGCATACTGGTATGTTATGCCAACACGGGGGCCAGTGGACTTGCATCACGTCTATGTAGCTAGTCTGGAGCCTCTCAAGACTCCTCTTTGCGGCCCTGAATACGTCGTCATAGGATAGCATCTCGCCCGGTATCTTGGTTGCTATGACTACCTCGTCTCTCTTAGCGCCTAGGTCTCTTAGGGCCCTGCCTATGAACTCTTCGCTCATTCCCCTACCGTAGACTATAGCCGTGTCCACTAGGTTTATACCAAGCTCTAACGCCCGTGATATGATGCTCTTAGCCCTCTCGTATTCTACCACGCCCCAGGCCTGGCTGAACTGCCAGGCTCCTAGGCCTATACGCGAGATCCTTATGCCTGTCGAGCCTAACTCCGTGTACTCGACCCTCACCACTATAGGAGTACCTCCGGCCCTATACCGTTGGAGCGCCTGGGTTATAACGTGGTGTATTGATTGCCTTCCCTGGCGCCGGGTATTACATGCTCGCTGGGTTATCCGTGTATCCTCTCGGCTATGCTCCTATAGAATCGTACAGCCTTCAGCAAGTGGTCTATGGAGACCCTCTCGTCGGGGCCGTGTATATTGTAGCCCAGGGGGCCGTAGTCTATGGCCTCTACTCCCCGCGGGCTGAAGTATCTGGAGTCGCTCGCTCCACCAGCCTCGACTGGCTCGGGATCAAGCCCAAGGAGGGAGTTCGCCTCGGAGGCTATCTTGACTAGCCTAGCGTCCCTGCTCGTGTATAGATAGCCGGAGCCCCCTTTAACCTCTAGGCTTGCTCCGGGTAGGGTTTCCTTGAGGGTGTCTTCGAGGCTCTCTTTGACTGACGCCGTGTCGGTGGTCATGGCCCTTATATCGGTTATGAGCCGGTGCGTGTCTCCTGGCTTGTAGAGGTTCGGATTTATGGAGACTCCGTAATCGCTGTACTTCTCCGTTGGTATAGGGGTCCTTGTGATGGGTAGCACCGCGTCTACAAGCCTCGTCAATGCCTCATCATACGTTATACGTCCTACCCCGGGCTCGACGTACTCTAGCCGGACTCGCCTAGGGAGTACGTTACTCTTAACCCAGTCTCCCTCCATTCTGGCGATCTTGAAGCCCGCGTCACGTGCCCATAGGGACGCGGCTACGAGTGCATGCATGTCTACCCCAGGCGTGAAGTATGCAGAGTGCATAGTGTCCCGTAGTACTAGCCTCGTCTCGAATTCCCTCCTACCTGTTCTTCCACTCCCCACGGCGGGTTCCTCTTTTACAGAGACGGTGGCTGTGAAGGCGCTCCTCCTCCGGGTTATTACTCTGGAGAGGCTGCCGTCCCCATTGACTAGGTAGTCTGGTTTCAACCCCTCCTTCTCTAGTCTCTGTGCAAGCATGCCCGCGCCATTTGCCCCTCCTATCTCCTCGTCCCCGGTGAACGCTACGATTATCGTGCCCTTGACCGGCTGATAGTCGCGTAGTGCGAACGCTATCGCGGCCACGTTCGATTTATCGTCCGCCGCGCCCCTTCCATAGACGTAGCCGTCTACGACGACAGGCTTGAAAGGCGATGTAACAGTCCACCCGGGGCCTGGGGGGACCACGTCGAAGTGAGCCATAAACAGTGTGACGGGGCGCCCCTCCCCCTTTACAGCCAGCAGAGTCGGGTACCCATTATGCTCCAGGAGGTCCATCTCGACCCCGTACGAAGCTAGGATTTCCTGGATCCTCAAGCCCTCGCCACGGGTAACCCTCAGCCCTCTCACGGGGTCGTTTACAGTCTCGACCTCAACGAGATCCTTCAGGAGCTCCACTACTCGGCTTCCCGTCAAGGCAGGGCACCTGGGCACATGCATGACCCCCAGGGTGGGGGAATGCGTTTTTAAGGACTCGCGAGTTACCGCCTCTCCCCTTCAACCCGAGGCCAGGACTTGTATTCCCTCCCTGATCAACGATACCGCGAACCCGGCTAGTATGAGGCTCATGAACTTATCTATGAAGAGGGCTCCGTGCCGGCCCAACACCCTGAGCAGTACGGATGCCGATGCGAGTATAGGGTATGCCAGGATTATGTTAACAGTCGTAGCCGCGAGCGCCGTCGCGAGCCCATAGACGTACTTGATGTAGATGACCGTCGATATCGAGCCGGGCCCCGCTAGGAGGGGGGTAGCCAGAGGGAATATAGCCAGCTGCGCAGGCTCGCCCTTGGGACTACCAATATGGACCTCGAATATAGCCGCGATAGCGTAGATAGCGAGTATAACCCCGGCGGCAATCTTAAAATCAGCTATAGTAACGCCCAAAAGCCTAAACAACAAATCACCAATCAACGCAAAAGCAACAAGCATAGCAAAGGCAAAAGCCAGAGCCCTCGACAACACAACACTCCTATCCCTCTCAGGAACCCTCGACACCACAGCCTGATAATAGGGAAGAATCCCCACAGGATCCAACACAACAAACAACATGAGATACGGCGTCAAATCCAGAGAAGGCGCTAGACCCACAAACCACCACCAAAAACCAGAGACAAGAAGAATACACGGAAATAAGAAGACAGCGCCGCCCCAAGGACAACCCCCCGACAACCCAAAGCCCAAGACGCCCAGCACACCCAACCCAGCCGCCCGCAAAGCCAGGCCCCACCAAGGCTCCGGGCCCATACTAGGACCCCGCTCACGGGCTACAACCACTATACAACGTGCAGCCCGCCCCAGGGTGAGCACCCCCTGCGGCCTCGGGCGATTGGGAGCGGCGGGCTGAACCCCTCGGGGGCCAACGCCCCCTCGGGGCTTACACCCCCGCCCCATCAACCCCG
>WWDN01000116.1:0-2444 GCA_035615875.1 Thermodiscus sp. | reverse complement strand
TCATGGGATCGTATAGTCTGGGGCCTAGGCCCGAGATCTTGACCGCATAGTCCACCATGTCCCCTACGAGGCTCTTATCCTCAGCGTATACCTCGGCGATGAACCCTATGAAGTCTATCCCCCTGAGGTGCTTGTAGACGCCGGCATCCTCGGGTAGGTAGCTGATGATCCTCTTCACCTTTATCTCGTCCTGGAACGGGTCCAATCCATAAATCGATACTTGGCCGGCGTCGGGCTTCAACAGGCCAGCCACTATACGGAGAGTAGTGGTCTTACCAGCCCCGTTGGGCCCGATTAACCCGAATATCTCTCCCTCGTTCACCGTAAAGCTTATGCCGCGGAGGGCCTCGACGCCGTCGAAGGACTTCCGCAGACTCCTTACGTCCAATGGCGCAGTTGGCAACCGGTACAACCACCGGCATCTATGATTAATCGGCATCCATATTAAGCTTATACTCGCCTTCTAGGCCTCCTGTATGAGCTTCGAGGGTATCCCCAGGGTCTCCGGGGACAAGTCGATCTTTATCGTGGCCCTCCTATCGGCGGTGGCTATAGTGTACAGGACCTCTAGGTGTTTCTTCAACACCTCGTACTCGTCGTCATCCAACTCCTCTATCCTCTTTATCAACTCTATCAACAGCCTCTTCTTACCCTCCAGGGGGGAGACCTCGTCCTCAGCCATGACAATCCTCACCAGGCCCGCCGCTAGAGTCGACAGGAAGAAGGTGAACATGCCGATCCCGACCAGCATGAGCATACTGGCCACCATCCGGCCCTCAGGCGTGACCGGGACCATGTCTCCGTAGCCCACCGTTGTTATCGTGACTAGCGTGAGCCACAATGCATCCGTCAGGGAGTGTACATGACTGCCTGGGGCCCCGTACTCGACTATGTATATGGTTAGACTCCCCCCGAGCACTGTTATCATGGCAAGTAGCCCGGCCTGGATTATGACCGAGTCAAGCAGCCGGCCGAGCCTCCCCATACCCGATAGGATCTCCCTTATATCGTAGACGAGCCTCAGCCCCCGAGCACCCATAACCATTATCCCAGCGATGAGTGCGTAGTCTGGGTTTAGGGGTGTGACGGAGGCTAGGAGTATGGGGAGGCTCGATGGGATGGCGATGGTTAGGGGTGTCCCGGAGAGTATCCCGATTACGAGGAGGAGCCCCGCGAATACGAGGTCTGCTAGCAGGGCGACCTGGTGGCCGGGATTAACTAGGAGGGCGTAGGCTATACCTATGCCTATGGCTGTCGTGAACGCGTCCATCAACCTCCTGAAGCCGTGGGTCATAACCCTGTCGGCATACACCGTGGCCCTGCCGGATTCTATCAATTCCCGAGGCCCTAGGGAGTGATAGGGCCGGGCGTCGTGTATTGGTGGACGACCCCGGTAATACCCTTCCGGGAGGCGTTGCTTTAAGAGCGTCCCCCTAGGCCTAGTGTATCCTTGGTGGGGGTGTATAGTGCCTTGGATGGCACCCGCCTTCTATTCCAAGAGGACAGCTACCTGAGGGAGTTCGAGGCCAGAGTCGTCTCCGTCGAGGGGGACCGCGTGGTATTGGATAGGACGGCTTTCCATCCCAGGCCAAGCGGCGGGCTGGATGCGGATAGAGGAGTGCTTGAGGGACCCCTAGGCGTATACAAGGTCGTTGACACCGTGGCGGAGGGAGACGTTGTAGTCCACATAGTGCCGGGTCACAGGCTCAACCCGGGAGACAGGGTTGTGGGGAGGATAGACTGGGATAGGAGGTATCGTATGATGAAGCTACATACGGCGAGCCACATACTCGCGGCTATCCTCTACAAGAGATATGGAGCATTAGTGACTGGCGGCCATATATCGCCGGAGCAGGCCAGGGACGACTTCGACCTATCAATGGTCGAGGGCGACTGGAAGGAGGTCCTCCGAAGGGCGCTGGAGGAGGCCGAGGAGGTAGCTGGTAGATGCCTTGAAGTCAAGATATACTGGCTGCCCCGGGACGAGGCTCTAAAGATACCGGGCCTGGTGAAGCTTGCCGAGAAGACGCCTCCAGGCACCAATAGACTGCGGATAGTCGAGATACCTGGAGTCGACGTCCAAGCTGACGGTGGCCCCCATGTGAGGAACACCTGTGAGATCGGCGGGTTGAAGCTGTTGAGGCTTGAGAGTAAGGGTAGGAAGAGGAGGAGGATCTACTATACGCTGAGCCAGTAGGTGGGACTGGCTGGAGTGGATGCATCGAGTAACCCTAGAGGGGATATACCCCGTGATATAACCCTCTCAACCCATAGTGTATTCTCTAGGTGGGCTGGGCTTGGAGGCTATTAGCGTTAAGCTGAGGGTCTACGCCACCTTGATCGAGGCAGTCGGTAGACGCGTCATGGATGTCAGTATGCCTCGGGGCTCTAGGGTGATCGACCTGCTCTTCCGGACGGGGCTTGCCGGGGTTGTGTTGGAGGAT
>WWDN01000115.1:0-1675 GCA_035615875.1 Thermodiscus sp. | reverse complement strand
TACCTCCCGGTAGACTCCCTCAGAATAAGATCCAGGCACATACCCGTATCCAGAGCACTAACCACCGGGTGCCCCATGGTGGAGAAGGGAGTGTACTGCGACGAGCAGAATAGGCTGGGAATCCTCGGGGCGGGGGAGGGAGACTACATAGTCCTGACAGCGGGCCTGGCAAGGTACCCGAAGGACTTCTTCAAGACGAGGTGGAGACTACAGGACATAAGGAGGGTCATGGAAAGGTCTAGCAAAGCCCTCTACATCATAGGATACATGGAGATAGCCAAGAAGGTTGACACTAGAGCCCTAGGCTGGAGCGAGTCAATACTGATAGACCCGCGGCTCGAGCCTATAGGCCGTATAGTAGAGTACAAGTGGAAGCCGGTGTTCTACCTCTCCCCGGCCAAGGGAGGAAGAGTTCTATCTGAACCGGTTAAAATAGCTGTCGTGGAGAGAACGGGGCTCAAATACATCAAGCCGCCCGGCCTCCCAAGGTTTAAATCCAAGTACCTGAGGAAGACGGTTCTAAAGGGGAGGACAGGGGAGAACCTGGTAAGGTACCTAGAGTCCCTCTCGTAGACACGTTGGTGGTGCGGGCTTGAAAATACTCGTCATAGGAGGAGGCGGCGTCGGCGAAAGCCTCTCCGTGAGGCTGGCCAGGGTAGGCCACAGCGTTGTGGTTGTAGACAAGGATGAATCCAAGGTCAGGAGGATAACGTCCGAGGCGGACGTCGAGGGTATCGTTAGAGACGCCACCGACCCGTTGCTATACGAGGAACTAGACCTAGAGACTTTCGACGTGGTGGTAGCCGCCACGGACAGGGATGAAGTAAACCTTTTCGTCGCAAGCATAGCCAAGGAGTACGGTGTGAACAGGATCTTCGTTAGGGCGAAGAACAGAGCCACCATAAAGCTCCTATCAATGCTAGGCGTCGAGGCGGCTGTAGCGGAGAACGATATAGTTGCGGGTATACTTTTCAGCGAGATAGAAGGCCGGTTCTCCTCGGTGGAGATAATAAACGTGTACACCGGCGACTTCACAATAGTGTCCCGCACAATAACAAGGGTCAGCAAAGCACTAGGCAGGTCTCTGAGAGAGGTTATACAGGATCTCCCCCCTACGGTTAAGATACTCGCAGTGTTCGACGGGGAGGGATTCCTCGACCCGGACAAGGTGCTTAGCCTGGAACCCGGATATATTATTATCGCGCTCGCGAAAATAGATAGTGTAGACAAGCTGGACGAGGCAATAGGGTAGCCCATCATTAAGAGGTGCTTTAAGACTTGGATGCAGGGGAACTCGGGAAAACGATCGCGTCAACGTGGAGTTACATACAGAGCAATACGATCCTTATGGACCTCACGCTAACAGCCATAGTCCTCGTTGTACTCTACGTAGTGATCAAGACATCCCACAAAGTGTTCTCAGGGCTCTACAAGCGGGGCGTCATGACCGAGAAGGCGGCGGAGAGAATGTCCAGGACAATAGACCTGATAAGCTACATACTAGCACTCATAGCAATACTATACATATTCACCCAGGCGGAGCAGCTCAGCATACTCGTCATAGCGCTAATAGTCCTCTCAATAATAGTGAGCTGGGACGTCCTAGTCAACCTCGTAGGCTACTACACCATAATGATATCTCGGATACTCGAGGTAGGGAGCTACGTCGAAGTAG
>WWDN01000114.1:0-1640 GCA_035615875.1 Thermodiscus sp. | reverse complement strand
TTCCTAGACGGTGAGCCGTACTACGTATTATTCATAGGCCGCGGCTCCATAGAGGCTGTTGACCGTGCATGGGTGATCAGCCACGATCCCGGGGTGAAGGAGGTTCTATTCGTGGGCTCCGCAGCCTCCCTAGAGAGCAGGGTGAAGGCCTCCTCCTGTAACGTGCCGCGGTATGCCATCGGCGTGGGGGACCCCTCCCTAGCCTACGTGGGCCTAGTGGAGGGATTGCCCGTTGCCGACGAAGAGGTTGCCGGGAGGGTCTCTGGTATTGCTGGGGAGGCTGGGTGCCGTGTATACTCTCTGTTGCATGCGAGTGTGCCCTACTTTTACATGGAGACTAGGAGGTTCCTAAGCTACCTCTCGGGTGTTGGAGTGTCAACTATCGACATGGAGCTGGCTTATGTTCTCAGGGTGTTTGATTCCATGGGGAAGAGGGCTGCCGGGCTGGTTGTCGTAGAGGACTCCCCATTGCATGGAGTCGAGTATATGAGTGTCGGCTACGAGAGGGTCAGGGATCTTGTGGATATGGTGAGGAGGAGCGTGCTGCCAAGGGTTGTAGTGGAGTTCCTCCGAGCGGGCTGAGCCCCGACCCGTCTCTTCGGTTTCCATATCCATATCAATAGTCATGAAGATAGGCCGCGGTATGCGTTTATAGGTGCCGGATTCTCCCTCGGGGGTATTGCCTGGTGTGGGTGGTGCCCTTTTGGGCTTGTTCGACGAGGTAGTCCTGGATGAGCGTATGAAGAGCCTGCTGGGCCTGTATGCCGGTGATGGCGTCTTCCAGACGAAGTATCAGGCTACAGAGGATGGCTATATCAGGGTGTATAATTTCGCGGGGATTGGGAGGAGGATCTGCTGCTCGATAAGCGTGGGTGTAGACCTGTTAGTCAAGCCCCGCGACGAGTACGTCTGCGAGGAGCCCCTCATGAGGACTCTCAAGCTGGAGGAGCTTGGCGTGGCCGAGAAGCTCCGGGCCACGGTATCGACTAGGGTATACATCGACGACTATAATGGGCTAGTAGAGATCCTAGCCAACAACGGCTTCCAGCGTGGAGAGACCAGGGAAGGGACAGACTTCACCACCTTCAGGCGGAGGATCGCTACAATCCCGCTGGGAGAGACCCTAGTCCTAAAGCTGAGGAGGGTCAAGGCCAGCGACATCCTCGGGAGAGAGGAGGAGCCGGGAGAGGACAAGGAAGAGGACCTCCTGGAACTCCTGAAGAAGCACAGGACCCTAATCTACATAGACAACGGTGAATTCGGCATAGCCCTACCACCCGGAGCGCTAATCGAGGTACACGCACACTCCCTAGAGGTATCCATGGAGGAGAGGCGAGAGCGCGCCTACAAGGAGGAGGAGTGGGTGAAGGAAGAGCCCGGGGAGTCAGGGCTATTGACGATGAAGGTAGTCATAGAGCACAGGTTCCCCACAGAGGCCAGGATAGAGGCAATAGTCACCAGCAAGCTAGACGAGCGGGTTAAGGAACGCGTGGATAAAGCAGTAGAGAAAGTATCGAACCTCCTATCAAAGATCCTGGAATAGGCCGCCGCGCACCCAGATGGGGGTCCCTCGGGCCACGCCCGCCTAGGCTATAGCTTCCAGCAGGTCCTCTAGAACCCTCCCCGCATCATCCATGGAT
>WWDN01000113.1:0-1545 GCA_035615875.1 Thermodiscus sp. | reverse complement strand
CCCTGGAAGTCCTTTATCCCCCATCCTCCTACACGGGTTAAACCACGGGGGCGGAACTACTTGTCCCTACCCGAATCCAAGAGGGACCCTAAACTAGTCCTAGACATGCTATCCAGGATAGCGGCCCATGACCTAGATCCATGGTCCGGGAGGATGTTCGGCCACGTCTATGACACGGGACTCAAGGAGTTGAGGGAGGCGGCAAGGAAGGCCTTCGAGATGTTCCAGGATAAGACTATGCTGGACTTCACAGTCTATCCAAGCGTCCTGGAGTTGGAGAGACAGGTAGTCCGGATGAGCGCCTCACTCGTCAACGGCGGGGACGAGGTTGTAGGTGCCTTCACCTATGGTGGCACCGAGAGCATAATGTTGGCAGTCAAGGCCGCCAGGGACTACTTCAAGAGTAGAGGAGGCGGCGGGACCCCTACCATGATCCTCCCGGTCACGGGTCATCCGGCCTTTGTTAAAGCCGCGGAGTACCTGGGCCTCCGGGTCGCCAGGGCACCTGTGGACGGCGAGTCGTATAGGGTTGATGTCGAGGCAGTCAAGGAAATGGTGTCCGGGGATACGGCCATAATAGTGGCGTCGGCGCCCAACTACCCGATGGGTGTGATCGACGATATAGAGGCGTTAAGCGATATAGCCGTGGACAAGGGGGTCTGGCTGCACGTCGACGCCTGTATAGGCGGATTCCTACTACCATTCCTCAGAGATGCAGGCGATAACGTGCCGCCCTTCGGCTTCGAACTCCCAGGGGTAGCATCGCTCTCAATGGACCTCCACAAGTACGGGTATGCGCCTCGCGGTGCCTCGGTTGTGCTCTATAGGGGCGAGGACCGTAGGCTGAGGCACATCTTTGTAAATGCCAGCTGGCCCGGGTACCCGATAGTGAACATGGCCGTCCTCTCAACCAGGTCGGCCGGCCCTCTAGCGGCGTCGTGGCTCGTATTGAACTCCCTAGGCTACGAGGGCTATCTGGACCTCGCTAGGAAGGTGCTCGCGGCCCGGGAGGCCATTAAACGCGGTGTAGCCGATCTAGGGTTCAACGTGCTGGGCGACCCCCATGGCGGCATCCTAGCATTCTCCACGGGAGAAATATCTCCTACCAGGCTGGCGGCGGTTATGGCCCGTAGGAAATGGTACATACAGGTGCAACCAGGCTCCAAGCCCCTAGGCCTGCCTAGAAGCATACACCTAACCATAAGCCCCGTTCACCACGGCATCGTGGACGAGTTCATCAAAGACCTAGCCAGTGCCAAGGAGGAGGCTACGGGCCTCGACATGCCCTCGGAGGAAGAGCTCGACCAGCTAGCCACCATTATAGAGTCCTCTGAGCCCGAAGAGGTCCTCTCCATACTAGGGCTCGGCGAGGGCGGGGGTAGCCTCGATGAAAGTATATTGGCCCTAGTCGATGAGCTGATCTACAGGCTCAGCCCAAGCACTGTCGAAACGCTGCTCAGGCTCGCTGTAAGTAGGCTGTTCAAGTAGCCTAGTGCCTGTTAATCTCCCTGAACAACTTTTTGTTCCTCGAATAAAGCTCTCTAT
>WWDN01000112.1:0-7898 GCA_035615875.1 Thermodiscus sp. | reverse complement strand
TGTCGAGCCTGGCCCCATATCTAGACACGAGCCTAGACTGTACATGCAATGCCATCCTCAATGCTATCCTCTGCTTTACAACCGAGTCGACCAGGGCCTCGTAGAGGCTCATAGTCCTGCCAGGCCTCAAACCAGGGTACTTCTCAGCGAGCACACGGAGCCTAGGCCACTTATCCAGTATCGCTAGGAACTCCCTATAGTTGAAGTCGGCCCGCACACACTCCAGCACAGTCTCAAAGAGCTTCCTGGCCTGTCCCGCTTTGAGGCTCCAGACGACGGTCTTTATGGAGGGAACCCAGGGCTCTCCCCGGAAGTACACCTTTACCGGGACAAGCGGCTCCCTATACCCTATGAGTCTTCTACACGACTTCTCGCTCCAGTCATATATCCATGGCAGGGGACGGTTGGGCAGGCTGAACCTCTCCAAGTGTCCAGTGAACCAGTACGGCGGTATTGGCTCGTGGATGAAGCTGTAGGGTTTGTATTCCATACGAGGCCACCCTGGCCCCATGTACGCAAGCAGCAGTGTCTAGTATCCGTATACCTATCTAGATTTATATAGAATCTATTCATTAATAATATGTTTGTATTCACTATATTGTTTTATATACTGTATTAAGTATCCTCCTATGCGAATACATTTCCTCTCTCATAGCAGAATATATAAGGCGATTCCAATTATTAAATAAACTATAAATACCGTTACTTCTCCTATCAGGACAGACACCACGATACACAGAGTGGTGTTTAAAGGGATGGGCGCAGTCAAAGGAACCCTAGCAATAGCGGTGCTAGCCGTGATGGCACTAGTCCCCATAACAGCCCTATCCTATACATCGCACATCTTCAACAGCGTGAAATTTGATTCAGATCTTAGAGAAGTCACTTCGGGAGGACACTCCCCCCAGGGAAACATACTTGCAGTGGGAGGGCTATTCTACCTCCCAGACATCTCTGGATACGCTGGATCGGTAGTAGTTAGCGATATCTCCGCTGAACCCTTCACCTACAAGGAGCTAAAGTTGCTTAAGAGTAAAACATGCACGGATCCAAACAGCATAGTTGTAACAGCGCTTACAGCCGAGGACAGCGGGAACCTATACGTGGGGGGATACGCGCAGTACATCAGTGACGGGATCACAAGGTACTTCGTGGCCAGGCTAGAAGGGTCTCCTGGGAGCGGCTATTCCCTAGGCTCTATAAAATACTATGAAGTGGGCGAGATAATGGATATTGAGCTGGCAAATCACCCATATTTCAGCAAGGTGCTGTTGGTCGCCGCAGTTGGCCCGGATTATCCCGTTATACTGATACTTGATCCAACGGATCTCAGCATCGAGTACCACCTGGCTGTCAACAGCAATGAGGTCTGGGGTCAGAGTGGGGTCGAAGAGATAGCCGTTAGCATGGATTCAGCTGGGAATATCGTAGTCGCTGCAACATTGTCTTATACGACGGGAGCCATAGCGTTATTCACGTGGAGTCCGAGCGATAACACTTATAACAGTGTCTACGTCGTCAAGAACCTGAACGGGCTACAAGTCCACGACGTCCTCGTAAATGAAGAGGAATACGCCCCCCACGCCTATATCGCTGCCGCCAAGAAGTGGGGCAAATACACGGATTGGGGTACTGGGACGGACTTTGACCCGGTCCTGATAAAGGTTAACCTCCGAGAGTTAGTTGATCTAGGCTATGCATTTGAATGGGTCCTGATAATCGATGATGACAGCTACGACGACTATGCTTACGCGGTTGCGCTATATGATGGTGGATCCGGCAGTGGGAACGACAGGATAATACTCTACGGTTCCCTGGCCCACAGCGGCTACAGTGGAAAACAATACCCGCTGATAGGTGTGGTAAGGGCTAGTGGTGAGGTTGACAACCTCACAATGGTCCCCGCGCCGTCCTCTTCAGACTTCGACAGACCCCAGGGAGCATACTACACGGGGAGCGTCTATGAGGGGTACGTATTCGCCATGGGAACTACGAACTACACCACCGACAGCTATGACAATGTAGGCCTACTGCTCTACAGTAGCCAGATAGCTGACTGGCTAAACTGGAAGGAAGAGGAGCTGGGATGGCCGTCTGTGAGCGTGTTGAAGGATATAAGTGGGATAGCCACGGTCACTACGAGGACAGACATAAACCCCTCCATCAGCGGGCCCTACTCGCTATTAGCGACTCTACCACCCTCGTCGGGAACCCTTACTTGCGTAGAGCTGGGAACCGGTGACCCTGTAGTGTATACTGCCAAAGACGAGATTACGCCTGTACCGGTGCCGGAGCCCTGGTACGCGGCCATCATTATAGCCGTGATAGCCCTGGCTCTAGCGGTATTCTATCGTAGGGGATAACCGTCTCCCCTTTCTTTATCAATTATACTGGTGGTAACTCCTGGGTCAATTACTTGGGAGGCTGGCGTCCGGATGTGGCCTTTGGATATTAAGTTCTTCGGTTAGCTCTCCAGGCTCGGTGACATGCTATCTTGAGTGCTGTCGATAGGCTTGTGAGGCTAGGCGACTCAACCTACCTCCTCAGAGGGTCCCCCTCGACCCTGTTCTACGTGGACGATGGTGTTGTGTATGTTGTTGACCCGGGGCACGGGTCTAAGAGGGCCAAGCAGATTAAGAGGGTGCTAGCGGAGCTTGGAGGCGGGGCTGTAGCGGTAGTGACGCACTATCACAGCGACCACTTCGAAACCCTGTCAAAGGACACAGGGGTCAGGAAAGTGTACTCTTCCCGGCTAGACAGGCCAGGCATAGAATATCCCGAGTACCGTGTGTCAATGACCTTCGGACTACCACTAGAAGAGTGGCGGGAGGTGCTACTCTACAAGCCCGTCGCCGTGAAGGTGGACGAGGCCTTTAACTGCGGCGGCCAGGTGGGCCCCCTGGAGACCCTACACCTCCCAGGCCACACACCCGGCCAGGTCGGTGTACTCACGCCAGACGGGATCCTCTACGCGGCCGATGCGGTGTTCGGCGAGAGGGTCCTCGAAGCATACCTACTACCATACCATAGGGATCCATGCAAGGCTAGGGACAGCCTGGCCAAGCTACTCGGAGCCAGCTTCCAAGTGTTGGTTCCGGGCCACGGGCCTGTGTTGGAGGAGGGGGAGGGGCGCGAGCTTATACAGGCAAACATGCGGGTCCTCGACTCATTCCTCTCAAGGCTGGTAGAGTCGCTGGAGAAGCCAGTGTCGTTCGAGGAGATTCTCCATAGGCTGGTGGATGACGCCTCCAAGGCCGGTTCTCCGGGCGCGATGTTCCTGGTGGAGCAGAGCCTCCGAGGAGCCCTAGCGTGCCTCGCGGGGCGCGGCCTGATAGAGGCTGGCTTGGAGAAGAGGGGCGTTGTCTGGGTCAAAAAGTGACGCCTCCCGGAAGTGCTTGGGTTTCCCCCGGCAGGCACTATGCCGCCAGGAGGGGGAAACCGTTTAAGCCAGGGGCTTGTAACGTGGTGTTTGGATCTGGTTTAGCGCGGTGTATCCTGTTGGAGTTGAGGATCCTGTCGCCCACGGCTATACTGGGCTATGGGTTTCCCCTTGAGAGCCTTAGGCGTGGGCTGAGGGATGGGCCCGATGCCATCGCGGTTGATGCCGGCTCGACCGATCCGGGCCCCTATTACTTGGGCGAGGGGGTCCCCTTCGTATCGGCTGAGGCGGTTGAGCGCGACCTCTACCATCTCCTAGAGGCCTCCCTGGACCACGGGATACCGCTCCTAGTGGGTAGTGCTGGCGGTGGGGGTGCTCGACCCCATGTGGAGTGGGCTCTTGAGAGGCTTAGACGCGCCGCCTCTAGGCTAGGCCGGCGTGTGAGGGTTGGCCTGGTCTATAGCGATGTTGATAAAGGCGTACTAGTGGGTAGGTTGAGGAGTGGCTTGTATAGCGTGAGGGACCCCTACTCTCCCCTGCCAGAGCTAGGCGAGGAACTAGTACTGTCTAGTAGTAGGATTGTGGCCCAGGTGGGCGTAGAGCCCTTCATAGAACTCCTACGGCAGGAGGTTGACGTGGTCCTAGCCGGTAGGAGCGTCGACGTGGCCCCATTCGCCGCCCTCCAATGGATGAGGGGCTTCGACCGGGGACTAGCCATACACATGGCGAAGATACTTGAGTGCGGTGCCCTCGCGGCCGAGCCCGGCAGTGGGAGCGACGGCATGATGGGCGTGATTAGGGGCGGGGAGTTCGAGGTCTACCCGCTCAACCCTGCTAGGAGGGCTACGGTTACAAGCGTCTCGGAGCACGCCCTCTACGAGAGGAGGGACCCCTACCGCGAATACATCCCCGGGGGCTACGCTGACTTCACGGAGACAACCTACGAGGAGCTGGGTGATGGGAGGATCGTTGTCAGGGGGAGCAGGTGGGTGTCCTCAGAGAGGAGGCTTGTGAAGCTTGAGGGCGTTAGGCTGGTTGGCCATAGGTACGTGGTTATAGCTGGCGTGAGGGACCCCGGGTTCCTTGAGAGGCTAGACGAGCTGGTCAACGCCTCGCTCAGCCACGTCTCCAGGCTCGTAGGCGGGGACGGCTATCGCGTGTATGTCAGGGTCTATGGGAGGGATGGCGTGATGGGCCCGCGGGAGCCGACACCGAGGGTGGGCCATGAGGCTGGCCTCGTGATCGAGGTCGTAGCTGGTAGCAGGGATAGGGCTAAGACTGTGGCTGGCCTCGTGAGGAGCACGCTCCTCCACATGGGCTGGGAGGGCAGGAAGACTACCGCAGGGAACCTGGCGTTCCCCTTCAGCCCGAGCGACCTCTACGGCGGGCGCGTCTACGAGTGGAGTATATGGCATCTGGTCGAGGAGAGGGACCCCCTGGAGTATGCTAGGCTTGAGGTGTTGGAGGCTGGGTGACTTGGTGGAGCTGGGTAGTGTTGCCAGGGTTGTGAGGAGCAAGAACGCGGGGCCCTACACGCTGACCCTCGACTTAATATTCGACTCCGTGGAGTGTGCTGTGGAGGCCTACAAGAGGATCACCAGGGATATGGTGGGAGCCCTCTACAGGGTAGACCCGGGGAGCGTGGAGATAATACTATACAAGCCCGCCAACGCCGTGAAGATAAACCTACCCAGGCTAGTCCCCTCCGGGCACCCCGGGGATACCGACGTCTACGGAGCGCAACAGCACGCCCCACTCCTCCGCCTAGACATAGACCTGGACTGCCGGGAAACGAGGTGACACGGGTTGACAGGCATAGCTGGGGTCGTGGTAGACGATGTACTAGGCGTGGCTGGGGCCGGGGATTGGATCCTTGAGGAGGCTAGGAAGGCCCTCATAGACACGCTGGCAGTCGCGGCCGCCGCGCCACGCGTATACCCGAAAGCCTGGAGGATTGCACTGGCCATAGCAGGGGGCGAGCCAGGATCAACTCCCATACTGGGCTCCGGGGGCAGGAGGGCTTCCAGGCTAGCCGCGGCGCTGGCCAACGCGTTCCTAGCCCACAGCATAGAGTTCGACGACTGGCTAGCGCCCGGCTACGTGCACGCCGGGAGCATCGCCATACCCGTGGCGTTGAGCTATGGCTATGATTCCAGTCTCCGCAGGGTCCTAGAGGCCGTTGCAGCCGGCTACGAGGCTGGGCTCAAGGTAGGCGCCTACATGGGCAGGAGCCACTATCTACGATACCACGGGACGGCCACGATCGGGTCGGTGGTGGCTGCGACGGTCTATACGATGCTAGTGGAGGGACCCTCAAGGAGGGCTTTGGAGGCGGCGGTAACGCTAGCGGCGTCCTACATGGGAGGGCTTTGGAGCGTGAACAGGGCTGGAGCACTCTACAAGCCCCTCTCACCGGCTAAGGCGGTCGAGACGGGGGTGCTAGCGGCTAAGGCTGCCTTGGTGGAGGAGAAGCCCGTGCCCAGTGGCATAGAGCATGCATGCCAGGCCCTACACGGCGACTGCAGGTACATTGAGTCCTACAGGTATGGGGTCGCGGTGAACGGGTACAAGTTCTACCCGTCGTGCCGCCACTCCCACACGGCGATAGAGGCCGCCCTGGAACTCCACGGGAGGGTCGAGCCGGGCGAGATCAAGAGGATAAGGGCCAGGCTGTACCGGGAGGCCGTTGAAGTAGCAGGCATAAGGGAGCCCCGCAACGTGGAGGAGGCTCGGTTCAGCATACCCTACCTGGTGGCCGTAGCTCTAGTCTATGGCAGGGTCGGGTTCAGGGAGATAGAGGGGTCTCGGAGGGACCCCAGGGTCCGCAGGCTGGCTAGGCTCGTAGAGCTTGAGGCCGTCGAGGAATACACGGGCCAGTACCCGGCTAGGCAGCCGGCGGAGCTGGTTATCCAGGCCAGGGGAGGGACCCTAGCGAGCTACAAAGACAAGCCCCGCGGCGAGCCAAGTAGCAGCGTGTCTATAGACGAGATCCTGGGGAAGGTGGAGGGCCTAAGGGAGTACATGGATCCCGTGGAGTATAGCATTATTAGGAGGCTAGCCTCCGAGAGCCTAGAGACCCCGCTGGGGAAGGTATTCGAGGCACTACCGGGCTGAGCGATGAAGGAGAGAAGATTCCAAGGGCCCGCGAGGATCGTAGGGTGGAACCCCAGGGCCAACTCGCCCTGGCTGGGCGTAGCGCGGGGCTTCAAGCTATCCCGAGACCACTGGCTGGCGGGCAGAGAGGAGAAGCGGTGGTACATGGAGGCCCTCGAAGAGGTCCTCCCAGGCTCCTCATCCATCCTAGGTGACAGACTCATCCTATTCCACAGGGCCTTCTCGCCCGACGGCGGATACGGGGTAGAGGTGTTCCACGACGCGTTGAAGGCCGGGCTCCTAGCCTACGAGGGGTCCAAGTGGAGGCTCTACCCCACCGGAGCACTAGCCAGCCTCCTAGCAACCATGGGCTACCCCGTATACAGGGTTGAGGCTAGGGGCAGGCTGAAGGGGAAGAAGGTAAGGATAGAGGGCTGCGGCGACAGAGAGTACATCATCGTAGAGTCTCGGGGGTATAGCGGGGTTGCGAGACACCTCGGCGGAGACTGCATGTATCGGGTGAAGGATATGGCTCCCGGGGGCTTCAAGCCCCTGGGCAAGTCCACTATAGAGGACGCCGTCGCCGTCAATAGGGCCTATATTGAGAGGCTCGCCTCAGAGGCCCGGGAGTTCATAGCCAGCGAGGCCAGGGAAGGCCAGGTCTACGTCGCCGTTAGCGGGGGGCTGGATAGTAGTGTGGCCCTCGCACTGGCGGTCGAGGCACTCGGCCCCGAGAGGATAACAGCGGTATACGCCGACACCGGGATGGAGTTCCCCGAGTCCAGGGAGACAGTCGAGGCCCTAGCCAGCAGGCTTGGAATCGAGCTAGCCGTGGTTAGGGCCGGGAGGGACCCCCTAGAGCTTATACGGGAGAGGGGCTTGATGACCAGGGACAACCGCTGGTGCACCAGGCTACTCAAGCTAGAACCCTTAAGGAGGTTCTACAAGAGGGTGGGGGCGAGGGTTGTAGTCGACGGGGCTCGGAGTCTTGAGAGCGAGGGCCGGGCCAAGACCCCGAGGGCGGACGTGAACCCCCTCATACCGGGGGTGAAGAGGCTGCTCCCCATAAAGTCCTGGAGCAGGCTCGAAGTACAACTATACGCCGCCCTGAAGAGGCTGCCAGTCAACCCCCTCTATGATACGGGCTTCCAGAGGATAGGATGCATGGTATGCCCAGCAATGCACCTACACGAGCTCAAGCTGGCCAGCAAAATGAAACCCGGATTCTACGAGAGGCTCTACAAGACGCTAGAATCCCTAGGCGTGAGGGGCCCCAAAGAGACAATACTATCCGGAAAATGGAGGAACACACCCACCACCCAGGGATAAAGATTGACTTGGAATCCTATCCCAGTGCTACCCCGTGTAGAGAGTTGTCGTGTCCTACCGCTTATTAGGTATCAGGGGTGATACCTAGTATCAGGGG
>WWDN01000111.1:0-3428 GCA_035615875.1 Thermodiscus sp. | reverse complement strand
GCGTAATCCTCAAACCATAGGAGTCGCAGGGGTCGGCGGTGCAGCTAGACTGCACCCCCAGGCCAGGCCATCCCTTGTAGCCTAGTCAACGCCTTCCTCATCCCCTAGCACTAAGGTTTAGCTCGGCGTAGAAATATGTGAGCCCCAGTGCCAGCGCTGTGGCAAGGCTTACAACGGCTAGGATGAAGTATAAACCGTGAAGGTACAGTTTAACAGGCAAGCCCCAGTGAATACTTGAGCCCGGGAGATAGAGGTCACCCGCGCTGGTGTGGATTACTCCTCCAAGCGGGAGGCTTGCAATATAGTCATACGCGACCCTAGTAATGCTATAGGAGAGAGCGGCTACAACGGCGGAACCCGAGCCAGCGGACACGCCGCCTATGACGCGCTCGTGAGAGTTAATGGCCCGTACACTATAGGTTACCATGGCTACTAGGAGAATATCCATTACAGCGAGGATGAATCCTAGAGGGCGGAGGCTGTCGAGAGGCGGGGCATCAATCCCGAAGCCCCACAGGTTCAACTCGTAGCTGAAGACTCCGATCCTACCGGAGACGGGGTAGCCCTTCATAGAAGCCATGTCTACTAGTAAGAGCAGGCCGGTTACCGCGGCGACCACTAGCGTGGTAGCTAGGGTTAGCCATCCTAGTAGATTCTGGAGCCTTCCAGCTCTATCACGCCACAACTTGGAGAGACCTCCACACGCCGAGTAACTGGTAGTGTACCCGCACGGTATAGGGCGGAGCTCCTCTCCCCGTAGGAAGAGGTACATTCCAAGCCGAGCCGCCGGGAATAGTTACCAACTTCTTGTATATGATGTCGCCGCGGCCATCTATTATAGTCACCGTGGCATTGAAGGGGATAGGGTTAGGGTTGACTACTAGCACACCGCCACCTTTAGGCATTAGCATTAGGTCGCTCCAGTAGAAACCCGCGCTATAGGTGCCCCGGAGTTCTCCAATATCGAGGCCCACAGTGCACCTAACGCTCACGAGCTGGACTACCCTCGCTGGAGGGGAAGGCAGTGTCTCGACTTTCCCCTTCCTTTGATTGTAGAGGTATTCTAAGTCGCGGAGCGTCACGGGTATGTTAATACGGTAATTGTTGCCTCCCGCGTTTTCGATCATAGCCTTCACGGTCTCGCCGTCGTCGAGGATACAAGCTGCAGTATTGGGCCGGAGTGTCTCAGATGCTAGGACTACTACCAGCTGGCGCCCCCTCGCGTCGAAAAAGGTCTTCTCGAGCGTTATACTGGGCGTCTTAACAGCTGGCATCGAATTGTCAACATAGGAGCCTCCAACTGCAATTGAATCCAGCAGGATTATGGCAAGTAGCACGGCAACGCTGGGAGAGAGCCTTCTAGCTATTATTGCTAGCAGCGCGGCGAGTGGAGCGAGCGCGGGGAGCCAGACTTCCAGTGGAATACTAGTGGATACACGATAGACTGTACCACCCGTGATCACAACCCTCTGAGTGCCAGGGGGTAGGGGGGCTCCCAATAGGTGGTTGCGCCCGCCCGATATTACTCGAGCTAGTATGCACGAAGTACGCATCTTGTCCCAACAGTAGAGTACACTGTCGCCCGGCTTGATCTCGTGGAGGGGTTTTCTTTCCAATACTAGTAGGCTTCCCTGCACGGGTTTTGTCGTTGAGACTGCTACAGCGTATGGAACTCCGAGGGGTTTCAGGCTGAATAGGAGTATCACGAGAGCTAGTGCCAGCAGGCTGTGAGTAGTGGAGGGTCCCAACATTGTTAGCCCCCTGTGGCTAGCTTTAGTGTGTCCCACCCAGTGGTCCTCCAGGAGGAGAAGGTGTACTCGAGCTTTACGGTAATGTAGCAGTAGCCCTTCGACACTAGCATTAGACGTATCTCACCCGCAGTCTCGTTCACACTCGGAGTCATTGTTATGCTCCCGCTCTCTAGTATTGGGGGTCCCTCAACCGGTATGACAAGGGGAGAAGTCTCTACGCCGGTAGTGTTCACCAGGTAGAGCCTGAGGTAAGTCTCCGAGCAGTTGTAGTCCTGGGCGCTTAGCCTAGCAATAAAGGGGATCGTTGAGTTAGACTCAACGTAGAAGATTGTATGGTTGTAGGCTTCCAGCGTGTATAGGTCGCCTCCGACAACTACGGGGAACTCCTGGCTTATCACGGTCCTATTATACTTGTCCCTGATTGTAAGAGTGGCGTTGACTATTATGAAGCCGCTCCTATACCCTGGGGACGAGTAGAGGTCTACTAGGGGAGGCGCCACGGAGAGCACTGCGACACCGCTACTATCCGCTGTAGCCGAGGCCACGAGCCCGCCGGTGGAGTTGTAGAGGTAAACAGTCCATCCTGGCAGCAGGCCGGTTACGTTTACGAGCCATACTGGGTGATCAACTGTTATAACGAGGTTGTCATAGTACACCTCGCCTGTAACGCTTGTCGTATTGGTATACCATCCCATGCCGGCTAGGGAGGGATAGAACCTGTATCGTCCCCTAATACTTGACCCTGTCGTGTAACCATGGCTGTACACCTCTAACTCCCACGTTGAAGTATCTAGCTTTGAGGCCACGTGGGAGAGATAGTTGTACTCTGTCAGGTTGCTTGTTCCAATGCTTGTATAGTTGAGTAGCGTCCAGTAATTCACATCATCGTAGTAGAATAAGGTCTCATAGACGTTATCACCAGTCCTCCCACTTAGCGTTTCAAAGCCGAGCCCCGCCGTGTACATGTAGTTGATGATCGAATCGTTGAGGTATACCGTGTCAAAGAAGCCGAAGACTGCGCCGCCGGCGAAGGGGCTCCTCCACACTAGGTACCCTACATAGACGGCGCGGCCCGTCGATGTGTAGTTGTATATGGAAACGTTTGCTACGGCCACACACTCTCCGCCAAGGCTGTACATTGTCTGGTTCGCTTCTATAGCCACAGCGCCAAGGCTACTATTCCAAGTCCACTGGCATGTGACGGCCTTTAGGCTTCCGGTAGCGAAGGGATCGCTCGAGAAGTCATTATAGTAGATAGCGCTCCTATGAGTTAGGAATAGGCCCGTCGTAGCATTAATGACCGCCTCCCCAACAGTGCCGTAGATGCTCGTAGACTCGTTAGCTCCAGGCGGGTAGGCTGGCTCTAGCCATACCACCGGACCGGATACAAGCGCCTCCCCCGAGAGCCCACGTACCGCGAAGCTAGCGCTAGAAGCGACTATTCCCATGAGGAGGACTATCGCTATTAGGGGGACGGGGGAGGCGCGCAACCGGCTCTCACCCCGTCTAAGGCATTAATGCTAGAAAGAAAAAGGAATTGTATAGTACGTATCCCCTATTCCTGCTCGTGCCGGGCCGCCTTTCTCTTTACCTCGGCTGCTCGGCGGTCTGGCTGGCGTAGAAGCCTACCTTGAACGTGTAGGTTCCTGCTTGTGCAGTTTCTACTAGCAGGTCTAG
>WWDN01000110.1:0-6607 GCA_035615875.1 Thermodiscus sp. | reverse complement strand
TCTACGTAGAGGAGCCGAGGGTCGTAGTCGAGGTCGACGACGGCTGTGGGGCTCAAGCGATAGAGGCCGGGGTCTTCATGGACGTGGCTCGGCTTGTGGCCTCAAAAACGGGGTTCACCGGTTGCATAAGGGTTGTGCGAGTCCCGCCACGTCACCACGGCCTGGGATCCACGACACAGGTGGCGTTATCCATATACCACGCGGTCCAGGTCCTCAGGGGCAGGAGTCCCGGGCCCGGGGAGCTGGTGGAGGCTGGTGTTGGGCTCCTGGGTAGGAGTGTTGGCTCAACGGTCGGGTCCGTGCTTTACGCCTATGGGGGGTTCGCCTCGGGGATAGGGGTCCCTCCGCCGAAAGCCTACACGCCCCTTAGGCTTGAGGTGCCAGAGTGGTGGAGGTTCATCATAGTCATACCTGGGGCATCGCCTGGGATGAGCGAGGAGGGCGAGCGGGTGCTCCTAGAGGACATGCCCGAGCCGCTGGAGAGTGTGAGGGCTATGATGGCCCGGGGCTTCCACGCCCTCCTGGTCGGTCTCGTCAGGAGGGACCTGTACGTGGCCTTGGAGGGTTTGAGGATGATGCAGGTGGCGACTGGGAGGTACTTCTCCAAGCACCAGGGCGGGGTGTATAGGAGGGATCTCGCTGCTGTGGCGGATGAGGCCTCCAGGGACGGCATATTCCTGGCCCAGTCGAGCTGGGGGCCAACCCTCTACACTATAACAGAGAAGAGCGTAGCCCATAGCGATGCCAAGACCTTGAGGATGATAATGGATGAGGTGGGCGTCGCCGGCTCCGTGTTGATCGCGTCTCCCCGGAATACCGGTGGCGTCGTCGAGGGCGGTTCTATATAGCTTGGGGACCCGTATAGTGTACTGGGGGTGTGGAGGCCCTAGACACTACACCCCCATCCGAGCTTTGAAGACCGTGTCGTGCCCGTGGGGCGGTTAGTGGTGTCTGATAGGCGCTGGGCCCCGGTCCTGGGGAGGAGAGACTACCTTGAGAAGATCATGGAGGCCCTCGGCATCGAGTCGATAGACGAGCTCTACAGGGATATACCCGTCGAGGCGAGGTTCCAGGGAGACTGGGACAGCCTGCCGATAGGCATGGGGAAGCCTCTGCCCGAGGCAGAGGTCGCTGGCATCCTAGAGGAGGCGCTTTCCCGGGTGACCGTCTATACCAGTCCCCCGCCCTTCATGGGGGGAGGCTCGTGGCCCCACTACACCCCTGTACCCATACTCTACTCCCTCCTCCGCGGCGAGCTCCTAACCTCCTACACTCCCTACCAGCCCGAGATAAGCCAGGGCATGCTCCAGGCCCTCTTCGAGTACCAGAGCCTGGTGGCGGACCTCATGGAGATGGATGTAGTGAACGCCAGCATGTACGATGGGGCAAGCGCTGTCGGCGAGGCCTTCCTCCACGCCTTCAGGGTCAACAGGGGTAGGAGGAAGATACTGGTCCCCGAGACAATGAACCCCCAGCACCTCGAAACGGCGAGCCTATACGTGGAACCCCACGGGGCCATAGAGAAGGTGCACGTAGACCGGGAGACAGGCTACATAGACCTAGACGACCTCCAAGCCAAAGCCTCGCGAGGCGACGTGGCGGCAGTCTACCTCCAATACCCATCCCACATAGGCGTTGTAGACACTAACGCCGAGACCGTAGGCGAGATAGCCCACAAGAACAAGGCCCTCTACATAATGGGCGTAGACCCCATAGCAATAGCCCTCTACAAGCCCCCAGGCCAGCTGGGAGCCGACATAGCAGTCGGAAACGGCCAACCCCTAGGCCTAGGGATGAACTACGGGGGTCCCTCCCTCGGCCTATACGCTGTTAGGTGGGGCGCCAAGCTGGTGAGGCAGATGCCCGGGAGGCTCATAGGCATGACCACGGACCGCGAGGGCAGGAGGGCCTACGCGATGATACTACAGACGAGGGAGCAGCACATTAGGAGGGCTAAGGCCACGAGCAACATAACCACAAACCAGGCCTACATGGCGGTGATGGCGGCGGCATACCTGGCCTACATGGGGGGAAGGGGCCTGAGGAGGATAGCCGAGATCATATGGTATAGGACCCGGTACCTGGCCAAGAGGCTGGAGAGCCTTGGGCTGAAGGCGCCCCTGGTAGGGGGAGAGGTGTGGAGGGACCTCCCGGTAGACACGGGGAGGACCCCCTTCAGCGAGCTGGCCAGGAGGCTCCAGGAGAAGGGGCTACTAGTGGGTCCTGGCCTAGAGGGCCTGACGGGCTGGCTCGGGGCCTCCGCCGGGATAATAGCGGTTACAGAGGCCCATAGGAAGAGCGACATCGACAAGCTAGTCGAAGCCATAGGCGAGGTCCTAGAGAGGTGATGACCGTGGCAGAGTACAGGCAGGCCAGGTGGAGGGAGCCCCTCATACACGAGTACCCCGGCATAGAGGCGGAGCCCCCAGTGCCTCCCCTAGAGGACGAGGTGTTGGAAGCCGTCGGCGAGCTCCGCATAGACGAGGCGATAGCCAGGAGGGACCCTCCGGGCTTCCCAGCGCTATCGGAGGTCGAGCTGGTGAGGCACTACACGAGGCTCTCCGAGATGAACTATGGCGTGGACAGCGGCCCCGTCCCCCTGGGCTCCTGCACCATGAAGTACAACCCGAGGCTCCCGCTCCACTACTCCTTCCACGAGAAGATCAGGAGGCTACACCCCTTACAGCCCGTGGAGACGGTGCAGGGCCTGCTCGGGATAGCCTACCAGCTCCAGAGGTGGCTGGCCGAGATAACGGGGATGGACGAGTGCAGCCTGCACCCAGCCGCCGGGGCGCAGGGCGAGCTGGCCGGGGTGCACATGATCCGGAGGTATCACGAGTTGAGGGGTGAGCCCTGGAGGGACGAGATAATAGTTCCCGACAGCGCGCACGGCACCAACCCGGCGAGCGCCTCCATGGCCGGGTTCAAGGTAGTCGAGATACCGACTGGCGGTGACGGCAACGTCGACCTGGGCGCCCTGGAGAGCGCCCTGTCGGAGAGGACGGCTGGGCTCATGATAACCAATCCCAGCACCCTAGGCCTCTTCGAGGAGAACATAGTCGAGATAGCCAGGCTAGTCCACGAGACCGGGGGGCTATTGTATTATGACGGGGCGAACCTGAACGGCCTCCTTGGCCATGCTAGGCCGGGCGATATGGGCTACGACATAGCACACCTGAACCTCCACAAGACCTTCTCCACGCCCCACGGCGGGGGAGGCCCGGGAGCTGGGCCCGTGTGCGCCAAGAGGGTCCCTCTAGGCGATACCGGCCTGTACCTCACAGACCTACTGCCGGGCCCAATAGTTGTGAGGGGCGAGGATGGACTCTATAGGCTTGAGATGCCGAGGGCCAGTATAGGGAGGATGAGGGCCTGGTGGTTCTCCACCATACCGGTCGTCTGGGCATACATCTACATACTCTCTCTGGGAGCCCGGGGGCTGAGGGAGGCCGGGGAGGCCAGCGTGCTCCTAACAAACTACCTCCTCCACCTGCTAAGGGACGAGCCCCTATACGAGACCCCCTACGACCCCGAGAGGCCCAGGAAGCACGAGGCCGTCATAAGCGCGAAGCCCCTATACGAGGAGACAGGGGTTAAGGCGGAGGACGTGGCCAAGGCACTACTCGACAGGGGGCTACACGCCCCCACCATATACTTCCCCCTGATAGTAGAGGAGGCCCTAATGATCGAGCTGACAGAGTCGGAGCCACCCGAGAGCGTGGAGGAATACGCAAGGGCCCTAAAGGAGATAGCAAGCCAAGCCAGGAGGGACCCTCAATCCCTCAAGAACGCCCCGGTGAACACCAGCGTCGCCAGGCTCGATCTCGTAAAGGCGAACCACCCAAAGAGTATAACGCCGAGTTGGAGGATCTACTTGAAGAGGATGAGGGGAGAGATCACAAGCCTAAAATGATGGTGAGGACCACCATGGCTGAGGTCATGATTCCTCCCGGGGGGTTTCCAAGCGGCTTTACAAACCCTATAACCCATGAATTCCTCCTCCGAATAATCACTGGGTTTACCGGCGGTCTCCTCTATTTCCCTCTGCTCCTCTTCGTCTACAGGTGGCAGTAGCTCGGTTAGGACTTCTAGAAGAGCCCTCTTTACCTCCTCCCTCGCAATCCTCCTAAGCTCCTCAACACTAACCGTCATACGACCCTGCACCCATCTATATCTATGCGATCTCTTCCTACGTAATTTAAAAATAAATAGTATGGATGAAATCTACGGCACTAGCCGCAGCAATAATCCTACACGCACGGCAAAAAGAGGAGAAGCCGATAATTGATCGACGCCCCTCCCCCAGGAGGCATCCTCTCTGGAGTCTGGGGGTCACCCGGTTTTGGCCCTCAGATACTTCCATGATAGGAGTAGGGTGACGAGGATTACGGCTAGGGCTAGATACGCGGGTTCCGGCACTGGTGCTGGCAGCGGATCGTCAGTGTAGTCGTAGTTTACACTGCTGATCCCTGTCTCGCTCGCGACATTCACTTGGCTTCCGAGTGGCACCTGTGTGAAGGCGTTCTTTGGTGCTAGGATTACTATCGAGTTCGAGTCTCCCGGGTTGTAGAGGTAGTCTACATTCTCTACTAGGGTCCAGACCCAGTCGCTACCCGTCCCGTCGTACTTGTATAGTTCCGGCACGTAGCCTACCGTGAACACTATCAGGTAGTCGGCCCCTATAGGGGGGCTAGGCTTATCATAGTAGAAGCCCGTGCTTGTATCCTGGTCTGCGTCTATGTAGAACCTGTATATCGCCGTATCCTCCCCTCCAGTCCATGGCACAGCCGAGCCTAGGCTTAGGTTGAAGTACATGTAGACGTCGTCGTAGGCGCTCTGTAGCGCTACTATGTCTAGATAGCCTGGGGCCGTCGTGTCCTCTTTAGCATCTGACTGGTATACCCAGTCCGATGTGGGCGAGGGCTCGACTATATACCAGATATAGTAGTCTCCGGCCTGGCTTCCCCCCGTATCATCGTTGGGGAACGAGTCTTCAAGGGTGGCTCCGAGCTGTGTGTGTCCGTAGAGGTAGAGGGCTTCTCCTAGACCGGTTAAGTCGCTTTTGCCCACTCCCACTACTAGATAGTCGTATCCTATCCCGCCGCCCAGCACGTGCAACTGCCGCACCAGGTCTCCGTTGGAGGTGTAGAGCCCGGCCATAGCCGAGCCGTCAATCAATAATGTTACGTTGACTAGGTACTCTGAGTCTAGCCCTGTCTTGGGGTCCTTGCTGTCGCGGTCCACGTCGAACTCCACGATCCAATACTTTGCATCCTTGGTGTCAGAGGTACTTACCGCGGAGGCTACCGGTATCTTTACGAAGAGGCTTGTACCGTCGGCGAGGGCCCACAGGCCGCTGACATCGAGGTCTCCTCCTCCCCATCCCGACACGCTGCTTTCATCTGGTTCCCGGCCGAGTTCGAGCATCTGGGCAGTCACATTAACGTTGTCCATGTAGACCTTGAACTGGTTGTTATCGTCGAACCCTAGAAACGCTAAGCCATTGTAGCTGGCTGGCTCAAGGTTGTCGTCCCACACCTCATCCTTATAGACGTTGGCGGCATTACTTAGATCTGTGACCTTGGCATATATGTGATTCATGTATTTGCCTGCGGTGGAATTATACTCCCATGTAATCTGTACTTCTAGCCTATACCACTTGTTTCCTTCTATCGTGAAGCCAAGAGAGCTCGTCTTCAAGGTTTGCTGGGCACCGTCTTTCGTGTAGCTGAATACGAGTTTCCCGTTCTCAACGTCGACCGCGACTTCGTATTTGTTACTTGCGTCTGCGTATCTTGGGAGGATGTACATGTTACCGTGAAGTAGACCAAGAAACTCGTCTGGGGGCACCATGAAGTCGACCGATACACTGTAATTGTAGGGTAGCACGGCGTAGCTGTCGTATCCGTCGTTCTCGCTGTAGCCTTTGATGACTGCTATAGGCATGTCAGTTTCAAAACTAGCCTGGGAGTTGTCTCCTTCGAATACGAACCATTGGTTGGTTGTGTCCACGTATTCTCTGGAGGAGCCGTCGTTCTCCGAGTCGTAATTCTCAGTCGTAGTATCAAGATGCTTGAGGGCCTCAACCTCATTCGAGAAGTCCAGGGAGAGTAGTTCGGTCTCGGTTGGGGTGTCTGATGCCTGGGCTACTAGTGGTAGCCAGGAGGCCGTGTTGAGGATCATAATCCCGGTAATAAGTATTACGTGTATGATATCTATACGCTTCATCGTTACACCTCTTAATAGCTCTTGAAGCCTACCTCGACCGTCTTAAATAAGACTTCACCTCCACCCAGGTATATACTGGTGCCCGTGGCTTGACCGAGTGGTTCGAGACGTTCTTCGACGAGCTCTACTATGAGACCTATAGTGTATTCGAGGATGAGGAGAGGAACGAGCGCGAAGCCAAGTTCATAGCCAGGATACTAGGCCTCCCACAGGGCTCCCGGATACTGGACCTGGCCTGCGGCTACGCCCGCCACGCCGTGTACCTGGCCAGGATGGGATACAGGGTCACGTGCTACGACTTGAGCGGTTTCCTACTGGAGAAGGCTGGTGAGAGAGTTAGGAGGTTCGGCGTCGGGGATAGGGTCGAGCTTGTCAGGGG
>WWDN01000109.1:0-8333 GCA_035615875.1 Thermodiscus sp. | reverse complement strand
TAGGTAGCGATTCTAGTAGGCGGTAGGGGTCCCTCGTTTGATAGTATCTTCAATATATCGTAGATTATACCTGCCTGGCTTCGGTACTTGTGCCTAGGCAAGGCCCTATCACTTCCCTATGAGTGATGAGGATAGGAGGAGTGTTGCCGCTGTGCCACGTAGTATTGTTGAAAGTGGAATCAGCCACCATTCGAGGGATCCCATGTAAGTGTAGACTACTGGTAGGATGTGGCTTATTCCAGCTATCGTGTAGAATAGTGTTGCTGGAGATGTCACCTTACCGTACTTGATTATAGTTAGGAACGATGCTGCTCCTAGGACTATGAAGCTTAGGATGTTTATGTCGACGTATACAATTATTATAGCAGGAAGTAATGCCATCATTCTCCTTTGTGGCTGTATTTCGATGCTTCCGATGTAGTGTGATACGGCCATTAGAACATATGAGATCATGTATAAGGGTAACGATATTAGAGTCCCGCGGTTTATCATTAGCGATGTTATCTCGACCGGACGCCTACCCGGAATATTCTCGGGAAAAGTAGGCTTGAGCGCTAAGTTACCTAGACCTTCAACTGCTAGTGCAATACCGAAAACTAGAATTCCTAGGGCCGCTAGCATTAGGCTTTTGTCGCCTAGTATCTTGGATGTAGATCTAAGCTTTATATGTATAATTATGACTGATATTGTACCTATAAGTGCTACGATGGAGGATAGATAAAGAAGGTTAAACGGGTCCATTAGACTTCTTCCTCACCAGCCTATTCTTTATTTTCAGTATTCCTAGATGATATAGTATGCCTCTATAGTTCGTATATGCGTGGACTACTGCACCTCCAGCCAATGCGAAGCTTGCATATATGTGGATGTCCTCCCATGTTTCCTTGAGTATTCCAAAGGCTTCAGCACCGCTACTTCCTGGTCCAGATGGCATCGTGTCGAGCAACATTCCTGAAACTAACACTATTAGTCCAAGGGTCGCTAGTATTATGACGCTTATCTTCCTGGCGGTCAAAAGTATCTTGACCCTGGTCATATCCCATCGCCCCTCCTATGTCCTCGTAAACGTTTTTCCTAGTTCGTTAACAGTGATTTCTTCGGCCATGGAGCCCCATCTACCCTTCTCAGTATAGCTAACCTTGACATGGTATCCCGGTTGTAATAGCTCCAGTAGCGTTGTCGAATTCAATTCCTCGTTGGTCGAGGTGTCTAGCCATGTCCCACTTACCCTTATGGATTTTCCATCAACTGTTATCGATAATGCCGCGATATCTATGTTCTCGATTACTCCACTAATCACCTTTACGTTTTCGCTCTCCTCCTCGCCGGTTGAAGAGTATGACCAGATATATGGTGCTAGTCTGTCAGAGTATAGTGGAAATGCAGCAATGACTATTCCTATAAGTATTGAAATAAACAATCCTATTTTTAGGTTCATTTAGCTCACCTCGGAGCCCCATAACTGGTGCTTTGAAGGTTATGGGTTTGCGGGACCTCTACCGGGCCCGCTGACCTGGATGAGCTGCTGGTACTCTTCAATTGATAGTAGTTGTGGCTGATAGGTCTCGCCAGTCACGCTCTCATACATGCTGGTGAATGCTTTAAGGTGATGGATGCTTCCGGTCTTTAGGTTCTCGAATACAGTTATGATGTAACTATTGCTGGTGATTTCTAGATAATTGTTTATGTCTATTATGTCTTTTTCTTCAATTAGCGCTCCTACTAGCAGTGCATCCTCAAGGCTCCGGCTTCCCCTTTCAATCAGCTGGTTGTATAGCTCTTGTATCTCTGGGTTACTGAATACACCAATATCATTTACTGCTGGATCCTCTAAGTCGTAGTTGCTTATCAGTGTTAGTATTGAGTCCATGTGTTTCTGCTCACTATCGGCAATGTTACTGAATATTTGAAGCCCCCACATGTCGTATAGTGTTAGGTAGACGTCTCTAGCCAGCTTCTCTTCTTCTCTCATGAAGAGGATAGCATCTATTTCCTCCTGGCTTAGGCTGGTGCTTGTTGCCGTAGTAGTTGTAGTTGCCTTTACCTGACTTATTGTTGTTTCTACTCTCGCCTGGTTATAAGTGCCTAGACTCATATACACAGCCGCTCCAAGCAGGGCGATTATCGCCACCGCGACCAGTCCAATATACCTCATTTCCCTCTCACCTCTTCTCGAGAAAACCAGTGGAATTCAATATTTAAAGCGGAGACGCACAAATTGTGTATGCTCCTAAGCTAGATTAATTGATTAATTATTAGTGGTATTTTTACATAGTATAATATGTATGGTACAGGTTAGTCATGTATAAATACGCATCCCCATGATTACAGTAGATAATTTGCTAAGGATGGAGCGGGAGGTGGATTTCCTTGAATAGGGGTCTATCTAAAACCGCGGCGGTACTCATAACGATAGTAATCGTCCTGGGCATAATAGGGGCATACTATGCGTTCAAACCCCAGCAACCCGCTGGTGGCGCTGGTGAAACCGCGGCGACAACAACCACTGCCCCAGAAATGACCCAGACAACAGCCGCAGGCAAGCCCGCTAAGGACACCCTAGTCGTGGCTATGGGGACTGATATAGTCACGCTGGACCTGCATGACGCGAGTGATAACCCGTCATACATGGTTGGAAGAATGATCTACGAATACCTTGTAGAGTTGGACGAAAACATGAATATAAAGCCAGGCCTCGCGACGAGCTGGGAGGTCAAGGACAATGGAACGGTATGGGTTTTCCACCTGCGTAAGGGTGTAAAGTTCCAAGACGGTACCCCCTTCAACGCTACAGCAGTGAAGGTAAACTTCGATAGGCTACTAACCCAGAAGCTGAAGAGGAGCAGCTTGTTCACGCCATTCATAAAAGAGGTGAAGGTTGTAGACGACTATACGGTCGAGTTCGTACTGAAAAAGCCCTTCGGCGCCTTCCTCTACCATCTAGCCCATGGCGCGGCCGCGATTATGAGCCCCAAGTCAATCCTCTCAGGCGACCCGGCGAAGCACCCCGTCGGGACCGGGCCCTACATGCTAGAGGAGTGGGTCCCCGGAGATAGGATAGTGTTGAAGGCGTTCGACGGATACTGGAACAAAGACAAGGCGCCTAAGTTCAAGAAAGTGATATTCAAGATTGTGCCAGACGACCAGACGCGGATGAGACTCCTCCAGAGCGGAGACGTAGACATAGCCCTGAGGATACCCCCACAGTACGTCAAAGAACTCAATGCTACCGAGGGTATAACTGTGCTTGTAAAGCCCACGAACAGGGTAATCTTCATCGGCATGAACAACCTAGTGCCGCCGCTGAACGACAAGAGGGTCAGGCAAGCACTCAACTACGCAGTGGATAAGGACGCTATAATCAAGAACGTGCTATTCGGATTGGGCGAGCCAGCCACGTCCCCGATAGCCCCGTTGACACACGGCTACTGCAAGGCAGGCGAGTACAAGTACGATCCAGACAAGGCCAAGCAGCTGCTAGCACAAGCCGGATGGACCGACCGGGACAACGATGGAGTACTTGAGAACAGCCAGGGAGAGGAGCTACACTTAACGCTATGGACCCCCAGAGGCCGCTACGTTGGAGACTACGAGATGGCGCAGGCTGTTCAACAGTACCTACAGGCTATTGGCATAAAAGTTGACCTGCAAGTGTGGGAGTGGGCCAGCTACGTGAAGGAGCTGTTCAAGGGACCTAACGAGACCAAGAGAGAATTGTTCCTGATAGGATGGGCTCCGAGCACTGGAGACGCGGATTGGGGGCTTAGACCACTCTTCTACTCGAAGATGTGGGCTCCGAAGGGCGCCAACATGTGGTTCTACAAGAATGAAGCGGTCGACGAGCTGATAGAGAAGCAGATGACCCTGCTAGGAGACCAGAGGCTCCAGGCGTTGTGCCAGGTCCAGAAGCTGATATGGGACGATGCACCCACGATATTCATGGTCGTCATGTACGACTCCCTCGGGATGAAGGATAACGTGAAGGGAGTAGTCTATCTACCGACCGAGATAGTCGTGCTAAAGTACGCCTACTGGGAGGGCTAGGAGTAGGGCTACTCCCGCTGAGGTGCTGGAAGGTAATGGCATCGATGTCACAATACCTTTTTAAAAGATTCATTTTTCTCATTATAACCCTTCTGGGCGCATCCTTCATAGTCTTCATGATCATCCACCTCCTGCCCGGCGATCCGGCCCGTATACTAGCTGGCCCCGAAGCTACAGAGCAGGAAGTGGAGATGATACGGCGCCAGCTAGGGCTAGACAAGCCCCTCCTAATCCAGTACATCGACTTCATGGAACGTATAGTCAGAGGCGACTTCGGCAGGAGCATAATAACTGGCAAGCCGGTCGGAGAACTCATACGATACAGGTTCATAAACACGTTGAAGCTGGCACTTGTCGGCATCACCATATCCTCGATCGTAGGCATTCCGCTGGGCGTGGTGGCGGCCCTCAACAGGAATAAATGGGTTGACCAGGCCGTCATGGGCTTCGCGATCCTGGGCGTGTCGACGCCGATATTCGTGATAGCAATATTCCTCATGCTGGTATTCACCGTAAAGTACCATATATTCCCGGCCACCAGTGTTACCGGCGAGATAACCTTCAAGCACCTCATACTCCCGGGTATAGCGTTAGCCCTCTATGGGGCCGCGCCGATAGCGAGGATGACTAGGGCGGCTACGCTCGAAGTGTTGGGCCAGGAGCATGTGACCGTGGCCCGTGCATTCGGCTTGCCCGAGAGGCTCGTCATATACAAGTACACGTTGAGGAACGCCTTGATACCGGTTGTTACAGTGATAGGACTGATCTTCGGGTACCTGCTCGCCGGCGCTGTGATAACCGAGACCGTCTTCGCGTATCCGGGGCTGGGTAGGCTGTTAATCGACGCGATATTCTCCCGGGATTATCCATTGGTCCAGATAGGTATATTGTTCGTGGCCGCCACGTTCGCCATAGTCAACACCATAGTAGACATACTATACATGCTGATAGATCCCAGGATAAGGATCTCCGGTGGTAGGTGATGAGGCTGGAGTTATCGCCGCAGACCAGGCTCTTGATGAGAAAGTTGTGGCGTAACAGGAGCTTCAGGATAGGCTTCCCACTAGTAATACTATTCATTGTGCTGGGCCTGATAGCCCCCTACGTGGCGCCATACGATCCGGTTAAGGGGAACCTCAGCGAGGCACTGCAACCCCCAGGGAGGAGCCACTGGTTCGGGACAGACCAGTTGGGTAGGGACATATTCAGTAGGACCCTGTATGGCGCTAGGGTGAGCTTGATAGTAGCTTTCACGGGCATACTATTGGCCGTGATAGCCGGGGTACTGTATGGCGCGGTCTCGGGCTTCCTAGGCGGGAGCGTTGACGAGGTGCTCATGAGGTTCATAGATATACTACTGGCGTTCCCCGACATACTACTGGCAATCCTGGTGGCGGCCATCGTCGGGCCCGGGCTCCTTAACGTGATAGTGGCTATTGGAGCATACAATTTCCCCCAGTTCGCCAGGATAACAAGGGGCGCCGTCCTGGCAGTTAAGGAGTTAGAGTACGTCGAGGCGGCAGAGGCTATCGGGGAGTCTAGGCTATCCATACTCTTCAGGTATATCCTTCCAAACAGCATGTACCCCGTGATCGTCCACGGCACGCTGAGGACTGGGGCGAGCATACTCACCGCGGCCGCGCTGAGCTTCCTAGGCCTTGGAGTTCAGCCTCCTACACCGGAATGGGGTGCCATGATTAACGAGGCCATGAAGTACCTGGATATAGCCCCGCAGATGTGGATATTTCCCGGTCTCTTCCTAACGATAACAGTGCTCGGATTCAATCTAATGGGCGACGGCCTCAACGATGTATTGAACCCGAGGATAAAGGAGTAGGGGGTTGGGTCCATGGCTCTTCTCGAAGTGAGGAACCTCTCGGTAACATACATCACCGACGAGGGCGAGGTCTACGCACTAGACGATGCCTCGATAAGCATAGAGAGGGGCGAGATCGTCAGCCTAGTGGGGGAGTCTGGTAGTGGTAAGAGCACTATGGCGCGTTCGATCATGAGACTGCTCCCATCCTATGCAAGAGTCGATAGCGGCGTCGTGCTGTTCAAGGGCAGGAACCTGCTTGAACTAGACGAGGACGAGATGAACAGGATTAGGGGCTCCGAGATAAGCATGATCTTCCAAGAACCCAATACAGCGCTAAACCCCGTATTCAAAATAAAAGATTTCATGACAGACGTCTACCTTGCCCACAACCCAGACGCGACCAAGAAAGAAGCCATAGAGAGGTCCATCGAGCTACTGAGAGAGGTCAGGATACCGAGCCCCGAGAAGGTGTTAGAGCGGTACCCCCACGAGCTAAGCGGCGGTATGAAGCAAAGAGTGCTCATAGCAACGAGCCTCCTGAACAACCCCGACCTGCTGATCGCGGACGAGCCGACCAGCGCCCTAGACGTATCAGTACAAGCCCAGATAATAGCCCTCCTCAAGAGGCTCCAAGAGAGGAATAGGATGAGTGTACTCTTCATCACCCATAATCTCGCAGTCGCGGCGCAGATCTCGGATAGGATAATAGTCATGTATGCCGGCATGGTGATGGAAGACTCGCCGGTATACGATTTATTCGAGGAACCACTACACCCCTACACAAAGCTACTCCTCAAGGTCATACCAAGGATTGGATCAGAGAAGCTAGAACCTCTTCCAGGCTCGATACCCGACCTGAGGCGAAAGATAACAGGGTGCCCCTTCAGGGACAGATGCCCATATGCGAGGGAGGAGTGCAGCGAGAGGCCGCCGCCAGCCACCATAGGAGGGAGGAGGGTCTATTGCTGGCTGTACAGAGGGGAATAGCATGACTGGCGAGCTATTGATTGTGAGGAACCTGAAGAAGTACTTCACCGTCAAGGAGGGCCTAAGGAAGACCAGGACCCTAAAGGCGGTTGACGACGTCAGCTTCACCCTGGAGAGGGGAAAGACGCTCGGGCTAATAGGCGAGAGTGGAAGCGGCAAGACCACCCTGGGGAAGACGGTTATCAGGCTCTACACCCCAACCAGTGGCAAGATACTGTTCGATGGCGACGACATAACCTTCCTGCCCAGGAAGGAGCTGAGGAGATACCGTAAGAGAATGCAGATCGTATACCAAGACCCTTATTCGAGCCTCAACCCCCGCATGAGGATCAAAGACGTCATAGGAAGGCCGATGAAGATCCACAAACTAGTCTCCAGCGAGAGAGAACTCGTCGATAGAGTGAAGAGGCTGTTGGAGGAGGTAGGCCTGCCAAGCGACGCCATAAACAGATACCCTCATGAGCTGTCGGGGGGACAGAGGCAGAGAGTCGCTATAGCCAGGGCGCTCGCCACAGAGCCCGATCTAATCGTTCTAGACGAGCCGACCAGCGCCCTAGACGTATCAGTACAAGCCCAGATCCTGGACTTGCTCAAGAGGATACAGCGGAAGAGGAAGACCTCCTATATCTTCATAAGCCACGACATAGCCGTCGTCAACTACATGAGCGACTACATAGCGGTAATGTACATGGGGATGGTGGTCGAGTCAGGGCCCTCCGAGGACCTAATATCAAACCCACTACACCCCTACACGAGGATGCTCATAGGAGTCATACCACGGCCAGACCCGCGGAACAGGATAGAAGTGTCCAGCGAAGACCTGGGAGAGCCAAAGCTACCACTCGACCCGCCGCCCATATGCCGTTACTACGATAGATGCAAGTCGAGGCTCCCCGTCTGCAGTGAGAGGATGCCTCCAGAAATCCGAGTCCACGGAGACAGGGTCGTCAGGTGCTGGCTATACTCGGGAAAGCCAGGAAACTCAGTCAATCCCACCTAGGAGATAGAGGTATCTTTCTAAAGCAATTATGGCGAGATGCGGAGAAAACTACTAGAACTGCCCCCTGCCGGGAAGCTGTCAGGCAGAAGCACTACAACCGGGGGATAAGCGAGGCCGGGGGGGAGGAAGAATACTATAATTCTCCGTAATGTTTCTACTCTCTCGGAGGAGAAAGCCTTCAAACTGACCATAGCTCGCGGAGGTATCCGTACCTTGTGATGGGGGATTCGATCCCTTGTCAACAACCCAGAGCGGGAAGGGGCTAAGACTTACTCTGGCGTTGGCGGTGCTCGCCCTAGCTATGGCATCATGCCTGGTTGTGGCAGGATATGCCGGCTCTCGTGGATCGCCGATCCCGACCGCGTGGTATTTAGAGGAGTACGTCTCTGGCGCCGGAGGATATCCTATGGGGGATTGCCAGCTTGTCGGAGGCTATAACGCCGCCCCAACCTACAAGGTCGAATATAGAGGGCTCATGTTAAC
>WWDN01000108.1:0-7754 GCA_035615875.1 Thermodiscus sp. | reverse complement strand
GTGATAAACTGGAATGCAACCATCGAGGGAAGCTTAAACCACGAGATCGTCAGGATGTACTGCAACACCAACAATCCAGGCCTAGAGTTCGACCTAGTAAACACCAGAGTGACGATAGCCAGTAGCAGGAAGTTCGACCTGGAACAGGTGAGACGAGTCTACTGGAAGAACGTGACCATAGAATCCCCTAGCAAAACCGGGATTAGAGACGACGTGTTGACTTTGAAGAATGTTAGATCTGTCAGGATGGATGGGGTTAAGTTTATTGGAGTTCCAGGCGTGCATATCGAGAGATCGCTCGTATACGTTACGGGAGGAGGAGTCTATAACGTAACTAATCCGGCGTACGCGGGGCTGCTCGACGCGAGATACTATACTAGTCGTGCTTTCATCGATGGAGTCGTATTCAAAAACGACACTGGCAAGATGATATACGTTTATAGCAGTAGCGGAGGGGAGTTCGGGCTAGCTAATATCGGGTTGGACGCTACAGTGAGTAGCTCCAGCAATAGCTACTTCCTCTCATTAATGTACAGGGGAACAGTCTACACTGGCAACCTAGTGGCCAATCATTCCATCGGCACGCCGATATACGTGAACGGTGGAACACTCTACATGCACTATTCATCGCTGACAAACAACACCTGCTATGGCCTCAGAGTCCAGGGAGGGACTGTGAACGCTACACACAACTACTGGGGAAGCCCAAGCGGCCCGGAGTTCTCAGAGTCGTGCGACTCCAAGGATCCAGAGGAGGTCTACAACACGACAACCGTCTACTATAGGCCCTTCCTGGTAAACCTGCCGCGAGAGAACGACACCACTCCCCCGACGGTTAGCATCACATCTCCAGCCAACAACGCCGTCTTGAAGGGCCTGGCATGGTTTAATGTATCCTACAGCGACGACTATGGCGTTATGGCGGTTGTGATTCTGGTGGACGAGCAACCAGCCGCGATCCTATTCGAGGGTAATAACTCCGCCAGGATCGAGACGTCTATCTTCAAGGACGGCAACTACACGATATACGCCATCGCATACGACTACGCAGGCCATACAAGCATCGCTAGCATAGGAGTGGAAATTGAGAACAGTAAGCCTTCAGCGAACATAACGGAGCCACTCAACAACAGCATTGTATCCGGCTACTTGACGATCAGATACTACGTCTACGACGATAACCTCGACACCGCGAGGCTCTACGCCAACAACACGGTGATATCCTCCACGACGAGGACCGGCTACACAAGCCACACGCTCAACACTAGGAGCTACAGTGACGGCCCACTATGGCTCAAAGTCACAGCAGTGGATGAGGACGGGCAGACATCCGAGTACAGGATAATCGTAACCATAGACAATACCCCGCCCTCGCTGACCGTAGACACTCCAGGGAACAACTCCTATATCAGGGGCACCAGACAAGTCAAGTTCACAACCCACGACGCGCACCCGAGAGAGTACAGGATCTACCTCAACGGCACCCTCATAGAGAACGACACCTCCACAGGAACCATCACCTACAACCTAGACACCACACGGTACCAGGACGGGCGGTACAACCTAACGATCTACACGGTAGACAGGGCTGGCAACACTAACGCGACCACAAGATTCATCACCATAGACAACACACCTCCCAGCGCAGCCATACGGTCTCCCAGCAACGGGCAAGAGGTGGCAGGGACCGTTAACATAACAGTCGACGCGGGCGACGCCATAGGCTTGAAGTACGTAACCATATACATAAACGGATCACTAGTCTTCAACAAGACAGTAGACCCCGACAACCCCACAGACCCAACCTACACCTATGAATGGGACACCACTCAGTATGATGATGGCATCTACAACATCACAACAGTAGTCTACGATCTAGCCGGCAACACCGACACAGACCAGGAAACCGTGCAGGTGCTAAACGCACAGCCAGTACCAGAGAACGGCCTCCTGGCACTCGTAGCCCTAGCCATAGCCCTCCTGGCTCTCCTCGCCAAGGCGAGGAGGAACCACTAACCCCCCACTTTCTTCGCCTCCCCGAGCACACGTCCAGGCAGACTGTCGACTCTATCCGCCCCCACGGTTCCCTTACCTGAGAGGACTAGGAGGGACCCTCTCCTCTAAGATCTTATAATGGGCTGCTGGAGGGCTTCTATGACGGCTGTAGAGAGGGTCCCTCTGGTGAAGTCTGGGTGCAGGCTGAGGCTTGTCATGTTTGACCTAGACGGTACCATCATCGACACCATGGAGGTATATGCAGGGCTAGCCTCCCAGATAATCTCCAACATGGTTGAAGGCTTAAACAAAGACCGTGTCAGGGAGGTGTACTTGGCCACGGCTGGCCGTAGCTTCCGAGACCAGCTACAGGCGATAGGCGTTCCAGGGGAGATGATCGAGGAGATCGCCGCCCGGTTCGAGGAGTCCAAGATCGAGTCTCTGAAAGACGTGAAACCCACCGGGAGGGTCGTTGAGAGGATTAAACTGTTGAAGCGCTCCGGCCTGAGGATAGCGCTCTCGACCAACAACGAGTGCAGAGTCATAGAGGGCCTAGACTGGGCTAGGGAGCTATTCGACTATATACTCTGCCACGACCCCGACAGGGGGATTGGGAAGGGCAAGCCCCACCTAGAGATGCTTCTGGAGGCAGGCTTTAGGAGGTGCGAGATCGTCTTCGTGGGAGACAGCGATTACGACCTAGAAGTCTACAGGCCCCTAGGAGTCAAGACTCTAAGGACCCGTGGACTGTGGCGGGCAGACGATAATACCGTCGAAAAGATACTAGAGCTAGCCAACAGGGGTGAAGGGACCCTCTAGCCCCAGGGCATACGCCTCACGAGGGAGAAGACTGCTAGCGGGCGGCGGATAGCATGTACGACGTCTGCAAGATAACCCTCACATGGAACCCTGTCACCGGATGCCTACACGACTGCACATACTGCTACGCCCGCAGGCTCGTTGAAACAAGGCTCAGAGACACCAGGAAGTACAGGGATGTGGGCTTCAAGCCGAAGCTGCACAGGTACGAGTTGAGGCGAAGGTTCAAGCCCGGCTCCTACGTGTTCGTGAGCGATATGGGGGACCTGTTCGGAGACTGGGTGCCAAGGGATTGGATCGCCCTCGTACTAAACACCGTCAGGAAGAACAAGGGCTCCCGGTTCCTCCTATTAACCAAGAACCCCTCCAGATACCACGAGTTCCTAGACTCCATGCCCGACAACGTGGTGCTAGGCGCAACAATAGAAACCAACAGGGACGAACTCGCCAAGAGCCTCTCAAAGGCCCCACCACCCAGCGAGAGGTATAGAGCCATGGCGGGGCTAGAGTGGAGGGAGAAGCTAGTGGTGGTCGAGCCGATACTAGACTTCGATCAGGAGACCTTAACCAGTTGGATAGCCAGGATAGAGCCCCGGGGAGTGTACATAGGATACGACAACTGGAGCAACAAGCTACAGGAGCCACCACTAGAGAAGACCCTCAACCTAATCAAAAGCCTTGAAGAGCTAGGATTAAAGGTATGCAAGGGCACCATCAGGAAAGCATGGTACCAGCGATAACCGTTCACATTACATGACTGTTGTATGCAGATGACAGGATCCCGGGGGGATACAAGGGTTAATCGAGATAGGTGTCATCCTAGCGGTTTCGCGTCTCTGTGACAGCTTGACGGGGTGTAGTGTACAGGTAAGGTTTGACTATAGGGTTGTTTGAATCTGGAAGAAATAAGCGATTCTGTTAGTAGTGTCCTCATCAGTGTCTTCGACGAGCTCCTCTAGGGCTAGCTTGGTTTTTGTAATATCATCGGCTAGATCCCGTAGTATCCCCTCGATATTGATCTTCTTGAGAAGTAGGATGGTGTCTCCGATATTTAGGGCAAGCAACATGTCTCCCTCTTTCAAGTTAAGCTTCCTTCTGATACTGCTAGGGATAGTGATCCTACCTCCCTTGCCAACGGTAACTATGCTAATAGGGGTAGTCTCCACAGACTTCACCTCTCCTTTACGTGGAGGCAAGGAATCTTAAAAAACGGATTTCTCGCCTGCTTTGCCCGCAATGGGCCAGGAAGTGGATGTGTCGCTGCGTACTTCTCATATATTATAACATGTAGTTATAGATAGCGTTTCTTCTAAATCCTTATAATGTATCGTGTTGTCTTGGATGGCTTAGGTGAGGCAGTTGCTCCAAACGAGGTAGCTGTCCGCGGACTCCTCTCTCCTCCGGGCTATAGGGGGTTTACCCCGTTATATTGCATAGGCTATGGCTCTCTCTATAGTGTGGCTCTGAGGCTGACACTTCTAGCCTCTCCCACAACTGGTTGTTGCTGCCCGGATAGCCGGTGCCCACCAAATAGGCTAACTGCGCATAGTTTTAATTACTATCGTAATAACGAAGCGAATCACTGTCTACAAGAGACACTGGAGACGGTGCAGAGCCCGCCACTATGGCAACGGCTCTCTCAGCGATGCAGTGAGTGGTGGTAGCGATGGCCTGGGTGGTCGTGAAGATAGGGGGCTCAATACTCAAGTCCGCCAGAGACTACCTACGAGCGGCCGAGTCGCTGCTAAGACACTATCTATCGAAGGGCAACAGGGTAATCACAGTGGTCTCGGCCGCGAGCGGCGTAACAGACCTGATACTGGAGGCCTTCAAGGGCTCCAGGGAGGCGAGAGAGGAGGCGATACACAGGATCCTGTCCATAGCGGGAGGGGTTGGAGGGACAAGCCTCGAATCCAGGATAAGCAAGGTGCTAGAGCCCCTCGAAAAAGCTGGGGACGGCGTGGGAGATCCCTGGGTGAAGGCTAGACTCCTCTCGATAGGCGAGGCCGCGAGCCGCATGATCCTAGTCCAAAGCCTCCGGAGCCTAGGAGTCAAGGCCCTAGAAATCCCAGCGCCCGAGCTCGTGAGGGCTCGGGGAGACCCGTTGAACTCCAGGATAGACTACCGGGAGACCTCGGCCAGGCTCAGCGCTATCGCGGGGAGGCTAGAGGAGTACCAGGCCGTGGTTGTCGACGGGTTCGTGGCTATGGGTGAGGAGGGCGTGGTGGTCTTGGGTAGGGGAGGCTCCGACTATACAGCCACAGCCCTGGCAGCACTCTCCAATGCCACTCACGTGCACCTCGTCACAGACGTAGACGGCATATACAGTGCGGACCCCGCCATAGTCCTAAAGCCACGCCGCGTGGAGGCCCTCGGTTACAGGGAGGCCTCGGCTGCCGCGAGCTACGGCGTGAAGAAACTGCACCCGAGGACCTTCGAGCCCATAAACACTATCAGGCCCGTCGAGGTTAGGATCGGGGCCTGGACCAGGTGGACCCGGATAGCCGGGGTCCCCGAGGTTAAGCCCCCGAGGGTCAAGCTAGTCGCCTCAAGGAGGGTAGACGGCGTGGCCCACGTCTCCCTCATAGGCTCGGGCCTCGCGTCCCCCGAGCTTGTCTCGAAGACAGTCGCTGCGGTAAGGAGTGCTGGGCTGGAGTTCCACGAGATGATCCTCTCCCCCAGGAACCAGTCGCTGGCCTTCAAAGTGGACAGGAGCCTAGAGTGGGCTCTAGTGAACGCGCTCCACGGCCTAGTGGGGGTGTACTAGCATGGCGGAGAAGCTCCGGGTAGCGGTTCTAGGCGCGACAGGCATAGTGGGTCAGAGGTTCGTGGCCAGGCTATCGCGCCACCCATGGTTCGAGCTCGAAGCCCTATACGCGTCGCCAGAGAAGGCCGGCCGCAGGTATGGCGATGTCGTCGAGTGGGTGATCGACGAGGAGCCAGGAGGGGGTGCTTGGGAGATGCGGCTCAGGAGGCTCAGGGTGGAAGACGTAGTACAGGAGGGCTTCGACATGGTATTCTCCGCCCTATCCTCAAGCGTGGCCAGCGCTGTCGAGGCGGAGATGGCTAGGCTGGGGGCGAGGATCGTGTCGAACGCCAGCCCCTACAGGATGGAAAGGGACATACCACTCTTGAACCCCGAAGTCAACGCGGACCACGCAGCACTCGTCGTGAAGCAGGCTAGGCGCGGGTGGAAGGGGTGGATAGCCAAGGTCCCCAACTGCTCTACAGCAATACTAACCCTCGCCCTAAAACCCATCCACGACGAATACAGGATAAGGAGGGTGATAGTAGCCACCATGCAGGCAGTCAGCGGCGCAGGCCTCCGAGGTGTTCCTGCCACAATGATAACCGACAACATAATACCACACATACCGGGCGAGGAGGAGAAGCTAGCCCGGGAGACACGCAAGATACTAGGCCACCTGGGGAACGGCGAGGTAATACAAGCAGACATGACGGTGACAGCCATCACGACAAGAGTCCCCGTACTAGACGGCCACCTAGAAGCAGTATTCATAGAAGTCGAGAAAACACCCCAAACCCCCCAAGAAGTCGCGGCGACGCTGGAAGAATACAAGGGCAACAAGATCAAAAACCTAAAGCTACCCACAGCCCCGCAAAAACCAGTAATAGTCAAACACGAAGAAAACAGGCCACAGCCAAGACTAGACAGGAACGCCGGAGACGGCATGACAGTCACAGCCGGGAGGATCAAGATAGACCGGCAGAACAACACGATAAGAATGATAATACTAGGGCACAACACGGTCAGAGGAGCAGCCGGGACAGGAATACTCATAGGCGAACTAATGCACAAACAAGGACACACCAGCTAGGGCGGCGCTACGGCTTTGCCCCGAGGGAGAGTGGTAAGGGAAAGAGCGAATATGTAGAGTCCGGGGAGCACTATTTCTAGGCCTGGGTTGCAATCGTTTAGTGGGGCTTGAGTGTTGAAGCGATTAGCCTCAATACTACTCCTAATCCTGCTAGTGCTACCCGTGGCTAGTGCTGGTGTCGATGATTGGGTTACGCCTGGCTACGTCATAGATGCCAGGCCCCACCTATGGTATAGGACGGGTGAGGTCCTGGTAGAGAAGCTGTATGACCCTAGCCTTGACCTCTTCAAGGAGACTTGGGGAACCCCTGAAGGCCAGTGCTGGTATTGGAATACTGAGCAGGGAGAGGCCTCACAGATAGCTGTGTTGCTCGGTAATAGTAGCTTGCTGGCCACCCTGCTTAATAGCTATAAGAGGTATCTAGTATATGATAATGGGACTAGTGTATGGCTGTTCTCCAGATACACGCCTTGCAGTAGATTCAGGACATTATCCACTAACCCGAGTGATTTCAGCATAGGCAACCTACTCGTGAATATTGGTGGGGACTTGGCTGGGACTAGGACTGATAATGGTAATTATACAAGGGTTATAGCGATCTCACTAGACGTCTACAAGGATTACACTAACAGGCATGAGTTGGATAAGGCCTGGCCCAACCTATGGTACACTACCAACTTAAAGGCTCTCGAGGTCTGGTATCTATTGCCTGGCGGTTCTAACGATTACAGGGGTATATGGGATACTATTGATGGGAGTCTTGGGGATGGTAGGATTATTGATTATAGTATTAGTGTCTCCTCTAGTCTGGCTAATATCACTAGGACTATGAGTGATGGGAACCTGGTATTCACACAGGAGTTCCTCTTGGAGCCTAGGACTCCCTGGGTTACCGTAAGGCTCAAGGCCTTCAATAATAGTACTGAGAATATGAGTAACGTGAGGGTTACCCTGGCCTTTGATAACCTTGACTGGTGGCTCTACCAGATGGTTTACGTGCCTGGCGTGGGCTACTTTAACGCCTCCACCTTCGGGACAGTCATTGGTAATGGTAGTGAGAAGGAGTACCACTTCACCTACTCCCGGGACGGCCAGTGGAGG
>WWDN01000107.1:0-22776 GCA_035615875.1 Thermodiscus sp. | reverse complement strand
GTGATGAAGACCTTCCTGCCGTTTATAACCCATTCATCCCCGTCTAGGACAGCCCTCGTCGTTATCGAGGCCGCATCGGTGCCACAGCACGGCTCTGTTAGCGCAAATGCACCTAGCTCCCCGTTCGCCAGACGGGTTAGGTACCTTTCCTTTATCTCGTCGCTTGCATAGTGAACTAGCGGATACGCCACCATAGTACCGGAGACTGTAGCCATTATAGCCACGGCACTAGAGTATCTTGCAAGCTCCTCCACGACCACAGCGCTTTCCAGCGTGGAGAGGCCAGGCCCCCCGTACTCCTCCGGCACGCGTAGCGCGAAGTAGCCCATCTCGGCGACGGCCTTAATAATATCGTCGGGGACCACGTTGGACTCGTCAATCTTCTTGGCGACCCCCGCCAGGTACTTCTCCCCGAACTCTCTCACGCTATTGCGTAGGAGCCTGATCTCCTCCGAGTCAAATAGACTTGTCAAGGCCCTCTAACACCTCTAGAATAACCATATAAGCCGTTAGCCTAGGCAAGATAAAAACTTGAACTAGGCAAAGCGTACTAATAGGGCTATGAGGGGGAACCCGGGAACCGACTAGACGGATGGAGACTGCTCAAGAGCGCCGAGCCCCAACCCTGTGATTGCTTATAAGTGGAGGCATGTGTACTCCGATATGCGGGTGTAGTGTATGAGCGTGAACTACGCTAGCCTAGGCGAGCTGAAGAAGGGTAGTTATATAGTGATCGACGGTGAACCCTGCAGGATAGTCGAGATTACTAGAGCTAAGACCGGGAAGCACGGGAGCGCCAAGGCCCACGTGGTTGCCATAGGAGTCTTCTCAGGCCAGAAGAAGACCCTAGTCGCCCCCGTCGACACGAGAGTCCAGGTGCCCGTCATAGAGAAGAGGATAGGCCAGGTAATTGCTGATATGGGAGACATGATCCAGGTCATGGACATGGAGACCTTCGACACGTTCGAAGTAGAGAAGCCAGGCGAGGACTCGAACCTAGCTGGCAGGCTAGAGCCAGGCGTGACAGTCGAGTACTGGCTGATAATGGGTAGACCGAAGATAATACGCATCAGGGAGAAGCAAGCCTAGCAAGGACTCAGGCCGGATTCAACGCGGTCCAAGATAATGTTTACTAGGACAGCAGACCTCCAGACACCCCATGGCGGGACGCCATAAACCCTATGCGCTTTAACAGGACATCCAACATCCTCGTCCTCCAAATAACAGAAGATCCTCTCCCCAGCTAGCTCCTCGCGGCGTAGACTCTCTCCACTCACCCCCATTTCATCGCCATGGACTATGAGGACGGCCTCTCCCGGAACCTGTATACTATCTAGTACTGCCGCGCCGAGCCTCTTTCCTCTTAATACTGCCTTGACCCAGCCCTCACTTGTATCGGCGTCCGGTCTTAGGTGGCGTAGCCTGTCGCCGGGTGCAATTATCCATTTACCCTCCAGCCTGGTCACTGAGACCGTGTTCTTTCTTATGCCGTTGCTTACGAGGAGTGACATCGCTAGGAACCTGGAGGCTTCCCTAATGCTACGCGGTTTAGGGTATATGTGTATCCGGCTGTAGTCTTCCCAGTTCATGTTAGCCCCAGCCTTCTCAGGAGCCTTCTATCCCGTTTCAGCCTCTTCATCATAAGCTTGAGATTCTTATAGTATACGAGTAGTTCCTTGACATCGTCTATCGTCGTCCCTGACCCGAACGCGATACGCCTCATACGGCTTCTATCTATTATTTCGGGCTTATCGAGCTCGTCGTAGGTCATGCTCTCAATTATGGCCAGCCACTTCTTTATCTTCTCCTCCCCCAGTCTGGCCGTCTCCTCGTTCAGCTGGGTCATCAGGCCGAATCCGGGGAGCATCTGTAGGACCTTCGATAAGGGTCCCATCTTCCTCATGCTCTTCAACTGCCTGTAGACTACGCGCATGTTGATCCTACCCTTGAAGATATCCTCTACAGCCTCCTCAAGCTCCTTAGCCTCCTCTAGCCCCCTCAACTTCTCCAGTAGCGCCTCAAGATCCCCTAATCCAAGCACCCTCCCGACGAACATCGCCGGCCTGAAGGGCTCCAGCTCGTCGATCTTCTCGCCAGTCCCGATGAACTTTACCGTGGCCCCGGTGGCTGCCGCGGCAGACAATACGCCGCCTCCCCTCGCGGTCCCGTCGAGCTTTGTAACGATCAATGAGCCTATGGGAGTTGATTCGTGGAATCTCCTTGCCAGGTCATACGCCTTCTGGCCTATAGCCGCGTCGAGAACGAGTATAACCTCGTCGGGCTTGATCGCCTCGGCTATCTCCCTCATCTCCCTGAGAAGACCCTCTTCGTCGCCAAAGCCATGCCTCCCAGCCGTATCTACTATAATTACCTCGGCTCCCCGCTCCAGGGCATACTCGATTCCCTTCCTCGCTATCTCGGCTGGGTCGCCCTTGTCTTCTCCATAGAATATGGCTCCGGCCTGGTCTGCCAGTGTTTTTAGCTGATCCAGGGCGCCGGGCCTGTAGGTGTCAGTGGATATCAGTGCGACGCGATACCCACGCCTGGTGTAGTAGTAGGCGAGTTTCCCCGCTGTGGTTGTTTTTCCACTGCCCTGGACTCCGACGAGTAGTATGATCCAGGGGGTTTTGGGTGGAGTCACCTTTGGCTGTTTATCGCCTCCGAAGAGCTTGGCTAGCTCTTCGTAGACTATCTTGATGAACCATTCTCTCCTGCTTGCTCCGGGCGGGGGCTTCTCCTTCGAAGCCCTCTCTTTGATCTTCTTCGTGAGCTGAAAGACTAGCTTCACGTTGACATCTGCCTTTATCAGCTCCCTCTGTAGATCCTTTATAAACTCCTGGACAGCCTTCTCGTAGGTCCCCCCGCCTTTAAGGAACTTGACGACAGCCTTCCTTACACCATCAAGCACCAATCCCTACATCCCCGCTAGAGTAGAGGGTCCCTCCATAATGCACCCACGCATTTACTACCTCGTAGGACGTTTATAGGTTAAGCTGATAGCAGATTCTGAAGGGCCCGGGCGATGGAGGTCGGCTAAGGGATGATGCTAGTCATATTATTGATTGCTGGAATCGCAAGCGGCTACCTGCTGTCAATCCTAGGATACAAGGACCTAGCTGATAGGGCTGAGAAGGCGATGTCCATGACAGTGTATGGAATCGTCCTACTCGTCGGGCTAGAGGCGGGCCGTCTAGTAACTAGTATGGGTTACCTTATACCCAGGCTCGCTATAGAGATCCTCGTATACCTGACGTTGCCAGCAGCGGCTAGTCTCCTCGCGGCGACTATCCTCTGGAAGGCTGGTCTGCTATGCAAGTAAGCCACTCTCGCTACCTGGCAGGCATTGTATCCTCGCTAGTAGCTGGCCTTGTGCTGGGAGCAACGAATATAGTAGAGCCTAGCGAATACCTTGTAAAACTCCTACTCTATATACTCATACTCTCAGCTGGCTTCACCATAGGAGGCATGTGGGGCGAGAGAGGTTTACCGAGCGGTAGAGAGGCTCTGTCCGGCGTAGCGCTCGGCTTAAGTGTTATGGCGGCTGGAGGGCTCGCGGGCTATGCAGTGTCGCTAGTGTTGGGCGAGGACCCGAGGCTCGCCACGGTTATAGGCTTGGCGTCGGGCTGGTATAGTCTTGCCGGCCCGCTGGTAGCGTTGCATGACCCCGTCCTCGGCCTCGTTGCTTTCCTAGCAAACCTCCTCCGCGAGATACTCCATATATCGATATACCCGGTCTTAGCGGTGCGTGGATGGCCTTGTCGAGGGGTTTCAGTAGGGGGTGCGACTACCATGGACACCGGGCTACCAGTCGTGGTTAAGTTCGGCGGGTCCAGGGCCGCGTTGCTCGCACTCAGCCAAGGGGCTATCATAACGATGATAGCTCCCCTGGCAGCATTGTCCCTGCTCAACGGCTAGGTCCGGGTTATGGCCCTGTTGAGTTCCAGAGGCTTCTTACTCGCTTGTTATACCAGCCTTGGATACTAGTATGTGTGGTAGTAGGCTTGGCGTCGTAACCTCCCACCATTCGATTGGCCATCTTGTCGTGCCTACGCCTTCTATGTTTGATATCAGCTCTCTCATCGAGCCGGTTATCCTTACCCTGTTGCTGCATCCAACGGGCCTACCCCTCTTTACCACGAACAACGCGTCCCTTGTAACCGTCGAGAAGAGACCCTCAGTATAGTTTTGGAACCTGGTGTACCAGTTGTTAGTAGCATATACGCCATCCCCGAGGATTTCTAGCATCTCTGTATCCTTCATGTCGCCCGGCTCGATCTCCAGGTTAAAGGGCCTAGGCCATAGTAGGCCTGCGTTACCGGTTGACTCGCCTCCCAATAGCTTGGCTGTCTTCGAATTATGCAACAACGTCTTCAAGACTCCGCGCTCAATGACGTACTTATCCCTGGTCTCTACGGCCTCCTCGTCGAACAACGTGTACCCGGGTAGATCCTTGTTGAGGGGTCTGTCCAGGAGCGACAGCTTCTCGCTCGCAACACTGGCGCCTACCTCGTCGTGGCGGAAGAAGCTCATGCCGAATATCACTGCAGCTCCAGAGGCTGCCCTCGCTGTAGCCTCCATGAGGTTGCCGATCACCATTGGAGACAGTAGAACACGGTGGATCCCGGTCTCTAGCTTCACCTTGGGGAGCTTACCGCACTCGTCGGCGAGGTTCTCTGCAGTGGATATCGCCTTCTTGGCTAGATTCGGGTCGTAGCGTGTCGAGGTCCAGCTCCACTGTCCACTTGTATCGTCCGCCACGAAGACCCTCATATAGCCGTTGAAGTGGGTTCTTTCTCCCTCCAGCATGCCCCCGTTACTAGTCTCAAGCGCTGTCCTCTCCAGGCTTACAGTGATCATGCCGGCGGCGTTGCCTAGGGCTTCCAGCTCCAGGTCTTCTATGAGTGTGGATAGGTCGCTGGACCCGGCCATTTCGGCTATTTTCTTGTCGACGTTGCTGAAGGGTTTACCGGTGGGTTCCGGTAGTGGGGCATAGAGGGGGGACGGCTGTAGTTTATCTATTATGTCGACTGACTTCTTGACTGCTTCCTCTGGGGCCGTGAATTTGAAGCTGGATATTAGGATCTTGTTGTTCTTAGCGGCATATAGCGATACCGTGTATTCCTTCCATGATTGGATGATGCTGGGCTCTCCGTTGGCTAGTTTCAGCATTGAGGAGGTGTTCTCGTTTACGATTACTATGTACTCGGGCACTCTGCCTTTTACGACTCTGACTACGTCCTCGACTATGTCGACGAGGTTCATATTATCCTCACCCCCCTAAGCCTTATATGAGGGCCTCCAAACCATACTGGGACCCCTTGCCCAGGCTCTCCCTTACCACACGTTCCGGCCTGGAACTCTAGGTCCCTGCCAGCGGCATCTACGCCGGAGTAGAACTCCTTGCTGTTAACCTCCAGGGCCGGATTCTTCACGGGCCTCCCTATCCTTCCATTTACTATCTCGTAGGCCTCAAGCCCCACATACCTGGCGATCCACCTGTAGTCGTCTATGTTCCACTCCATGTACTTCTTTATATAGATACCATGCTTGACATCCTCCACCAGCTCCTCAAACGAATAGTCTCCGGGGGCGAAGTACGTGTTAGCCATCCTCACTATTGGCTCAGCCCACCATTCCTTGGCCCTCGCAGCAGCATTGCTCTTCGTATCCATTGCATGAGCCGTCTCGCGGTTGTGGAGATACTCTTCCAGAATCCCGTTTCTAATCAGGTACCTCGGCCTGGCTGGGACCCCCTCGTCGTCGTAGAGGTAGAATCCATAGCTACCCGGGATAGTAGGGTCGTCGATGACCGTTGCATACTCGCTACCTATACTCTCGCCCGGCTTCATTCTCCTCCTATAACTCAACCCCGCCTGGGCGGCTTCTCTCCCCATCACCCTGTCAGCTTCGCTGGGATGGCCTGCTGACTCGTGGACCGCGAGGCCCACGACCTCTGGGCCTAGTACCACGTCCATCCTGCCCTTTGGGGGCTTGCCGGCCTTGGTCAAGTAGAGTCTGAGACTTGCCAGGTCATCTTCTATGGATTCCTTCAGTTTTAGATCTCTCACTAGCTCTAACCCGCCTACTCCGCCGAGCTGGTTCCATCTATTTGCTCTCTCGCCAGAGTATTGCGTAGTTAGCGAGTAGAACATGCCTACCCTTGGTATGCGCGACTCGACGAGTGCCCCATCGCTAGTTACCAGGATCTTATCCTCGAACTCATAGCTGAACCCGATGAGCACGTTCTTGACTTCAACCCCGATGTCCAGGTTTATCGACTTGTAGATCTCCTGTATGACGCTTATCTTATCCCAATCCTCAATGTCATCCAGCGGCTTTACCTGGGACGCCTCATACCTAGCCCTTCCAAGCCTCTCTTCAGACAACCCTATCCTGCTACCACTCATCGCCGCGGCAGACCTGGCGCCCTTAACCGCTTTAGCAGCAGCCTCTAGTATATGATCCCGCCTGAGGGAGTCGGTGGACGAGAACCCGAGGCCTCCATTATATAATGCCCTGACCGCCACGCCTGTAGAGTCGGTGTAGCTTGTCCCGATCAGCATGCCATTCATCAAGACGAAGGAGAACCCCCTTATACTATGATAGCGGGCCTCTGCATAGCTTGCTCCATCGGCCAAGGCCCTGTCGACCGCTTCATAAAGCAGTGATCTATCAAACGAACCTATCGAGGTCGGGTGCGCCAAGATCGAACACCACTCGGTTTACAATATATCGATATAGGTTACTTAAAAGTTAGTATTACCCACGCCGACCCTCCAGTTCCTCCCTCAACCTCTCCGTCCAATACCGGAACCGTTCCCACTGCCATTTCCCGGAGGCTGTTACCGGCTCCCCAAGACTATGGCCTCTGGTCACGCTGGCGACGAAGGCGGGCAGGCCCTCCCTCAACCCGGCCTCATATCCGCCTTCCAGGACTATCGCTACAGGCACATCGAGGCGGTTCACGAAGGTCCCGATTAAACTGTATGTGTATCTCGTCGCTTTCATACCAGCGTAGTCTCCCTGATAGGCGTCGAACCCGGCCGAGACCACTAGGTAGTCGGGATCATAATCTCGGATTAGATCGAACGCGTAAGCTACCGCCTCCCGGTAAATATCGTCTCCAGACCCGGGCGGCACGATTACATTGATCTTCGTACCCCTAACACCACCGCTCTGCCAGGGAAACCCGGTTCCAGGGTATATGGTCGAGGGGTCTTGATGTATGTCGATGTGAATGATATCCTCATCCCATAGGATGTCCTGAGTCCCGTTACCATGGTGTAAGTCAAAGTCTAGTACAGCAACCCGCCCCTTCTCGCTGAGCATCTTGGAGACCAGCGCGGACGTATTGAAAATGCAGAATCCGAGTGTAGGAGCACCTAGGGCCCTCCCCCTTCTACCTGCATGGTGGCCTGGCGGCCTTCCCAGGATAAACGCGTCTCGGCCAGCTAGGAGAAGCTCTACGGCCTCTGTGGCAGCGCCAGCTAGTCTCTCCAGTGCAGTTATAGTTCCCTTGACAACGTATGTATCAGCGTCGATCCATGCTGGCTCGACGGCTCTTTCAGCGACATCATATATCAGGTTTATGTAGTGTTCATCGTGGACCGCCGCGTATACCTTTTTTGCATTCTCTGGCTCTGGTTCTCTCCATGTAATGTCCATTATGGCTCTTAGGGAGGCGGTGGCTAGCGCTAGCCTCTCCGGGTTTTCTGGGTGGTATATGGGGGTTGGGTCGTGTAGAAGGAAGTCCTGGTGGTATAGTACTAGTAGAGGGCGGCCTCCGCGATGCGGAGTGCCTTCATAGCCCCCTGTGCGGGCTCCTTTATCGGGGTTCCACTGCATTGCCGCCCTCCTGTCTAAAGATACTATCCATAGTGGGGATTTAGATGTGGCTAGGCTTCGTTGAACTTTGTTATGAGCGCGTGGCATAGTATTACGTTCTCGGCTATATCGATTATCCTGGCTATATCGATTATTTTTGCTAGTAGATACGCGAAGGCTGGACTGTCTTCTTCTATTACCTCTTTGAGGTTCCCCTCCAAGTCTAGTATGCTCCGGACCTTCCAATAGGATTCCTCAGCTTTCTTGACGCTTGGGGGTTCGAGGCTGAGGACTACCGTCGAGACTGCGACCTCCAGTACCTGGAGCAGGAACGCTAGTCTCTCCTTCTCGTTTTTGCTGAGATGGTCTATCATGTATAGGAGGTCTACTCCGAACTTGTACACGGATTCGTTCACGATGCCTATCAGGTTGGTTGCGCTTACCATGTACCTTGCCTGCTTGTCTTCGAGGATGTCTATCGACTTCAAACTGTTTGCAGTACGTAGGAGTAGGTAGTTAGTGCTCAGGAGGTTACTGTATTCGATGTCCAGGTCCTCCTTTGTCAGGTCTACCTTACCCTGTAGGAAGCCCGAGAGCCTGTTTAGTACCCGGCTTATACTCCTGCCATACTCCATGAGTAGGTTCAGGAGGTCGTGGTCTTTCTCGCCGAGGTCTATGTCTATCACATGTTTCTCCACCAGCGATATCCTCGTTCCAGGTAGTAGGTCCTCCATTCTGCTTAGACGTTCTATTATGTGCTCCTTTATATTTTTACTCGACTTGAATTTTATATTGTCGAATCCGAAGACGTACGTGCATAAGGTTATACGGGAAGAGTGTTTTTCAACGCTGAAGTGGGACAGGTTGAATTCCAGGCTGATTTTCACGGAGGCGTTCTCGGGAGTTATAATGAGTTTATCTCCGCTATCGTAGATATGGAGCATATCCCCTACCTTTACCTTGTTCCTCCTGGCCCACTCCTTGGGTAGAGTAACTATTAGGGATGAGGCTCCGAGCCTTTGGATCTTTCGCTTGAGTGATCCGCCATTTTGGCCTGGCAAGATGCTTGCACCTATATTTCCATATAACAACTTGTTTAGCCTCCCTTATAACTGTACTAGGCTACTTAAGGATAGCGTTGGTTTATGTATGTACGTATTACCCCCATAAATAAATATATAATATTATATTTTGTTTTTGTTCCCGCCACGATAACCGAGACATATATAAACCCTTGATCTCACGATAATATAATAGTGAGGCTCAACCAAGAGGTGAATGAGTAATGTTTGAGAACAGGAGCTGGAAGCTAGTCCTGAGGAGGACAGCCAGAGGACCAGTAATACAGTTCAGGAGCAGCACTCCACAGACGCGCGAGTCAACGATGATACGCATGGGCGGGCGGATGGCCGAAGAGATCTTCAAAACCATGGTGGAGGTACTGAAGAAATACGAGTACACGACCGAGGAGGGAGGAGACGAGAAGAGATACAAGTACTATAGGCTGAAGCCCGAGATAGGACCCGTCGTGGGCGGGTTCATTGTACTGATAAGGAGGAGCAGGAAGCCGCAGGAGTGGATCCCCTACTTCGAGGGGTTCATAAAGCAGGACCCATACAAGGGAGCCCATAAGCTCCTCACACACGCTCTAGCCACGGCACTAGACCTAAGCCAGGACTATCCGCCGCCAGAGAGGGTTAGAATGCAGCTACATCCAAAGGTATTGGATAGCGTCAGCGCAGGATTCAAGGTAATAATTAAGAAGCTCTGGGGCATCAAAAAGTAGCATTAAAACATCTTTTAAACAACTCTACGAATACCCTCCTACAATCTTTTCTGGGGAAGACCATGATTCCGTCTACACCTGTAATTACTACAGCGTTGTCAAGAGCCAAGCAGTAGCCTGTCGCGGCGGCTATAAACGCGTCATTAGTATCAGATTTAGGGATTTCGCGGGACAAATCCAGTATTTGTCGTGTTGACCCTGGATGAGTCTCTACTGGCAGAGAGGCTGATTCCTCGTGAAGCCATAGAAGAGAGAGGCCGAGCATCGTGAGCGCTCTCATCCCCTTTAGTGATCCAGGAAGCAAGCGTGCTCCCAGGATCGAGATAGCTTTGCGTTCAACTCTTCTAAACCCCTTGTAGGGTAGGGCCAAGGGCGCGTCAATCACTACCAGTGTAGATGGAGTGCTGGAGCTTGATAACACCTCGTATAGCTGGCCTATTCCATGCGTGCATCGTATCACTCTGTTATCCTCTAGTTCTAGGCGGAAGTACCCGGTTACACCGCTTGGCGAGGGATCGAGTCCCAGTATTGCTGCCTTCTTCTTCCTAGTGTATAGTGGAAGCAGCTTGCCGAGATTCATGTAGACTCTATCAAGGCTGAGGCTAGTATTGGCAGTACTATCGTCGCATCTGCGTATACCACTGTCTTCTTGGCATCTGGTTTCAGCTTTCCCCAAGATACTGCCTCCCTCGGCCTTGCCCCGCTTAAGCTCCCATCGTATTCTGGAGCGGTTGTGATATAGACTACGTAGTCTAGGCCTCCCCTGAATTGACTCCACCATATGGCGTGGTGTTTACTGATCCCTCCACCTATTATCAGTGCTGTAGCATTTCCTTTGCTAGAGAAGAATATATCCGATAGCGTCTTCATGTCGAGCATATAGTCTACTCGAACCCCCCTACCCGCTTGCTCTTCCATGAATAACGCTGTGCCGAAGGCACCATCTGGCCAGCCGGGCACGAATATCCTGGCTTTACTCTCGTGAGCCGCTTTCAGGATACTGTTCTCATCGTCTATCATCTGGCCAGCCAGGTCAAGCAGTTCGTAGAGACTCCACTGTCTTCTTAGGCTTCCAGCCCTTGCAACTAGCTCCCTGACGAATTCCTCGACTACGGGTCCATAGTTCTCTACTGGAATGAAGATGTTTCCAAGCCTGTGCATCCCTTTCTTTGCTAAGAGGGAATCGTCGGCCTCGAAATAGCCCTTGTAGTAGTCTCTTCTACTCCTCGCTATATCGTGGTCGAGGGTTCCTGCAGTGGTGAAAACAACATTGAAGATTCCGTTTCTAATTAACTGGGCGAATATACCACGTAGCCCTGTCGAGACCAGGTTCGCGGTAAAAGTGAGTATGCGTAGATCGGAATTCTCTAAGCCCTCCCTTAGTATGTTAACAGCCTCCACTATATGGCCAGCTGTAAATCCGTGTATGTGAGAGTACCATTCTAAGAGATCCCTAATGCTAGCTCCCGGCTTGATTCTAACGTCTCTAACAGGCTCCATCGCGTTGTCCCCCCGCAGAGAGTCTATGGGCTTATAAATAATTAAATGATCAAACACCAATCACCCTCTCAAGCTATTCTAGACTAATCGATGAAGCGCCATGAGAAGAGACAGGGGTAGGAAGAGGAGGGGACTATCACCCCTGATAGCATCTGTGCTATTGATAAGCGCCACCGTACTGGGAGGGGTGCTCGTCTACCAATACTTCCAGAGCAGCCTATCCAACGTGAAGACGCTTTCACAAGACATCATGGTGACCGCTAACGCCATCGTGCTCAACGAGAACGCGACAATCGTGAAAGTCTCAGTCACCAACCAATACAGTTACCCAATAACCCTTACAGGCATATTCCTATTAGACTCAGACGGGAACAACATCTCAGCAACACCACTAGGATCGACTACCATAAACATACCTATCGAGCCCGGCGACAAGACCACTGTACTAATGAAGACCACCAAGAACCCGGCCTTCGTATACGTTATCTACAAGGCAGATGGCGAGACACATCGCTCAGAGCCGGTTCCCATAAACAAGTAGGGGGTAGCAATTGAACCCCCTCCAAAAATTTTTTCAAAAAATAGGTAGAAGTCCTGTCTCCTCGAAGCAGCAATTGCCACGTAAACCCCTAGGAGAGGATGTAATCGCAATCCCCCCTTCCAGCATCAGGATACACTATCGCCACGGCCCCGTGGAATACTACGTGTACAGCGATGACGAGGGTTTTCCACGCCTCAGAATAGTTGAGCCCAGAGAACCCCCCAGTGATAGAATAGCCGAGATAATAGCCGGCTTAGAAGAACCGGCTGACGAGGCGGAAATCTACTACACTAGGAAGAAGACCAGTGGATATGGGAAGCTGTATCCACTGGTGATCGATGATAACATAGAAGAGATAGCGGTCGACGGTCCCGGAAGACATGTCAGCGTAATCCACAGACTGATACCGGGTTACTGGATTGACGTCGACCTAACGCTGGGCGAGGCAGACCTTGACTCCATAGCAATACAATTAGCCAGGAAAGCAGGGAGGATTGTAAGCCTGGCGACGCCATACGCGGAGGGCATAACTACGGACGGGCATAGAATTGCCGTTACTATCGGTAGGGAAATAACAAGGCACGGCACGACTATAGTGCTGAGGAAGTACCCCGATAAGCCCCTAACAATAGTCGATCTACTAGCCACGCGAGTAATAACTCCGCTAGCCGCGGCTTATCTCTGGATCCTAATAGAAGCGCATAGTTTCATAATGATAATAGGGGGCATGGGGGCTGGCAAGACAACGTTACTACAGGCACTATCCGGACTGATACCACCACATCATAGGATTGTGACTATCGAGGATACACCCGAGATAAGGCTATACCACAGGCACTGGGACTCTCTTGTAACCAGGCCCCGAATACCGGGCGAGGAGATCGAAGATATTGACTTAGAGGATCTGCTTAGATTCGCCCTGCGGAGGAGAGCGGATCACGTCATAGTAGGTGAGGTTAGAGGTCGCGAGGCAAGGCTACTGGCCCAGGCAGCCGCTAGCGGCCACGGTAGCATAACAACATTCCACGCCGATTCGGCGGAGGCTGCGATATTGAGGCTTAGGCTGGATCCGATTAATCTGCCGCCACTATTCCTCAAGATAATAACATCGTTCGTCCATATACGTAGAATCCCAGTCTTGGGTGGAGGTTTCCTGAGACGTGTAATGAGTATAGTCGAGATCCAAGATGACGAGTTGACCCCTATATTCGAGTGGAATCCCAACATCGACAAGATATTGCCCGATAAGGCCTCAGAAGTGGTAGAGAGAAGTGAGGCTCTGAGAAACGCATGGATCAGCTTAGGCCTACCTTCCGGTTCTCTGGAGGCTGAACTCGATGAGAGAGCTAGGTTCCTTGAGGAACGCATTAACCTGCCTAGAGAGACCTTCATGGCGAGCTTAGCTAAGTTCTATGCAGAGAAGTATGGTGTTACCTCTTGATTACTAGTATAATTAATATTATTAAGAGAAATATTGAACGTGTTGCAAAGGACCGTGTGAGTGTCGAGGAGTTCGGCCCGACAATGACTACCAGGCTACGCTATGCCGTCAAGTACCTACTGGTGGCGTCGATAACGATATCTGCTGTATCACCTATATCTTTCATGATCAGCTATCCTTTTAGCCTCATACTACCATTATTATCTATATTATTAATAATATTTATATATATGGTGCCTAGACTGTGGAGGCTCGCTCTAGCTGCAGGTATAGACAGAGAGATACCATCGCTTCTAGCATACGCATTACCCTACTCAGCGGGGCCAAAGTATCTGGCCGATGTACTGGCTAATGCACCGTCCAGATACTTTCCATGGTTCCGCTGGGAGGCCGAACGCTTGAGATTCTTCAACGACTCAGGTCTAGATCCCATATCCTCTCTGAAGAGGCTCTCTGAAACCACTCCTTCTCGCAGTCTCCGTGATGTAATAACTGATTACATACACTCCCACGAACTCGGCTCTCCAAGGAGCCAAGCTACTCTAAAACTCCTTGAGAAAGCCGTGTCGGAAACCCGGAGCCAGTGGAGATCCTACGTCGAGCTTGGTAGGGGAATTATAGAAGCGCTAGTGGCGTTTGTAATAGCGATTGTAGCTATAGCTCCCTTAAGCATATTGTCCTCCGGTGTTACCCCGGGAGTAGTCCTCATACCAGCGATTCTCTCTCCCCTAGCTACGGTGATTCTGACCCTCATGAGGCCTGGAATAGGAGACCTAGAGGTCGGTCTGCAATACATCGCTCTAGCACTCGCCATCGCACTAGCATCTGGCCTATTATACTATCTTACAGGAGCTATACCAGCCCTCATAATCCTCCTATCAGGATTAATCCTGCTCGAACTACTATACGCCAAATACAAGGACCTAGAGAGAGCGGCTGTAAACGTGCTCAGAGAAGTCGCGGTTAGCGCTAGATACGGTAGGTTCGTAGAAGAGGATCTAGCCAAGGCCAAGCCGGTAGCTACGAGGGCCATAGGGGCCTTGTTATCGGCACTAGCATATGCTGGCAAGCTAGGTATTGGTGAAGCCGTTTCCAACATTTTAAGGATAATAGAGGAGGCGAGAGAGGCTGTGGCATCTGTACGCGGTCAAGGCTTCGTGATGGCCGCTATAGCGACTGTGGTCTCCGCTGTGGCAGTTTATATTGTAAAGGCTATAGGGGGGTTGGCGTCGGGCACGCAACAGTTTGGCGTCGATGCCAGCCTGGTTGAAGCCTTGGAGAGGAGTATAGTTGCTCTATCACCACTAACTCCTATACCGGCGACAATACTATGGAGGGGTAGGATTCCCTCGCTGATACCATCAATTATATCATTAATATTATGTATAATTATATCTAAAATGTAGTCATACTAGAGTGGACACGCTCCTAGCCTCATAATAAGCTACGATCCCATAGCCGTCAACGATCGCCACGACAGGGGTAAACCCGTCTCTAACAGACAACCGGCTCCATTCAGACAAATAACCGAATGACGTTGGAGTCCCCTCGCTCAACACTAGCACCTCATAGTCTCTAGCCCCGCCTCGTGAGACTATCAACGTCCTCGGCCTAACTCCCTGGCGAACCCTCCTACCTCGACGCCTCAAATCATAATAAACGATGAAGTAATCGATATCCCCTATAAGATCCGAGATGAGTCTGAGACCGCCGAGCCAACCCTGCTCATAACCCCGTACCCCCAGCCTACCACGCACCAATTGATACGCCGCTTCAAGAACATTAACCTCGTTATCACCTCGTAAGGCGCCAGCACTCCTCAATTGATTACAGAAACGCGTACTAACACACTCCGATATAACCACTCTCCCCTGCTCGACATGCGCTAATGCATCCACGACTCCACTCCACTCTTACCTGGAGTTCCTAAGAGATTTATTTTAGGGAAACCTGCCAAGACGAGCGGGGGGTAAAGGAATGGAGCTCCCGAAGGAGGTATTAGATAAGCTGAGCCAGAAACTAACTGCAGAGTCGAAGAAAACCCTAGAAAGAGCCGAGGAGAAGCTCGACACAAAGTACAATGAATTCATAAGCGAGGTAAAGAAGAAGGGCGACGATCTAGTCAAAGACTTCTCATCGAAACTCGCATAAACACCTAAACCCCGGGGATCAAAAACCATATCCCCCTAACCACAGGGTTTATGATCTATAAACACTAATAATAGACATCATAGGTGGTATCCTCCTTGAAGGAGAACAGTGGAATAGAGAGTATATTCACTGACAAGGCTCCCAGACCCGTTGGACCCTATAGCCAAGCGGTGAAAGCCGGGTGCTTTACCTTCATATCGGGCCAGATCCCTATCGATCCCTCGACGGGAGAGTTGATCAAGGGAGACTTCGAGAGAGCCGTGCATAGAGTACTTGATAATCTTAAAGCAATAGTAGGGGCTTCCGGGGCCTCGCTGGATAACGTGGTAAAGGTTACCGTATATCTCCGCGACATTACAAGGTTCCCCGAGTTCAACAAGATTTACTCCGAGTACTTTACAGGGGTGAAACCTGCTAGGGTAGTCGTAGGAGTGAAGGATCTACCCCTGGACTCCGACCTAGAGATAGAAGCTATAGTATACGTCTGCTGAGGGAGACAAGATTGGGAGACGCTGCTGGGCTAATACACGATATAGCCAGGCGCAGTAAGGAGGCCAGCGAGATAATAAGGGAGTACATACACGTGACCCCTCTCGAAGAATCGGCCACATTCTCAAAAATGGCCGGCGCAAGGGTGCTCCTAAAATACGAGAACCTGCAGAAGACTGGCGCCTTCAAAGCGAGGGGTGCACTCTACAAGGTTTATAAGATAAAGGACGAATACGATGGAGTCGTAGCGGCCAGTGCTGGCAATCATGCACAGGGAGTCGCATACGCGGGGCGCATATTCGATCTGAAAACAGTAATTGTCATGCCCGAGGGAGCGAGTATATCCAAGATAGAGGCGACCAAGAACTATGGGGCAGAGGTAATACTGGCTGGGCGCGTCTACGATGAGACCCTTAGGGTCGCCAAGAAGATAGCCGAGGAGAAGGGATACGCCCTAATCCACGCATTCGATGATCCCGACATAATAGCGGGCCAAGGGACTATAGCCCTCGAACTCCTAGAGCAGATGGACGACTTTGATGCCGTGGTAGCTCCTATAGGGGGAGGCGGGTTAATCTCGGGGATCGCATCGGTTCTAAAGGCACACAAGCACGATATCAGCGTTTACGGGGTCGAGCCATCCGCGGCGCCTAAAACCCTCTACTCGCTAAAGGAGGGCAGACCGGTGACCATAGAACCCAAGCCCACTATAGCCGATGGCTTAGTAGTGAAGAGGCTCGGAACATTAACCTTCCAGATTATACGGGAGGCCGTGGACGGGGTGACCCTGGTCGAGGAGGACGAGCTAGCCCACACCATATACCTCCTCCTGGAGCGGGGCAAGGTCCTAGCCGAGGGTGCTGGAGCGGCCGCTCTAGCAGCGATGATACACGGGAAGATCCCTGCCGTAAGGGGTAAGAAGTCTATAGCAGTTGTGAGCGGTGGTAACATCGACTTGACCCACATATACAGGATAACCTTGAGGGGCTTGGCTAAGGCTGGCAGGCTAGCCAAGATAACAGGTTTCGTACCGGACGCTCCCGGCCAGTTAAAGGCTGTTCTAGAAGTCATTGCATCGCACCGCGGGAACGTTATAGGGATATTCCACGATAGGACGAGCCAGAATATACCGGCTTGGTCCGCCCTAGTCTCCATAACAGTCGAAGTCCCTGGCAGGGATGCCATTAAGCTGATAATCGACGAGTTGAGGAGGAGTGGCTATGAGTTCTGGTTGAGCGACTAGGCCTTGAGGCTCTCCCTGACTTCTCTTTCTATACCCATCCTACCCTTGCTGAATATCCTTTTATCCATATACTTCAAATCCTTCGATATGACTGGCTCGAACTCCATTCTCCCAATTACGTCCCTCTCCAAGTCGACTCCTGGGGCTATCTCTATAAGCTCCAGTCCCTTGTGGGTTAGCTTGAACACTGCTCTCTCTGTGATGTAGAGGTGCTCTCTGCCCTGCTCGACGGCCTCGCAGGGGCAGTAGAGGGTCTTGTAGAGCTTTTTGACGAACTTGCTGATTGGACCGTCCTCTATTATCTCTAAGCCGTCCTCATCAACTTGTATATTCTGCTTGCCAGCGGTAAAGCGTCCCGCGAAGTATATTCTTGGGGCGCCCATGCTTATGCATGGGAACCCGCCCGGACCGGTTAGCCGGCCCGGTAGTATGCTAGCATTGACATGTCCCTGTGAGTTCACTTGTAGGAATCCCAGGCTGGCCGCATCTATGATTCCTCCCTCGTAGAAGACGAATTGCTCGCTCAACGGAATTATCGCCCTGGGACTAATGGCTACTCCGAAGTCCTGGCCGTGCAGCGGTATACCGCCCCAGGGACCGGACTCGACAGTCGGGATGATTAGGTCGGATATATTCTCCTCGGCGGCTAGCGTGCTCACAAGGCTTGGAATCCCCACCCCTAGATTCACAACTATGTACGAGCCGTGTTTCTTCACGAGCTCGACCATCTCCAGAAGTACCCGCCTGGCTATGACCTTCCTAACAGAGAGGGGTTCGGGCCTGACATCAAGGTACTCCATGGGAACGGATACCTGGCCGCTTATCCTGGGATCATAGGGGATAGAGGCGCTCTGCCAATGCCTCTCGGGGGGAGCCCGGACTATGTAGTCGACTATGGGCCCTGGAACCGCGACTTTCTTCGGCTCTATGGTACCGCTCCTAACCGGGTATAGGATCTGCGCGATGACTATACCCCGGCGGCCCTTGGCCTTGGCCGACTGGGCTATCTGTAGTACCGGGCCTATTACTCCTTCCTCGTCTAGGCTGATATTCCCCTGCTCGTCGGCCCTACTGCCCCGGATTAATGCTACTGTAGGGAGCGGCGCCTTGTACATAAGGTACTCCTCGCCGTCAACAACTATGACCTCGGTGTTAGCGGTCATCCTCTCTTTAGCCAGGTCGTTGAGCGCTCCGCCATCAAACCTGGGGTCGATGAAGGTTCCAAGGCCGACTCTGGATATAGTGCCTGGCTTGCCGGATGCCACATCCCTGAACCAACTGGCTAGAACACATATAGGCCATGTATAGGCTTCGAACAGGTTCCTCTCTGCCATAAGCTGTAGCCACTTGCTCCACCCATAGTACGCGACTAGCATACCCCTAATGAACTCCTGATGCTCTCCCTCGTCCCTGTACAGCTTCTCCGCGACCCAGTCTAGGCCTCTCCCAGGCGTGCCCGGGAAGGTATCGGATATAATGAATAGATTCCTAGGGTGGCCAGTAGTCCTGTAGAGATGATAGAGGCCCTGGATAAGGTACTCTGGGGTCAACGGCATGTTGAAACCAGATATTGCTACAACACTGTCGTCCCGGATATGTCCAAGGGCATACCAGGCCTCGACGAACTTCACCGTAGCCTTTGGAAGCGTCAAATCCCTCTAAACCCCCAATACCAGGCCATGTACCCGGGGAAGAGGTACTTAATCTAATCTACGCAAAACAACATTAACAGACACACATTATAACCGGTAGGAAGTCCTGCGGTAACGTGAACAAGCCCTCCCGAAAGAGTCCTAAGATAAATCCTCTAGAAGCTACAAGGGATAAACAGGGGCTGGACATGGCTTGGCGGGCTTGGAGGAGGCCCTGGCCCCGTGGCTTCTGTAGGTACTGGTACCTGTGGATGCTCTCCTCCCTGTGGGCCAGCAAAGCTATAGCTCCCCCACCAACGGTGATACCGGCCTACCCACCGATCCCCAGGGAAACCGAGATACAGGTATTGGAGAGCTACAAGAGGTTCCTAGAGGAAGAGCTCGAACGCGTGGAGGAGAGGCTGAGACGGCTAAAGGAGCAGGCGGAGGCCTAGAGGCCCCGGAGACACTACGATTTTATCCCACATAAAACACACTATCCACTAAACAGTGAAGGCCCTTGACCGGTTATGAGAAGCTTGAGGCATGGTTCCCGTGTGGTGGCGTGGACTGTCATGGGATCCTCTATAAGCCCGCCGGGGAGGGACCCTTTCCGGGCCTGGTAATGGGTATGGGTTTTGGCATGGTTAAAGAGGCCCACTCAGATGACTATGGACCCGTGTTCGCTGAGAAGGGCGTAGCGGTTCTGGCATTCGACTACAGGCGGTTTGGAAGGAGCAAGGGAGAGCCTAGGCAAGCGCTCTATCCGGAGGATCAGGTAGCAGACTATAGATGCGCGGTATCCTACATGCAGGACCTAGACTTCATAGACGGGGACAGCATTTGCATCTGGGGGACGAGCTTCTCGGGGGGACACGTGTTCACGCTACTGGCGTTCCCCCAGCCCGGGGTTAGGTGCGGGATAGCACAGGTGCCCAACGTGTATAGCTACAGGACGGCTTTGACCTACTTCGGAAGCCTGGAGCCTGTGATGCTCCTAGCCGAGCAGGGCAGGAAGCCCTGCTGTAGGGGCGAGCCAGCGTATATACCTATTGTATCCAGGGAGGGACCCTCAGTTATAATGACGGCGGAGGCTTACGAGTACTACAGTGAAGTCGCCGAGAAAATTCCATGGTTCGAGAACAGGGTGACACTTGACAGCATAGAGCGCGTGCTAGCATACAACCCCGGCGACTACGCGCATCTCATAAACAAGCCCCTCCTCGTCATACTGGCCGAGAGGGATAAGACCACGCCGCCAAGCCTGGCTAGAGAGGTTATAGAGAGGATACCGGGCAAAGTGGACGTGAAATCATACGACGTAGGCCACTTCGACATCTACAAGCCACCGCTCATCCGAGAAATAGCCGAACTGGAGGCCGAGTGGGCTAGGAAAACCCTACTCGGGGGCACGAACTAGCCTGGTATTGGGGGCTCGACGGGGGTCTACGGCATGACTGAGTGTGGATGGTGCAAGGTCAAGGAACTGGACACAGGAGTCTACGCTCTAATAGATGTTGACGGTGGATGGTTCCGGAGCAATACCGGGATAATCGACGCGGGAGACTACACGATAGTGATAGACACCCAGTATAACGAGTCCAGAGCCAAGGCTGTGAGAAATATCATAGAGGACCTCGGGCTCCCTAGGCCGGGCCTCGTGATCAACACGCACCACCACGGAGACCATGCATGGGGAAACCACGTCTTCGAGGCGCCATCCATAATGCACGAGCAGGCGGCTAGTCTAGTAGAGGCTCTGAAAGACGTGGCACCAGACATCTACAAGCCCTTCTTCCCCCAGCTAGACTTCACGGGGTCCAAGTACACCATCCCCGATATAGTCGTGGGCGATAGAGTCGTTGTGAACACGTCGAGGGGCAAGTTGATTGTGAGACATATGGGGCCAGCGCATACGATAGGGGACATAGTAGTAGAGCTGTCGTGGAGCAGCATAGTATTCGCTGGAGACTTGGTGTTCAACAAGGTAACGCCACTAGCCATCGATGGGAGCGTGAAGGAGTGGATCAACGTCCTTGAAGCGCTGAGGCGAGAGTATCGGGGATACACGATTGTCGGAGGCCATGGACCGCTGGCCAGCGAGGACACACTGGAGATCCTCATAGCCTACCTCCGGCACGTTATGGAAGGGGCGTCCCACTTCTATGGGCTCGGCGTGAGGGACCCTCTAGAGGTTGCCAAGAGGATAGGGAACGGCCCCATATCGGGTTGGAGCGAGGGGGAGAGGATAGTCCTCAACATAGCCAGGGCCTTCATGGACCTCGAAGGCCAACCTCCGGGCTCCATAGTCGGTAACCTGCCGGAGCTAGCACAGAAGATGATGCTATACAAAGAGGCGGAAAGCTAGAGGATATTCCGCCGTGCCCTTAAAATTAGAGGCCCGTATGTTGAGGGTCGGTGGAGTCAGTTGCGGGGTCATGAGCTGACCAGGATTATAGCGCCGATGGTAACGCCATACAACGAAGACCTCACGATCGACACGCACGGGGCCGAGGCCCTAGCGTCACGCCTTGCTAGAGAAGGAATAGGCGTGTTCATAGCAGGCACCACTGGTGAGATGCCGCTGTTAATGCCAGAGGAGAAGAAGAGGCTGCTAGCAGCTGCTGGAAAGGGGGCTGGAGGACGGGTACCGTTACTGGCGGGGTCTGGATGGCCTAACCCATACCTGGTGCTCCAGGAGGCGAGCGAGCTTGGATCGGCCGGAGCAGACGTCCTCGTGATACCGCCACCCTATTACTACCCGGCCCCGGTGTATGCAATCGAGGGCTTCTACAGGTGGCTCTCAAGGAACCTAGAGACGCCTATACTCGTGTACAATATACCCTCACACACCGGGATCCACATACCCGTAGACCTCGTGCTATCTCTCGCAGAGGAAGACGACATCATAGGAGTCAAGGCTACAGTAGCCGATGTAAAGTACCAGGCACGCCTAATAGAAGAGGCGAAGAAGGCAAACAGCGGTTTCCACGTGTACTCGGGCTTCGACCAGTTCCTAGCCTATAATATCCTATCTGGGGGAGACGGCGGCATCGTGGCCGGGTCGAACTTGACTCCAAAGCTACACACGGCCCTTGTAGAGGCTCTAGTGGATGGAAGGCTGCGTGAGGCGATGAATCTCCACAGACTCCTCCTCAAGCTCGACTGGGTCCTCGAACCGGCTAGGAGCATCCAGGGAGGGATAAAGGCTATCCTAGCCTTCGAGGGCCTGCTTGGAAGCGACCTAGTGAGGCCGCCATTGCCCGGCGAGGACAACGTGTCCAGAAGGGAAGTAATTGAGAGGTGGAAGGATAGCGGTTTGAGAGACTACTTCTAGGAGCTGGGGATGCTATGTCGGCCGCGGTGGCAGGGATAGATGTCGGCACGAGCAGGATCAAGCTAGACGTCTACCGCGGAAACGAGCTCGTCGAGAGGAGGTCCTGGGCTAACGAGTTCCTCAGGGACGGGGGAGTTGTTGAACAGGACCCGGAGCTTGTCAGGGCTAGGGTCCTCGAAGCACTCGACGTTGCCAGGAGGCTTGGGGCCCGGTGCATAGGTCTATCCACCTACCGGGGCAGTATTGTCGTGTGGCGTGCAGGCGGCGGCAAGGCCGCCAATGTGGTTACATGGATGGATAGGAGGAGCCTCGAACTCTACAAGACCCTACCCTTGAGAGCTAGAGTGGCTTCTAGACTCCCTGTACTAGGCTCCACTCTCTCACCGGAGTCCCCTATGGTCAAGCTCCGCATCTTACTGGAGGAGAGGAGGGATCTCTACGAGGGACTGGCTAGCGGGAGGTACCGTGCCTGGAACATCGATGCCTACCTTGTAGAGGCATTGACTGGGAGCTACAAGAGTGATCCGTCGAATAAAGCGTTGATGGGTATAGTGCACCCTAGAGACTTGAAGCCTATCTGGCTGGTGGCCAGGTTACTCGGCCTGCCCAGGATCCCTATCCCCAACACGCTATACCACGATGAGGTTGTTGAGGCCGGCGATTTCGCCCTGGGGGTTGTGATGGGCGATCAGCAGGCCACTAACCATGGTACTGGATGCGTGGAGCCCGGTTGTATAAGGATCGGGATGGGGAGTGGGTTGTTCGCTTCACTGGTAACCGGGCCTCGGCTGGAATTGTCGCCTGGCAAGGGCCTTGTCCCCCTGATTATATAC
>WWDN01000106.1:0-1780 GCA_035615875.1 Thermodiscus sp. | reverse complement strand
TAACATGACTACTGCAGCGGCTCCAGCCCTATACGTTGCGTTGACGCTGGCCGAGGAGAAGGGGTATAGGATAGGGGCCAGGGAGTTCCTCAGGTATAGCGTGCCCTTCGTATTGATCAGTCTTGTACTGCAGTTCCTCTTAAGCGCCGCCATATGGGCCTAGAAGCCCTTGAGGGGCGGAGGGCCCTGTGGTCGAGCTATATAGCCGTCCTCCAGGGTACACGTGTACGAGGCTAGATACGGGTTGAACGAGGAGATAGAGGCTAGGATAAGGATACTGTTAGAGTTGAACAGGTATGAGGCCAAGGCCTATCTAACGCTCGTGAAAATGGGCTCTATGAAGGCGGTTGAGCTAGCCGAGTTCTCCGGTATACCGAGGGGCCGCATATACGATGTGCTTAGGAGCCTCGAAGCAAAGGGGCTAGTGAACAGGAGAGACCACTTCTACGAGGCGGTCAATCCTAGGAGGGCATTGGCTAGGATTGGGCAGAGGAAGCTCGTGGAGGCACTAGACGCTATGAGGAGGATTGAGGAGTTGGCAGAGGAGCTTGAGAACTCCTATAAGACCGGTGGGATGAGGGAGGAGGTGAGGCTCATATATGGCTTGAAGGAGAGCCTTGCGACGGCGCTCTCGTCGATAACGCAGTGTAGAGGGCCAGTGTATTTCGTTGCCTTCAAGGCCTCGGAGAAGAGCCTCGAATACTGGGACCTCCTGTCACCGCTGATCGACAGGCTCCCCTCTAATGTGAGGGTACTCGTCCCGTCGACCCAGAGGCCGCCCAGGCAGGCCCTGGAGGCGCTCCTAGAGAAGGGGATCGAGGTCAGGAGTAGCCCGGCCGCGGTGCTTGACATGATGGCTGCCTGCGACACGGTGATAATAGGGTTACCGAGCCTCCACCACGACGTGGTCTCGGTATTCATAAGGCATCCCGCCTTTGCATCAGGACTAGCCTCTAGGCTGGAGGAGATGTGGCGTAACGCCGCGCCGGTGAAGTGATGACTGTGTAGAAATCGTTTTAGCTGATGCTAGATAGACCCTCCTGGATCGGGGTTGAGGGATGGGCCTGCTAGGGCTCATCAACCGGGTGCTCGGGAACAGGTGGGTGGGCCTAGCCCTATTCACCGGGGCTTTCTACCTAACCTTCACAACGCTACAAGACTTCCTCAAGAAGACGCCGGCAGCCTCTACAGGCGTGCACTTGCTCGAAGCCCTCTCAACCATCGTATACGTGGCGGGCGCGGTGCTAGTGGTAAGGTACATTAAATAATCACCGCATCCAACCACGAGAGCCTAGAAGCCCACAGTAACAAAGAGAGTCTAGACTGCCACCAGAGGAGTCCCAGGTTGGGGAGAGGTAGACTGGGGTACTGGGAGATCTTTAGTATTGGAGTCGGCGGTATGATCGGAGGCGGAATATTCGCTACGCTCGGCTTGAGCCTGGAGCTAGCCAAGGGGGCTGCCCCGCTGGCTTTTCTCTTCGCGGGTCTCATCGCCTTGTTGACCAGTTATAGCTACGCGAAGCTCTCCGCCCGCTATCCCAGCGTGGGTGGAACGATAGAGTTCCTTGTTAGGGCATACGGCGATAACATTGTTACCGGCGGGTTGAACATAATGCTCCTAGCCAGCTACATAGTCATGATAGCGCTCTACGCACACGCCTTCGGAGCCTATGGAGCCAGCATGGTTCCGGGCCACTACAATGAAGCCTACACCGTGCTAGTCGTGTTCGCCATAGGGAGTCTCACGCTAGTCAACTTCCTCGGAGCCGTGGTGAGTGGG
>WWDN01000105.1:0-11737 GCA_035615875.1 Thermodiscus sp. | reverse complement strand
TTATTGTGTCCTCGTCTATCTGGTCGTTTAGCTTCTTGAAGAATAGTGAGGGGTTGGCGAAGCCCTCGTATCTCCTTCCAACAGCTTCTTCTAGCATGCCCTCCCAGGCGGACCTATATCCTGCTATCTCGTTGTCCCACTCGTTTTTCGCCTCCTTTATGCCGCTCTTCCTGGCCTCCTCTAATAGCATCAGTGCGAAGTGGTATGGCGAGGCCTTTACCAATCGAGTATAGTATATCGGCCTCTTTTCGACACTGGGTTCTCTGATACGATGGCTATATCGCCCTCGGGATACACCGTGTAAGCGTAGGTTGCTATATCGTCTAGTTCGTCGCCCAGGACTAGTATATAGTCCGCGCTCTCAAAGGCCTTATCCGCTGGAAGGGACCCTCCACCGAACCCGACCCTGCCGAGGCACCTCGGATGGGCCTCGCTGCATGCACCACGCGCGTTCCCACTCGTAACGACGTACGCCCCGAGCCTCTCAGCAAGCTCGTCTATAACCGAGTTTATACGGTCTCCGATGCACTCACCGGTAGCGTAGATTAGGGGCTTACTAGCCTGCACGAGGTCGCCAAGCACCTCCCTCACTATATCGACTGGCGGCTTTGTCGGTTCTGGGAGGAGGTCTGAGAGACTCCCTGGGAGGCGGCTTGCCGGGGCTGGCTTGCTCCAGAGGTCCTCTGGGACCTCAAGTAGGACGGGTCCCCTGGGGGGTGTGAAGGCAGTCCTCACTAGGTATCCGAGGCTATGTTCTAGGTCCTCTGGATCCTCGATCCTCACTGTAGCCCTTGTGAGGCTCTTCGCTATGGATTGCTGGTCTACCTCTAGCCACGAGTCGGTCCCGTATAGCCGGCGCTTGACCCCTCCCGATAACAGTATGAGGGGGATCTTGTCCTTGTAAGCTACACCGAGGCTTATGAGGGAGTTGAGGAATCCGGGTCCCGCGTGTACTAGTGCCGCGCTTAGTCGTCTGCTCGACCTGTACTCGGCGTCGGCCATCGCGACTGCTACCTGCTCGTGCCTCACCGAGATGTACCTGAGGTCGTTTCTCCTATCATAGAGCGCGTCTACGAAGTCGACTACGCTAGTCCCTATAATCCCGTATATCCTCTTTACACCGATCGCCTTGAGGTACTCCGCGATATAGTCCGCCACGCGGTTTATCCTAGCCATCCAACCACCCGGAGGTAGCCGCTACATGTTCACCACGTTCAGCGGCTTCTCTCCCTTCAGCACGCGGACAACGTTCTCAACGGTGACCTGTATTATACGGGTTCTCGCGTCGCTTGTGGCCCCGGCTATGTGGGGCGTCGTGATTATATTGACACCCTTAACCTTTATCAAGGGATGATCTGGGCCCGGCGGCTCTACAGTGTAGACATCCACAGCGGCGCCCATAATCCAGCCCTCCCTCAGGGCCCTGGCCAGCGCCTCTTCATCCACTATCTCGCCGCGGGACGGGTTGATCAGTATGGCGGTAGGCTTCATGAGCCGCAGCTCCCTCTCACCGATCATATGCCTGGTCTCGTCGGTTAGGGGGACGTGTATGGATATGACGTCGCTCAGCTTGAGTAACTTAGGGAACGGCGCGTACTCTACACCCAGCTTCTCCTCCTCGCCGCTGGGAAGCCTGTACTTGTCGTAGTAGAGTATCCTAACGTCGAACCCCCTAAGCCTCTTGACGACCTCCCTGCCTATACGCCCCAGGCCGATCACGCCCCAGGTCTTCCCGAAGAGGTCGTAGGTGCCTAGCTCCATGAGCTCCCACTGGCTCCACAGGCCGTTGGAGAGGTCGTTGTGGGCTTTCATGAGCCTGCGGAGGAGTGCGAGGGCCGTCATTATAGTATATTCTGCGACCGACACGGCGTTAGCAGCCCCAATGTTGGCCACAGGTACCCCCTTCTCGGCGCAGGCCTTCACGTCTATGTGATCGTAGCCAGTGCTCGGCTGCGCGATTAGTTTGACCTTCTTCATCATATCGCAGATCTCTCTCGTGATGCGGAACCTGAAGCTATAGTCGCCGATGACGACATCGGCCTTCTCTAAGGCCTCCTTCACCGCCTCGCGGTTTTCAGGGTCTTCTAGGACTATGATGTCAAGCGGCTTGTCCAGCTCTCTGGTGTAGGGCGCGAATAATGCCCTGAAGAAGGATTCGGGTAGCGGGCTCATGCTAACTATGGTGTAGGACTCGCTCTCCATGTATCCCACCGTCAGCACTTCACTTATTTGTGTCGACGGTCTATATATTAATGTTAGATCGGCTCGACGGCTAAGTTAATATCGCCCCGATACAGCAAGCCTATGATCTGGGAAGGAATGAGAACATGGAGATAATAGTGGAGAGGGGCAGCCTCCGGGTTCTAGAGGAGCTGCTCACCGAGTCGATGGGCGAATGGCACTCCTATTACGCTGTCGAAGCGATCAGGGGCGGGATAGCGGAATACCTGCTGGCGTATATCAACGGGATGCCCAGGGGCGGGGTAGTATATTACTCCATTCCCTTCAGGGGAGGCGGCGATATAACCATAATCTACTATGTCGTGGTGTCGCCCCAGGCTAGGGGCCACGATATAGGTAGGATTCTAGTGTTAAGCGTAGAAGAGGTCACAGGGTCTAAAGCATACCTGGCCACTATTGGGGAAGGCAACGTTGCCAGTAAGAGGATGTTCGAGAGCATTGGCTACCGCGTCTACACCTACGACTCCGTAGAGGAGTCACACGGTTATGTTGTAGCGAGGAAGATTGCCAGGGCATCGTGTGGGTACGAGGACAGCATGGTAGCTGTGAAGCCGGGCGAAACGGGTCTAGGGTTGATAGCGGATCTAGACGAGGATGCTGTAGAGAGAGTGTTCCAGGCCATATGCTACAGGCCTTGGAAAAAGCTTAGAAGGCGCGAGACTATACGTTTACAATAAATCCCCTCGACTCGACTCACCACGCCAAGAAGGGCGTGGGGGAGTGGGATGACGGTTGTGAGCTTGAAGCTGAAGAGGCTGGTCGACAAGGCTATAGAGCTTTACAACAGGTATAGGGCGCCCGAGAGCGTGGCAAGACTCGAAAGGATCGAGGGCGACGTGGTCGTCGTCAGGTTTGATGGAAGCTTCTGCCTCACATGCGGTATAAACGACTGGGTGGAGGACTTCAAATACGTCCTAGAAGACCTGGGCGCAGAGGTGGAGCTTCTAGAGATAGTAGAGCCAGACGACCCCTTCTCGGAGGAGCTATGGAGGATAGGATTCTTCCGGGTCAAGAGGGTCCCCGACAGGATAAGGGAGCCCCAACAGGAGATACCAGTCTAGGCTGGACCCGGAGTCACCATAGCCCTAGACTCCTCACTACCGGATCCGACTTCTCCCCGGAAGACGGCGGCGAGCACCGTCAGTGCTACCGTGTAGAGTACAGCGGTCAGCCGAAGAGGGAGCTCCAGGTCAATGTCTAGCAGCCACCCTCCAACAGCCCTCCCACCACCAGCCGGTATAGTCCACGAGAGGCTTAGGAAGGCCGAGGCCGTACCCCGCAACTCCACTGGAACAAGCCTCATCACGAAGGCCGTGAAGAGCGGGTTCGCGACGTTCATAAGCACACTCCTAACCAGATAGATCGCAGCCGCCACCGGGAAGTCGTCCACCAGGGTCATTGCTATGAGCAGCGGTATGCTGGCGTAGCTGACCGCCAGGTATACCCTCAATACTCCACCCGCCCTATCGGCGATCCTAGGCATTGCAATCATTAGGGAGGCCATGGCAAGCTCCTGTAGGCCGAAGACACTGCCCAGCTCGGCGCTGGTCACCCCGTATTTGGCCGTGAAGTAATAGTCTATATTATGGATGCTCATCGCGGCTCCAAAGCCTATAACCATGTTAATGACCGCAATCAAGTAGAAGCTCCTGGTGAACCTCCTAGCGGCCCCCAACAAGCTATACCCGCGCTTCTCACCTATAGTGATACGCTCCCTTAAGCCCAGTATAACCGGGATCGTCAACAAGAGTATGAGCGACGAGGCCACGATACTATACCTATACGCCTCAAGCAATGGCAAGTCACGATACCGGTGTGCGAGCACGGGCAACCAGCCCAGGAAGCTGCCCACGCCACCGCCAAGCGTGCTAGCCGCTGAGACGTAGCTATAGGTGTAGTGGAGCTCCTCATCCCTACCGGTACGAGCAAGCAGGGCTTGCTGGGCGACGAAGCCGAGGCCACTAGCCATCCCGTTGAGGAAGAAGCCACTAGCCACGAGGTAGGTCCTGCCAGTCGATACGAGTAGCAGGGCAAGGGCGCCTATCACCGAGCTCGCCACTAGCACGCTCCTAGACCCGTACCTATCGCTGAGGGACCCCCCAAGTAGAGTGAATACGGCGCTTGAAAGGACAGCAGTGCTCCCCACTAGACCGTACTGGCTGCCCGAGTAGCCAAGGCCCCGTAGGTACGGGGCTAGGACTGACCATAACAGCCCCCACGAGAGTCCCCAGGCTAGTCCAGCGATGATCAAGCGCTTCAGCTGGCCGTCCATGTACACAGCACCGAGTCCGGGGGAGGAAGGTTATTGGAGGCCGATATATAGATGAGGGTAATAATGAACGTAGTATATCCTCAGACCACGGACCTCTTCATAACAATCTCAAGAGCCCTAAGAGCGTCGCCACGAGCCCACTCTAACCCGAGCCTCTCGACGGTCTCCGGCAGTGGAACCCCAAGCTCCGGGTGCCAGCCCCTTATCCTGTAATATTCTCTTATAGCCTCCACCTTATCCTGCTCGTCGATGAACGCCTTCTCTCCCTTTAGGGGTCCCTCGGGCTCTGGCTCCATCCATCTCCTTGGTATGTCGTCGTGTAGGGGCGGGTAGAGCCCGCTGAGCACTGCATGTATCCTGGCTAATGCCTCAGCCCTTCTAGGTACCAGTAGTAGGTCCTCTATACTCCTCTCCTCGCCGGTGATGTACTTGTAGAACTCTACTATAGCCTCTCTCGGGTAGGGGACAAACCTGCAGATCCCAAGGGTGTCAAATAGCGCGTCCAAGTCCCTAGCGTCAGCCATGCTCTTGACTACATCCCTAGCAGGCCCACTGCTCGGAGGGTCCCTTGTCCTGGGCCATCCCCTTAGGTGGCTTGCGCCAACATCAGCTGTGGCATAGCTGACGGCAAGCCCTCTCCTGCCACGCGGGTCCCAGGCTGGCGCCTCCAGCTTCTTCACGTGCACCGCTCGTTCGTCCCCGACGTTGAGTATCCTTGAGGCCTCGGCGACTCCCTCGGCTAGTATGGCGCCGATTCCCCGCCTGTACGCGATGTCGTTGATCAGCCTCTCGACGGCCTCCGCATCGCCGAAGCCCTTGGCGTCGAGCCCGTAGCTTGCCGGGTCTAGTAGTCCCTCGCCGACCAATTCTAGGAACCAGGCTATCACGTTCCCGGTACTGATAGAGTCAATCCCCAGGTCGTCGACGAGCCTGTTAAAGTAGAGCACGGCATCTAGATCGAAGACGCCCGTGGCTGCTCCAAGCATTGCGAGGTTCTCGTACTCGGGCTTGACCAGGAACTCGAATCCCTTGAACCTGGACTTCGCGTAGCGGGCGCATTTGATCGGGCAACTGGCCCCGTGTATATACCATGGAGGCTCGACCTCCCTCTTCTTTACCTCGTCTCCCCCGAGCTTCTCGGCCAGCTCAACTGGGATCCATGGCTTCTTGAAGTTGTAGCTGGGGCTCATACCCATCTGGGCGGAGTATAGTAGGGCGTTGGTCGTGCCGTATGTGCGCATGTCTGCGTATCTCCTGCTCGACGCGAAGTAGTCATACCACCTCTTCCCTAGCCTGGAGAGGGATTCTTCATCGGCGACGCTTGGCTTCTTGGAGCCATACACGGCTATCCCCTTTAGCTTCTTGGAGCCCATAACAGCCCCCAGGCCCCCGCGGCCAGCGGCCCTCTCCTCGTCGAAGGCGATATGGGCGAATCTAACCAGGTTCTCGCCGCCCGGCCCTATAACGGCTACACTGGCCTTGGCACTGGTCTCCTCCCTAATCCTACGGGTAGCCTGGGGGACCCTCAAGCCCCACAGCTTCTCGGCACTCCTGATCTCGGCCTCGCCGTCATTCACCCAGAGGTAGACCGGGTCCTTTGAGGCGCCCTCAACCACTATCCCGTGGAACCCTGCCTTTCTAAGCAGAGGGCCGAAGAAGTCTCCAGCAGAGCTGTCGTGGATTAATCCCGTAAGCGGACTCCTGGACACGACGCTTACCTTACTGGCACCGGGTACGAGTGCGTTGAAGAAGCCGGCGGCGAACACGATCTTGTTGGAGGGCGACAGGGGGTCTGTGGCTGGTGGAACCTCCCGATAGACCAGCAGGGTCCCCAGCGACTTCCCGCCCAGAAACAGGGTAGCCGTCTCCTCGTCCAGCTCCTCCACGCGTATAGTGGATTTTGACAGGTTCACTCTTAGGATCTCCACGGTCAAGCCCTAGACCCCTCCTAGAAATAAGACGCCTCTACTAGATAAAACACTTCCCGGGGGCCTATGAGGTGACGGCCGTGACCTCAGCGCGAGCTGTGAGGAGCTGTGTTTAACCCGAGGCCCCCCGCCCTCCCTCAGGGCCCTGGCCAGCGCCTCTATGCTCTCCCGGGGTCGATAGTTAGCGTGTCTACACTACTAGCTTGTAGAGAAGCGGGAGCAGTGCCCCCACGGCTGCGTGGCCCTTCCCCACCCCGACTTTCACGAGTCCGTAGGCCGTTAGTAGGAAACCTATCACCAGGAGTGCCAGGCCCACGGGGGATGTAGAGGCTGAGACTAGGCTCTTGAAGTGAAGGTTCCCGGTTACAGCGAGGTATACTATCCTCAAGCTGTATGGCAACATGCTAGACGCCCTCACCGCTAGGACCGCGTGGATAGGCGGCCGGTTCCTGTCTAGCAGCACGGGGATCATTATCAGGAGTGAGTCGATGCCAGCGGCGACGAGTGGGAACAGGAAGCTATATACTAGGGCCTCCAGGGGGGCGGTGGCGAACTCTAGTAGCCTGAGGCCTATTAGGCTGCGGAACGCCACGGCGAGCATTACAAGCACGAATGTAGCCATGGATATGCCTAGCCAGGCTCCTATGTAGAAGGAGGCCGTGAAGTAGACTCCATACTGCCTGGTATAACGCCGTATCTCTGCGAAGACCCTGTCAGGCGATACTATTGCCCTGAAAGGGGCGGTTAACCCGTTTCTCAGCAGGTGCATCGCTGAGGGCATGCTACTTCCACCCCGGAAGACTATTCTAGTATAGCATCATGTATATTAATTAGAGAGGGTTGTCTCCGAGTTAATCTGAATTTAGGAAATGCAACATTCCGGGGATGGAAAGGAACTATGGTGTGTGACTGGTGTGTGGCATTATCGGGTTAACCACAGAGAAGCGTGGCAATGTTGCTGAGCTGCTTGTCGAGGGCTTGAGGAGGTTAGAGTACCGGGGGTATGATAGCGTCGGCATAGCCCTTGTGGGGCCTAACGGCCTCGCGATACGTAAGGCCGCGGGCAAGATAGACGACTTCGCCAAGAAGATAGACTTCGCCAGCCTGGAGGGCAAGGCTGGGATAGGGCATACTAGATGGGCGACGCATGGGAGCCCAACAGACTATAACGCCCATCCCCACACTGATTGCAGGGACGAGATAGCCGTCGTTCACAACGGTGTTATAAGGAATTTCGCCTCTCTAAGGGAAGAGCTCGCGGCCAGGAACCATAGGCTGAAGAGTGAGACAGACACCGAGCTCATAGCCCATCTGATAGAAGAATACCTTGCAGGGGGCGATGAGTTCATAGTGGCGTTGGCCAAGGCATTATCGAGGCTACAGGGGACCTATGCTCTAGCCATAGTCCACAGGCGGGAGCCCGACAGAGTCTACTTTGCCAGGATGCGGAGCCCACTGCTCCTAGGCCTAGGGGAGGGGGAAAACGCTGTTGCCAGCGACATCCCAGCCCTCCTGACCGTGACTAGGAGGATACTGCCCCTGGAGGACGGCGAGTTCGGATACATAACGCCCAGGGAGGTGAAGATATACAGGCTCGGCGAGAGGGGGGTAGCCAGGGTCCCGGCTGAGGAGCTGGCGTCTAGGACGAAGACCATCGAATGGACCCCTGAAGCCGCGTCGAAATCCGGGTACCCGCACTTCATGATAAAGGAGATATATGAGCAGCCCCAGGCTCTCTACGACACCTACAACGGGTCAATCGAGGATCCGGCCGTGAGGGAGGCCGCCAGGCTACTTGTAGAGTCTGATAAGGTCATAATAGTTGCCGCTGGCACGAGCTACCACGCCGGCCTAGTCCTGCACTACTTCCTCTCCCGGCTTGCCAAGAGGATCTCTAGCCCCTTGATAGCGTCGGAGTACGAGGTCCTACTACCGGTCGTGGACAAGGATACCCTTGTAGTCGCGGTCAGCCAGAGCGGGGAGACCTTCGACACCTTGGAAGCCGTGAGGCACTACATGGAGAGGGGAGCCAAGGTTATCGGGGTGACAAACGTGATCGGCAGCGCCCTCTCAAGGTACGCGGACCTCAGCCTATACACGCGGGCCGGGCCCGAGATAGGAGTCGCCGCCACCAAGACCTACCTAACACAGATACTGCTCCTCGAACTACTCGCCGTCGCCGCCTCTAGAGAGAACAACGTTATAGATGAGGACGAGGCCAGACTCCTAAAGAACATGATCGGAGACGCTCCCGTCGTGGTTAAAGACGCTATAGAAGTCGGGGATCCCGAGGCCCGAGAACTCTCCAGGATCCTCCAGAGGAGTAGCATGTACATACTAGGACGCGGGCTCGGTGCATATCTGGCTAAGGAGGCTGCGTTGAAGGTGAAGGAGATAGCCTATGTCCATGCAGAGGCGTATCCTGCTGGGGAGAGCAAGCATGGGCCTATAGCCCTTGTCGACAATGGTTTCCCCGTGTTTGTGCTAGGTACCAGCGACTCCCCGGAGGTGTCCGGTAACGCTATAGAGATGAGGGCTAGGGGTGCGTGGGTCAGGGTAGTCAAGCCAGCGAACCTAGAGTTGGATCTGCCCAGGGATATCATGGTCCAGGACTCCCCGCCGACGAGCCACATACTCCTAGAGCCCTTCAGTATAATACCATTCTTCCAGCTACTGGCATACCACATGGCAGTCCGCAGGGGATACGATCCCGACAAGCCGCGTAACCTAGCCAAGACTGTTACCGTCGAGTGAGATGGGGGTGTCTGGTTTTGTGGACGGCTATACTAGCTGGAGGATGGGGTAAGAGGCTGGGCCCACTGACTAGTAAGAGGCCCAAGCCCCTTATCCGCCTCGGGGGCAAGAGGATACTCGACTATACCATAGGCCAGGTCTTGCAGGTTAGACCCGAGAGTGGAAGGATCATAGTTAACCCGTCAATGATACCGTTAGAGGGGGCTCCGCCGGGCTTTGAGGTCGTAGCCCAAAAGGAACCCGGCCTCAACAACGCGATAAGAACCGCCCTGGAAGACGTCCCCGAGAGGGAGGTCTTGCTTTCATTCACTGGATACCTTGCTAGGCCAAACAACATAGCTGCTAGACTGCTGGACTCCTATAGCGAGAGCCAGTACCCTGTCGTCATGGCGTTGGCTCCTATAGCGAGTGGCCTGGAGACTTTTGGCTTCGTGAGCGTGGGCTTGAAGGGTAACGTGGAGAGGGTAACCGAGACCCTTGAGGAGTGGAGGGCCGGGAGGGGTTATGTTTTTGCAGGCGTCTTGATCGGCAAGTCGACGGTCCTAAGGATATTGTATGAGAGGGGGTTTATGGACGGGATGAACGTTTTGGCCAGGAGGGGGCTTGTGGGAGCGTATATATGGGAGGGCGATTGGCTGGAGATAGCCTATCCATGGGACCTCCTAGAGGCGTATAGGCTGGTGTTGGACAAGTACTCTACGACTATAAAGGGCAGGGCGGAGATCGACTCGTCGGCTAGGATTGGTAATGGCGTTGTCATAGAGTCCAATGCGGTAATAGAGGAGAACGTCGTCGTCAAGGGCCCCACCTTCATAGGCAGCAGGGCTAGGATCGAGGCTAACTCCGTGATAGGCCCTGGAGCCGTGATAGAGGAGGGTTCGGCAATAGGGCCTCTATCCATAGTCAGGAGGAGCGTCATCCTAGAGAAAAGCAGGGTGGGCGCGGGCTCGGTGCTAGTGTCAAGCATTGTTGGCGAGAATAGCAGGCTCCCACCCTATACCGTGACTCGTGACGGAGAACTAGCCGGGATCCCTGAGTGGATGAAGGGTTTAGTCGAGGGCAAGCCCAAGAAAATAGTCCTTGGAGCGGTCTTCGCCCCCTACACGACGCCAGACGAAGTCGCCTGCAAGAGCCTACAACCAGGCGCGCTAGTCAAGTAAAACATCGCAGAGCCCCGCCAGCCAAGGGGACGACCTCACCGCTTTGGCCCCACATCACCATATATTTCAGCCCGGTCCACCTCCTTGGTAACGCCTGAGGTGGACCATCGATCACCGGGGACCCTGGCTGGCGGGGCCACGGGGTAATAGGAGTGGCTGGCAAGGGTAAAAAACGGAAGGTCGTCTTCCTCGGAAGACATATAATGCTCAAGGGAGAGTATGCCGGGAAGCTGTTCTCGGGCGAGAAGAGGGCTACTGTGAGGCTCGGTATCGTCAGGGTGAGGCGTCCGGAGGTCATAATACACGCGGGAGGCAGGCCTGTGGCCAAGGCCCGGATAAGAGAGATAGTTGTAAAGCAGGTGAAGGATCTAACAGATGACGACGCAAGGCTGGACGGTTTCGAAAGCAGGGAGGAGCTACTCAAAGAACTCAAGAGGGTGTACGGGGACATCGGCCCAGACGACTATGTGTCGGTCATCATATTCGACTCCATCTGGAGGCTCGACGAGCAGGTTTCCGAAGACCCCTACAAGGGGCTTTCCCCAGGCGACTTGGCCCGCATAGCACTCAGGTACCTGGGAGGCGAACTGGCCGACGAGGAGAGGAGGATTCTCCTTGACCTAACTAGAACCAACAGCATCAGGCTGACGGCTACCAGGTTGTATGGCGGTGTGCATAGGAGGAAGAACGTCAGGAGGGTCCTGAGAAGGGCCCTGTATAGGCTGAGGGAACTCGGCGTCTTAAGGTAGAGGCGGGCGTCTATCGCTTTATAGTCGACGCCAGGGTATACTAGTCACAGGGTGGCTAGCCGCCTACAGGGTCTCGGCCATGTCTTGGAGGTGTACCCTCTATTGGAGCATGAGATTGTCGAGGTAGGACCGTGTCCGGCGTGTGGGGCGCCCGGGGACTACAGGTACAAGCTGAGGTGGCCGGGCGAGTCCAGTAACGATGTAGTCATATCGGTTTCCTTTGAGTGTCCTGTCTGCGGGTATAGGGTGTCTGGAGAGAGGATTATCGTCCCCCTCAAGGCCCTCTACCTGATGAGGAACATGTTTGTACCAAGGCTGAGGCCAGTGATCGAGAAGATGTATTTGACGTCTCGCATGTCCTTGGACAGGTAAAGTATAAGGCCTCTCGGCTGGGAGGCTATGTTGGGTGCACTATGTAATGACCCGGTGGAAGCTTGCCTGCACGGAGTGCGGCCGGACCTGGGAGTTGCCGGTTAGCTTCAGGCTCGATAAGATGGGTAGGATATACCATTTCTGCCCCTACTGTAAGAGGAACACCTTCCACATAGTCCTAGGTAAGGTACCGAATGGTACCGCTGACACCGTAGAGGCTGAGGAGGCCCTTTACCTCGGAGACGAGCTCGCTGAAGGGTA
>WWDN01000104.1:0-4816 GCA_035615875.1 Thermodiscus sp. | reverse complement strand
GTACTCCTGGGAAAGGCTCGACGCCGCCTCGACCAGCCTATCCATGTTACGGGAGCCCAACACCAGGTTCAAGCCTAGCTCTGCCAGAGCCTTGGAGATATGGAATCCTATGCCCCTGGATGAAGCGGTGACGATCGCCCACGGCATCCCAGCACCCTAGAGGGTTATACGCCAGTAAGGTTATTAGATGACGCCCACGTCCAGGCGGCTCACCTGCAGTCTCTCTTCCAGGGGAGGTCCTCTGGTGTAACTATTATCGCGTTATCCAGGTTTGACTCGCTGGCTTCACGGACGTACAGCGCGACTGTCACGTCGTAGCCTGGCAGTACCCTGTGTACCTTAGCCATTGTCTCCCTGGCTATGCCCTGTATCTCCCTCTTGTCGAGTGGACTCCACTTGGCCTCTACCGCTAGAACCCTACGGTTTCCACTGTCGACAACCACGTAGTCGACTTCATAGCCCTTGTGCACTAGCTTGCCAGCCTCCGACACTGCTATGCCCAGCTGCGGGGCTAGCTGTGTGAGGGCGTGGTGTGAAGCCAGCCTTTCCCAGCCCTCCGCTATGACCGCCTTATACCTATCCCTTAACGACCCCGGTATCCTGTCCGGCCTCGTGGATAGTATGTGGCGGTATGGCTCTATGATGGTGTAGTAGGATTTCAGGAGCCTGTCGTGGATCGCTAGCAGGCGCCTCTTCCTCCTCCTGGGCACTAGGGGCTCGTAGCCGACGAGGCCCAGTTGGATGAGCGTGGATAGATACCTGCTCACATGCCCTAGGGGGAGCCCCGTGTAGTTGCTGACCCTGCCTATAGTCCTCATGCCCTCCGCGATCGCCCTAACTATTGATACGTAGGGTGAGGGGTTCCTCACCTCCTCGCGTAGAATCATGAGGGGCTCGTCTTCAAGCACGCCTCCAGGAGCGAACATGTGTAGGTATGCGTTGAGTGGTTCGCGCTCGTCTGACCACTCGACCAAGTAGTGCGGAATGCCGCCTACTAGCGAGTAGGCCTCGACAAGCCCGCTACTACTGTATCTAGGAAGGAAGTATGGCAAACACCAGGGCAAGAGCTCGCCCAGCCGGATCCGGAGACGAGCCCTACCGAATAACGGCGAGCCGCCGCCCACCAGGTCCCGAGTAACTACACCCACGATACTCCCGGTAAGCACGATAACCGCCTGGAACCCGGATAGCACGTGGTCAACGAACCTCTGGATCTCCGAGACGACGCCCGGGTACGAGCGGACCCAGTAGGTGATCTCATCAATGACGACTACAAGCTTCCCCCTCCACATGCGTAGTGTGTGCTCAAGGAGTACGTCTAGGCTGGAGAACTTGACCTTCGAGAGCCCCTCAATTCCCAGGTACTCCTCGAAAGCCCTGGCTAGCCCCTGTAGGTTGATGTCATGCGAGTAGAAGCCGGCCTGGTAGTAGACGTGTGGCTTCTCCTCTATCCACTTTAGGAGGAGCCTGGTCTTCCCAATCCTCCTCCGGCCATAGACTATACCCAGGCCACCGCCCTTACTCCAGAGCTCCTCTAGTAGCTCCAACTCTGACCTCCTATCGACGAAGTTATGAGGTTGCAATGTACTCCCCGTCTAGACGAAATTATACAGTTAGAGTATAATACTCTAATGGTAACATATATGAGTTCGCAAAGGATCCTTAACCTTCTGGCCTAGAACAAAACGGAAAGTCTGTCTTCGGTATTGGTCTCCTGATAAGAGGGATCTCAGGCCCTATCTCGTAAAACACATCATAGACGGATCAAGAGGGAGCTGGAGGAAGAGTACAAGGGCGTTCCAAAGGAGGCCCGGGAGAGGCTCATCGAGAGAGGAATCAGCGAGAGGCTGTCTAATATGATCAAGTCGGGGAAGTTGGAGAGCGCCTTGAAGATATACTCTAGTCCAGGCGACTGAACAACTCCTAGACGCTCCCCCGGGCTCACGGGGTCCCTCTAGCACTCCCTTAACCCATGGATCCCCTGAGGAAGAGGGAGACCATGTTTTTATGAGGACGTCTAGGAGCTTTCCTCGCGCTTCTTCCTGAGCTTTATCTCTATCGCTGATACCCTCTTCTTCTTGCCTCCCTGCGCCTCTAGCTCCTCGCTGTAAATGTTTACACCCGCCACTTCCGTGTTCTTCATGAAGAGATTCCTTATGTTCTCCGCCACGTCAACGGCCTTACATATGTTGGTTCCCCTGGCCCTTATCACGACCTCCTCGGCACCATCGCTGAACAGCCTGATCGCGGCCAACACATAGTTCATGACATCCTTCCTACCCACATAGACCACATTAGTCTGGTGAAGCTCCACCATACCCGGTCACCCTATCCTACCAGGCAACTCTGTGCCACAACCACAGCTATTAAAAAGGTATGATAAGTCCAGAAAGACTGCTACAGGCCAGAGGAGTTATCCCCGCCCGGAGCCCGAGCCTCGGAGCCCAGCTTGCTCTCCAGCCACTCAACTATCACATCGAGCCTCTTAACCCTCCTACGAGGCGTTCCCTGCCTAGAGAGGTCGTGGTTCTCCCGGGGGAACAATGCCAGCTTGGCTTCGACTCCGAGAGCCTTCAACCCCGTATAGAGTGCGAGTGCCTGGTCCAATGGGCATCTATAGTCCTCTAGGCTGTGGATTATGAGTGTGGGTGTCTTCACCTTGTCGAGGTGGAAGAGCGGGCTCTTCTCCAGGTAGGTCTCCGGGGACTCCCAGGGGGTCCCTCCCAAGTGCTCCCTGGCGAAGTACCAGCCTATATCGCTGGCCCCGTAGAAGCTCGTCCAGTTGCTGCACGACCTCATGGTTACAGCCGCCTTGAATTGGCTGGTCCTGGTGAGTATGTAGTTGACCATCCAGCCCCCATAGCTTCCGCCCGCTACAGCGGCCCTCCCAGGGTCTAGAGCCTGGTAGAGGCTGGGGGCGGCGTTGGCGAACTGGATTATATCCTCGTAGTCGATAGTGCCGTAGCGGCCCCTTATGTCGGCGAAGTCCTCAGAATAGCCGTCGCTCCCGTGGGGGTTCCCGTATACTACTGCGAAGCCTCTGCCGCTCAGGACGTGGAATTCGAACATGAAGCCCATGCCGAAGCTCGTCTTGGGGCCTCCATGGATGTAGAGTACCCATGGCACGCATCCGGTGCACTCCGAGTCCCCCACCGGGGGCAGTATCCATAGGTCGAGCGTCTCGCCGCTCGGCGACTCTACTATTTGGTGCTGTGGCTCGGCTAGTAGCCGTTCTCTTTCGACCCAGTCGTTGAAGTAGGTGGCCCTAACCGGTGAGTTACCGGTGTAAAGGTATAGTTCCTTGGGCTTGACCGGTGTCATGTAGGTGTAAGCCACGGTATCCCCATGTGGGGATACGTCGAACTCGTCGACAACTCCATTCCCGGCTTCAAGGAAGAGGATGGGCTCTCCGCCGGGCCTCGACCTGTATACGTGGACGCGCCCTGCCTCGTGGACCTGGAAGTAGAGCCACCCCTTGTCATCCCAACCCATGTTGGAGTTACACGAGGGACCCCTAACATCGCTGTTAACAGTGTTCAACGTGTTCAGGTCGAGCTGGCAGGTTACACACTCCCTGTCCCCGGTCTCCACGTTTACAGTGTATATCCTATGGTGGGTGACCAGGCCCCTCTCGAAGAAGTGCCCTCGCAGGGCCAGGAGCTCGCCGTCCGGGCTCCAGGCGAGGCCGCTTACAGCAACGTTCTCCACCAGGACCCTTTCACGCCCCGTCTCCACGTCATACAAGACCACCTCTCCCCTGTAGGGCTCCAGCTCGCTGGGATGCCTTACATAGGCGAGGTAGCGCCCGTGGGGGCTCCAGGCCGGGAGCCACGAGTCCACGCCCACCGGGGAGATCCTCGTAACCCCTCCCGACGGGTAGGATACGAGGTACACGCCCCGGGGCCTGTCGAAGACCCAGCCGACACCGTTAAACCACGGCGGGAGCCTATCGACCTCCAACACATCCCTATCCTCGTACCTGGTCCAGGCCCCCTCAGTCATGCGCGACTCGACCGCTATCGAGTCCCCAGTAGGGCTCCATTCGAGCCTGGTGACCGGCTGGTTGAACCGTGCAAGAGTCCAGGGCTCCCCGCCCTCGACCCCCACTATCATGAGCCTATACGTCTTCTCGTTCCTCCTCCTGGTGAAGGCCACCATGTCGGCCTCGGGACTCCACGTAGGACAAGTATCCCGGGGGCCTCCCGTGAGGGGCCTGGACCTCTCGCCGTCGCTCACCCAGATGGCGGAGAGGTACTCGTCCTCCCTAGCCCTGGACGCGACGAATACAACGCGCTCGCCGTTGGGCGAGACCCTAGGATTGGAGACAAGGGTAAGCCTATAGATATCCCTCGACTCAACAGGCCTCTTAGCCGGCATCACCCACCACTTCTCCCGAGGAGGTAGAAGGCTATTGCAAGGACCATTAAAACAACGCCCAGGACGGCCGCGAGCAGGGCAGCCCTACCACTAGTGCCGAACACAATGGGTATAGGGCCGATGATAACGACCCCACCCCCCTCAACGCCCCCACCGGACTTCGCAGCCTCAAACACCAGGCCAGCGAATATCAGTATGAAGCCCAGGAAGACCAGGAGCAGGCCCAGCCAGACCAGTACACCGCCCTCCATGCCCCTCATCCCACCACAATAAAAAGGCCCACACACCGAATAACTATTACCGGCGCACGGGTAGGGCTGGGAGGGCCGCCGCCTCCCCCACGGCCTATGCCGTGGCCGAAGGCGTAAAGCGGGGCCAGCAACCCCGGGAGAGGGTCCCTCGCCGGGGCCAGAGCCCGCTGGACCAGTGAACCCCGTCC
>WWDN01000103.1:0-24084 GCA_035615875.1 Thermodiscus sp. | reverse complement strand
TTGCTAGCCGTACCTGCGGCTACAGCGACGGGGAACTCCGTGGGGTTTTGGAGGAGGTTGGCAAGCGCAGCCTGAGGATGGCGAGCGAGCTCCTGGAACTAGCCTAGCTTTCAGACCCTCATCTACCTCCTGGCTAGTAGCACCACGCCAACCGCTCCAACGGCTAGCAGCGCTATGCCCGCGTATAGGAGCGTCTTGTTAACACCCCTGCCAGCCTGGGAGGTGCTGGTGTTGTTTTTTAGGGGTTTGAACGCCTCTATTATCTGTTCTCCTGGTTTTATGGCGTAGGCCTTGCTTCCAAGGAAGACTACAACCCAGTTCTTCCCCTCTTCGTCGGCCCGCTGTACTATGTAGTCTATCGAGTCGGGCTTGGTAACCTCTCCTAGGACTATGGCTCTTAGCCTTCCATCCTCCCATATACCTGTCAGTGGGAACGCGGGCTGTATTGGCACGTTGTAGACGTTGTTTAACCTCTTTATAATCATGGTAAAGTTACCATTCCACTTGGGGACGTCGAGGTCGCGGAACTCTAGGCACTGCTCGCCATAAGTCTCCTTGACGAACTTCTCCATTTTCTGGCAGTGAGGGCACCAGTCCTGGCCGTATATCACAAAGTAGTACTTACACGTCGAGCCCCCATGTGCTATCAGGGGGAATGCGATCGAGGGGGCCAGGATTGCAATTGCTAGGATCGCCGGGGCAAGGGACCCTCTATAGAGCTTATACATCTTCTTAATACACCCCGCTTGGCTACTTGACCGTTATAGGCGCTTATAGATGTATGCATGGGGGATCCGGGCCTGGCGTGGCCTGGGAGTCTCTCTGACAGGGGTGTGGTTTGGGTGGCTAGGGTGCGGGTGAGGATACTGCCTGGCAACAAGGTGGTTTCGCTGGAGTTGGAGGGCAGGGTTACCGGTGGGAGGATACTTAGAGAGCTTGGGTTGTCACGCGAGTCCTATATTGTCCTGGTTAATGGCTCGCCTCTGCCGGAGGACGAGGAGGTTGAGGGGGAGGAGGTTGTGCTTGTGAGAGTGATTAGTGGTGGCTAGATGCAGCGTGTGTGGAAGGCCTGCTATGGCCTATGTGCCCTACCAGAGGCGGCACTATTGTAGCACGCATTATGCGGAGTTCGTGGAGTCCAAGGTTAAGAGGACCGTTAAGAGGTATGGGTTGATCAGGCCTGGAGATAGGGTTGTCGCTGCTGTTAGTGGTGGTAAGGATAGTGCTACCCTGCTCTCCACACTGGCGGCTCTCAGGAGGGAGATGGAGTTTGACCTAGTAGCCTTCCACGTCGATCTTGGCATAGGAGACTATAGCAGGGAGTCCAGGAGGGTCGTAGAGGAGCTAGCCGGGATCCTCGACGTGCCCTTGATCGTGTTCAGTCTACAGGAGGAGCTTGACTTTACAGTGCCCAGCGCGTCTATGAGGCTTAGGAGGCCAGCCTGCAGCATATGCGGCGTCGTCAAGAGATACCTCTACAACGCCATTGGAGTAGAGCTCGAAGCCAAGGTGGCTACAGGACATAACGCCGACGACATAGCGTCACTCGCCGTCAAGAACTTCCTAGCCCAGGAGCTCCACGCCATAAGGAAGCTAGGCCCCGCTACAGAGGGCATACCGGGGCTAGCCGCTCCACGTATAAGGCCCCTCTACAACGTGTACGAGAGAGAGTCGTTCCTCTACGTCATAGCCAAGGGACTGCCCTACCTCCACAGGGACTGCCCCCACGCGAGGTTCACGAGCCTGGACTTCCGGGTCAAGGAGTACTTGAACAGGCTTGAGGAGGAGAAGCCCAGCCTCAAGCTAGGCTTCCTGAACAAGCTGGCCGAGAGGATATCGAGCTACCCGGCCGCTGAGGCCAGTATGGAGAGATGCAAATACTGTGGCCTCCTCTCTAGCAGTGGTGTCTGCTCGTTCTGCAGGCTGACCTCTAGGTTGAAGGGCGAGGCTCTGGGCGTTAGGGTGAGGGAAAGAATCAGGGAGATGATTGGAGGGCTCGGCTAGGCCTGTTGGCCCCTGTACTTTGGATGATACTTCTTTATGTGCTTCTCCTTTATGTTGGTCAGCTCCTCCTCTGGCAGTATGGCTAGTATCTCCCATGCTATATCGAGCGTCTGCTCCAGCGTCCTGTTCTCCCTCTCACCCTGCTTTAGGAACCTCTGCTCGAATAGATCCGCGAACTCCAGGTACTTCCTGTCTACTGGGCTGAGGCTCTCCTCTCCGACCACTGCCGCTAGGCTCCTGAGCTCTACTCCCCTGGAGTACGCCGCGTATAGCTGGTTGCTCACGTCTGCGTGGTCCTCACGCGTCTTGCCGGGGCCTATTCCCTCTTTCATGAGTCTTGAGAGGCTCATGAGCACGTTTATCGGCGGGTAGATTCCCCTGTTGTGTAGTTCTCTGCTGAGGACTATCTGGCCCTCTGTTATATAGCCTGTCAGGTCGGGGATCGGGTGTGTTATGTCGTCGTTGGGCATCGTGAGTATTGGCATCTGGGTTATACTGCCCTTCTTGCCCTTGACCCTGCCGGCCCTCTCGTAGATGCTTGCGAGGTCGCTGTAGAGGTATCCCGGGTATCCCTGCCTTCCAGGCACCTCCTCTCGCGCCGCGGAGATTTCTCTGAGGGCTTCCGCGTAGTTGGTCATATCGGTCAGTATCACTAGGACGTGCATGTCCCTCTCGTATGCCAGGTACTCGGCTAGTGTCAGGGCTGCCCTGGGCGTTACCAGCCTAATCATTGCCGGCTCGTCGGCTAGGTTGACGAACATGGCTACCCTGTTCAGGGCGCCCGTCTCCTCGAAGAACTTCTTGAAGAATATGAAATCGTCGTACTTTATCCCTATCGCGGCGAATACTACTGCGAACTCCTCCGCCTCTCCTCTCACGGTTGCCTGCCTGGCTATCTGGGCTGCGAGCACGTTGTGGGGCAGGCCGCTACCACTGAATATTGGCAGCTTCTGGCCCCTGACAAGGGTGTTCATCCCGTCTATCGCGCTTACTCCGGTCTGGATGAAGTCCTCAGGGTAGGCCCTCTCGCTCGGGTTCAGCGGGGCACCGTTTACGTCTCTCTCGTCCTCTGCCACTATCGGGGGCCCGTTGTCGATCGGCTCCCCTAGGCCGTTGAATATCCTGCCCAGCATGTCCTCGCTTACCGGTATCTCAAGGGGTCTCCCAAGGAACCTCACCCTGGTCCCGGTTGTCGTGATGCCCGTTGTCCCCTCGAATACCTGTACTACAGCTACTCCCCTCTGGACGTCTAGTACCCTGCCCCTCCTCTTCTCGCCGCTGGCCAGCTCGACTTCCACGATCTCGTCGTACGCGACGTTTGAGACGCCCTCCACTATTAGGAGGGGACCCTTGATCTCCCTTACCCTAGTATACTCCCTCACTCCATAAGCCATCCCTTACACCCCCTCTACCCGGACCGGGCCTCCACCTCGTCCAGGGTCTTGAGGACCTTCAGCCTGAGCTCGTCGAGCTTCTCCAACTGCTCGTTGGGCACCTCGAACTTCGCCTTGACCATCTCAACGTACAGCCTGCCCATGGCCTCTCTTATCCTAGCTACTGGTATCCCGTGCTCGACCAGCTCTAGGGCCTTCCTGTAGTAGTCTATGAAGAGCTGCAGCATCTTGAACTGCTTCTCGGGCGTCGCGAACGCGTCTATGGGGTCGAACGCGTTCTGCTTGAGGAATCCGTCCTTCAGGACCCTGGCCGCCTCTAGTATCAGCTTGTCCTTCTCGTCCAGGCTCTCGGTTCCAACGAGCCTCACTATATCCTGGAGCTCGTCCTCCCTCATAAGGATCTCCATGGCCTGGTCCCTGTACTCCCTCCACCTCGGATCCACGTTGCTGTGCCACCACTCGGTGACCAGGTCCACGTAGGCGCTGTAGCTCATTATCCAGTTTATGGCCGGGTAGTGCCTTGAGTACGCTAGCTTGGTGTCTAGCGCCCAGAATACTCTTATGAACCTCTTCGTGTGGCTCGTGACCGGCTCCGTGAAGTCTCCTCCCGGCGGGCTCACGGCTCCCACTATAGTCACGCTACCCCTCCTATCGGGGCTACCAAGCGCATCGACCCTGCCAGCCCTCTCGTAGAACTCGGCTAGCCTTGAGGCTAGGTAGCTCGGGTATCCCTCCTCAGCAGGCATCTCCTCTAGCCTACCAGCGATCTCTCTCAGAGCCTCCGCCCACCTGCTGGTCGAGTCTGCTACAAGGAGGACGTCGTAGCCCATATCCCTATAATACTCTGCCAGAGTGACTCCCACGTAGATGCTGGCCTCTCTGGCGGCGACGGGCATGTTGCTGGTATTCGCTATGAGTATGGTTCTCTCCATGAGGGGCTTACCGGTCCACGGGTCCTTGTACTCGGGGAATCTTTCTAGCACCTCGGTCATCTCGTTGCCTCTCTCGCCGCATCCGATGTAGACGACGACCCTGGCGTCGCTCCACTGCGCCAGGCTGTGCAGAGTCACGGTCTTTCCTGTGCCGAAGCCTCCGGGTACTGCTCCGGTGCCTCCCTTTGCCATGGGGAAGAACGTGTCGATTATCCTGACGCCCGTGATCAGCGGTAGTGAGGGTTCTAGCTTCGCCTTGTAGGGCCTGGGGATCCTGACAGGCCATCTGTGGGCTAGCTTGACCTCTACCTCCTTTCCCTCGCTCTCGACAACTGCTATTGTTTCCTCTATCGTATAGTCCCCCTCTGGAGCTATCCACTTGAGCCTGCCGCGAACGCCCGGGGGTATCATGACCCGGTGCTCTATCAAGCTAGTCTCCGGCACTGTACCTATGAGGTCGCCTGGCTCGACCTTTGACCCGGGCTCGACCTTTCTGCCGTTAAACCCGGGCTTGAAGTGCCACTTCTTGTCCCTGGGAATGGAGTCTACGTGCACGCCCCTCTCGATGAACATCTTCCTGTGGGGCGCCTCCTTGGCTATCTTATCTGCTATAAGCGGGAGCGGCCTCTGCACGCCATCGTAGATATTGCCTATTATGCCTGGACCCAGCCATACACTGAGAGGAGCACCCGTCCCCTCGACGAGCTCGCCCGGCTTCAACCCGGTTGTGGACTCATAGACTTGTATGAAGGCTCTGTCTCCCCTGATCCTGGTTATCTCTCCTATCAGCTTGTCCTCTCCCACCCAGACCATCTCGTACATCTGGGCGCCTTCCATGCCCTCGGCGACGACGAGGGGGCCCGAGATCCTAACTATCCTACCCTTAACCGCCAAATCTCTCCTCCCTCCATTTACCGAGGCCTAACCTACTCTTTAAACAATACCTTCGAGGCCACGCCTCTGAGCCTGTACTCCTCCATCTTGACGAGGAGGTCGAGGCTGTAATCGACCCTAGTAGACCCGTCTGGGGATACCGCTATGACCCCGCCCAGGATGTCGACGGTGTCCTCGGACAACTTGAGTTTTCCACCGCCGTACTTCTCGATGAGATCCTGTACCAGTTCACGGTCCTCCGGAGCAGTCAATACCATCATCTCGCCCTCAACTTCCCCGGAGAGCTTCTTTATTATATTCTCCATGTAGTTATTATACCAGTCAGCTCCCCTCTTGGCCTCCTTGATCTTAGCCCTAGCCTTCTCCAGTACCTCGTCGATATACTTGTTCTTGGCCTCTGAGACCTTGGATTTCAGCTCCAACTCCAACACCGATATCAGGCTTTTGAGCTGCTCTTCGGCTCTGGCGAACTCCTCCTTGAGCTTCTTCTCGGCCTCCCTGAGGTTAGAAGTGTAGGAGTCGTTGATCAGCTTCTCGGCTGCAGCCTTGGCTTCGCTTAGCTGTTTAATGGCCTTCTCAAGCTCTCTCTCGACGGCTTCCCTGGCGACTTTCTCGGGGTTACCTGTGATCGCCATGCCCCACCACTTCCGTTATCCCAGTCCTAGGGCTTTGGCAAGTAGTTTATCAACGTTAATGGGCTCGGCCTTGGCCCACCTGGTCGGGAGTATTAGGAGCGTTACGTCGTACTGGTCTACTTGCCTCCTTAGCTTGTCCTCGTCCTCCACCAGGTGTTTCAGGACTATCAGGAGCTTGGCATTCTGCTCCCTCTGCATGGCGTAGCTGATAGTGTCTAGCAAGTCCTTCTTGTCCCGGGCCTCGTATACGGTGAAGCCAACGCTCCTGAAGAGCGGCGCGTTCACACTATCGGAGACCACGACTATAGTGCCCATCTCCGCCTTATCACTCAAAGCATACCTCCCATCACAAATCCGTGCTTCGATCCCTGTTTTAAAGTAGTGGGGGACTAGTATCGTTAATAATCTGGGAGAAGGCCTTAGAGGCCATGGGCTTAAGCTGGTAGTGTGGGGTGCCAGGCTATTGCTGCTGCCGAGAAGGATCGAGGAAGTGATGGCGAGCGTGCCTATATCGCTCTATGACAAGGCAGTTGCGGCGCTGGCGACGGCAGGCATACTCCATGTCGACGAGCCTCCGCGGGAGGTTAAGGGGGGCTACATCTCCAGGAAGTACCGGAGCTTCTACGCCAGAGTCAACGAGAAGCTCAGCAGGCTCCAGTCATACTATAAGGTGCTTGGAATAGAGCCCTCCACGGTCCAGGGGCTCCGGCTCAAGGCAGGGGGGTGGGAGGAGGCTTTTGAGAGGCTACAGGAGGAGTATAGGGACCTGGAGAGAGAGTATGAGAGGGGCGTCCAGAGGCTAACGGCTATAGAGACTAAGATTAAGGAGTACGAGGCCCTCAAATCCGTGCTAGAATTAATCAAGGATGTCGACGCCGATGTGAGGAGTGCGACTGCACTCAGCTTCATAGGCTACGCTATAGGGTATATAACTGGGGAGAACCTCGTAGAGACCGTTAGGAAGTCGGCCGAGAAGCACGGCGTTATAGCAGCTGTCGAGACGCCGACCGAGGAGATAGCCGTCGTGGCCGTAGCCGGAGACCCCGGCAGGGTGAGGAAGTTCCTCGCATCCATGAGGCAGTTCAAGTGGACTCCGATCTCGATCCCAGATGAGCTACCTGGAGAACCCAGCAGGGCGTACGCGGCCCTAGTCTCGGAGATAGAACGGCTCCAGAAAGAGGCGGACGAGATAGTAAGCACCCTGCGTTCGCACAAGAGCGAGCTAGACAAGTACTACACGCTAGTCTACGCGCTGAGAGAGGCCTCAAGGCTCCTCGCAAACACGGTCTTCACAAAGACCATGGCAATGTTCAGGGGCTTCGTCGACAAGGCTGATTCGAAGAAGTTCAGGAAGATACTCGATGAAGCCCTAAACGGCGCCTTCATAGTGCTAAGCCTGGGGGTTAAAAGGGCGGCCAAGAAGGTGCCCACAAAGATAGAGATGCCCAGGTTCCTGAAGCCCTTCCACATGATAGTTAGAATGTACGGAGAACCCGACGCCGACGAGATCGTCCCAACAATCTTCGTAGCGATAACGTTCCCACTCATATTCGCCCTGATGTTCCCCGACATGGGCCACGGACTGCTCGTGCTACTCTTCGCCCAATGGTACCTTAGAAACAAGGACGCCAACTGGAGATTCGTCCTCTCCGTGCTCGGAGCCGCCAGCATGGTTACAGGATTCCTAGCGGGAGAGTTCTTCGGGTCACTCGTCGCCGCCAAGGTAGGACTCCTAGACTTCTGGCACAAGCTAGGCTTCGAGACACCCCCGCTAGCCCAGGCAACGCTGGCTATTGAAGAGCATCTAGGCCAAGAAGTGGTGAAGCAATTGGTATTTAACACGCTGAGTATAGCCTTGTGGATTGCCGCCTTCATGCTTACCCTGGGCACCTTCCTGGGGGTAGTCGATGCGTTTCTAAAGGGGGACAAGATAGGGGCGGTCCTAAGCAAGCTACCTGTATTCCTGTTCTTCTTCTCGGCGACACTACCATTCCTGGTTACCGCGAGTGCCAGCGAGGGAGGAAGCATACTCAACCAGGCGATATTCCAGAAGGGGAGCGGCGGCATCATCCAGGCTATAACCTTCTACGGGGCGATAGTGGCGATGCTCTGGAAGCTGATAGGCGAGCCCATCGGGCTGGCCCTGGAAGGCGAGAGCTTCCTACACGGCCTAGGCGAGAGCTTCATGGGAGTCTACGAGATGTTCCTAATGGCCCTCGGCAACATCCCAAGCTTCCTTAGGATCATGGGCCTCGGCCTGGCCCATTCTGGGCTCATGCTAGGCTTCACCGAACTATACTACGCTATCGCAGGAACCACCATACTGCCGGCAGCAGTAGCCATATTCCTAGGAGCACTCGTCTACGCCTTCGGAAACCTAATGGTTGCCGCGTTAGAGGCGATTATAGCGTTCGCCCACAGCATGAGGCTCCACTTCTACGAGTATTTCAGCAAGTTCTACTCTGGCACCGGGAGGCCCTTCGAACCAGTACTCCTGCCCGGGGTAGAGATAATTATAACAAAGTAACTGGAACCCCCGCCCTCTTTTAAATACATCGTTTCCACTGTAACGCCCTAACGACTTGGTAATCAAGCCTTATTATCAACCATGACGACAATGTCATACCAACGGTGACTCCTGGTTGGCTAAAAAGGGTAAGATAGTTCTCGTTGGAGTGATAGCTATAGCCTTCATGGCACTACCATACATCGCACCAATACTCCAGCCCTTCCTAGACCCCTACCATGGAGTGGCAGGAGCGGGCCTCGCAGCCAGCCCTCCATCGGGAGAGCATGACATACTCGTCGTGGGGAACGCAACGGTTGTATGGGACGAGCATGGAGTCCCCCACATCTATGCCTCCACGGATGAAGCCGGAGTATACGCCATGGGCTGGGTTACCGCGAGCATGCGCCTCTTCCAAATGGACCTCTTGAGGAGGATCGGAGAGGGGAATCTCTCAGCCCTTGTAGGGGAGCCTGGCTACGATAATGACGTGTTTATCAGGAGTATAGGGTTGAACCACGTCCTAGAGGAGACGTGGAAGCAGATAGTGGAGAAGCCAGAGCTCCAGAGGCTCGAAGACCTGCTCCTGGCCTACTCGGCTGGAGTCAACAGTTACATAGACTACGCCGTAGAGAACAACCTGCTTCCAGTCGAGTACAGGGTCCTGGGGTTGAAGCCGGTCCACTGGAAGCCCGTAGACACGCTATCGATCGCGCGTGTAATAGCCCTCGGGCTAGCTTGGAACGACGAGGACCTGGTGCTAGGCAAGCTTGTCGAGAAGTGGGGGCCGCGGATAATCGCGTACATGGATATACCCTACTGGAGGGGGACGAGCGTTCAGGCCGAGTGCAGTTACGCCACCGAGTGGGGCCAGGTCTCCTCCAAGCCTAACGCCTACGACTACTCCTCAAGGAAGATGCTATCGACCGTGCCAGTCGATAAATACACCCTGCCAGACGTAGACCCGGTTCTAAAGTGGATAGACGAGGTCAGGGGACTATGGTCTATAGCGACAATGGGGTTAGCCTCGAACAACTGGGTAGTTAACGGTAGTGTGAGCGAGAACGGTAAGCCCCTGCTCGCCAACGACCCCCACCTACAGTTAAGCGTTCCCCCCATATGGTTCCTGGCCGAGATAAACACTCCCAGCTTCAAGAGTATAGGCGCCCTCTTCCCAGGGACCCCGCTGGTAGTGATAGGGAGGAACCAGCATGTGGCGTGGGCCTTCACGAACGTGATGGGAGACTTCACAGACTACTACTATTACGTCTGGAACGGAGACAAATACTATTATAGAGGCGAGTGGCTAGACGCCGATAAATCTAGCGAGACAATCTTAGTCTATAACCCGATCAAGAGGACATACGAGAAGCGCGAGATCACCGTGTTAAGGACCGTGCATGGACCCGTTCTAGAGCGCGACGACACCAGGTATGCTGTGGCTTGGACCGGGCTCGACGTCAGCTTCGAACTGGAGTTCTTCGTGGAGCTGAACAACGCGTCTAGTGTGAAAGAGGCTATAACCGCGCAGAGATGGTTCCACGTGCCCATCCAGAACCTGGTTGTAGCCGACGACCAGGGGAACTTCGCGTATAGCCCCGTTGGCGCCTATCCCGTGAGAGACAATCTGCCAGTATTGCTGGACGATGTGGTTGTAGCTGGAGTCAATATGGGCGAGCTGATGAACAAGGGCTACATACCCTTCAATGGCAGCAGGGGCGAGGGTGAGTGGACCGGGTACATGCCCAAGGAGGAACTACCCATCCTCTACAACCCGCCGATCCCCTTCATAGCGACGGCGAACAGCAAGCCCTTCGACGGGAGCTGCGGAGACTTCATAGGATGGCATTACGCCGATCGTTATAGAGAGGAGAGGATAAAGGAGCTACTCACCGAGGCGCTAGCCGACGGCGTAGTCACTATCGACGAGCTGAAGAGTATACAGACCGATCACTACGACCTGAGCGTAGAAGACTACCTCGAAACCGCCATACTACCCTACGCTAGCGGCGAGTACGCGGAGATACTCAAGGCCTGGCTGGCCACAGAGGGACCCAACATGGATAAGGACGAGTTCCAGCCCGCCATAGCCGTGGCGTGGATCTACTCATTCCATAAGAACGTGTGGAAACACCTTTACGGTGAGGAGAAAGACCTGGGCTTCTTGAGATTCCACTACTTGCTAAGCATAGTGAAGGCCGCTGCCGAGGGAGACGAGTACGCGTTAAGCCTCATACCAGGCGGGGACCTCAAGAGCCTAGCAGAGGCTAGCCTCAACGACACCGTAAAGCTCCTATCCGGGTACTTCGGCACCAGCGACTACCACCAGTGGAGATACGGAGACATACACTATTACCTGGTAGAGCATCCAGCCTTCCAGGTACTCGACTATAAGAGGATCCCGGCCAACGGAGGCCCCTACAGTATAAACGTCGCCCGGCCAACGGTGGTCGATACAGGCCAGGGCATGCCAGTAACCCATGGACCCAGCATCAGGCAAATAGTCGATCTATCCAATAGGGGCTACATGATATCGCTTCCGGGCGGCGAGAGCGGGAATCCCTTCAGTAAACACTACCAGGACCTATACCTGTACTACTGGAGCCAGGGCAAGTACCTTTACTATGATCTAGGCTCGAGGCCCAATGCGTACCACGGGCCTAGCCTTGTATTCAATCGTAAAGGGTGACGCGCAATGAGTGGAAGTGGATCCAGGTTTGGGATCTCGTGGCTCATAGCCACGATAGCCTACATGGTCGGCTTAATGCTACCGCCAGCCTATGGTTTAACCGCTGCCCCGGTGCTAGTAGCGGTAGTCGTGCTTGCCAGTAGGATCGAGGCTAGGGACGCAGCTCTACTGGGCTTCCTAGCGGGACTGGCGGGGTACGTGTTGCTGTTGGGAGTGGCCGGTGGAGTTGCTGGTGTGAGGGTTCTCGCTGGGATCGGAGGCCCTATAACGGTGCTTGTGGCGTTCAGCTACCACTTGATAGTCCCAGCGGCTCTCTCTTATCTAGCCGCGTCGCTCAGAGGCTAGAAGAGGGGCTTCAGCCTTCTATACCTAGCTCTTTTTTAGCGGTCTCGACTAGCCCCCATACAGTGCCCATATAGAATACCTCTTTGACTATAGGGTTCGAGTGGTTGAACGCCCTGTTGGCGTCACTATTCCTAGAGGCCAATACCTCTGCCACCCCACTGACGTCCACTATCCCCCGCTTCACGGCCTCGCGAACTATCTCGTACCAGGTTGATAACCGTCTCTTCTCCCTGTCGATGTACTCGACTGCGTCTTCATCTTTAACTCCATAGTGTGCTGGAGCAGGCCTCCTGGGGCTCAACGCCTTCATCTTCTCAAGGCTCTTAATGTAGAGTTCTGGATGAAACGGCGGCGGAGTAGTTGGCAACTCCACCCTAACGCCGTCGATGACTATCGATACCCCGGCCGAGTCGCCGGTGAAGATTACCCCCTCGGGTTCGAGGAGTATGCTCATGTGGTGGCTCGCATGTCCAGGGGTATAGTATATTCTTAGCGAAACCCCTCCAAGGTCCAGCCTGTAGCCGTCCTCTACAGCTACAATGTTTCCGCTGGGAACGGGTATTGGCTCGCCATATATCTCGGCCACCCGGCCCAATACTACTCTAGCAGAGTTCCACAGTTTAGAGGGATTGGCTAGGTGCTTGGCCCCCCGGGGATGTACCAGTATCTTTACAGAGGGATAATCACGGGCTATATGGCCCGAAGCCCCGCCGTGGTCTAGGTGAATGTGGGTTAGTATCACATAGTCCGGCTCTATGCCGAGGGATTCCAGGGAACGCTTTAGCTTTTCATAGGAGCTCCCCGGCCCCGTGTCTATCACGGCGGTCCTATCTCCCAAGACTACATAGGAGGCTATAAGGCCGCTGCCCCATCCTTCAGGCGTCACATCAACAGTCTCTACTATCGACTGCAAAGCCCTAATCCCCCGGAGGATCGTTGTGGTGGCCCAATGGTTGATAAAGGCTAGTACTCAGCCGGGTACACCATAGTATCTCATGGCAGAGTAGAGTAATAGACCTCCACCGATCATTTGAAGCACCATATTGGCGACAAGGCTATGATACGGGATCCTGGCTATACGGAACCTCCCCTTGACAACGTATACTCCCGTCGGGTTTAGTGCATCGAGTAGCCAGTGGCTGAGGCCTCCGATTATGGTTGCAGTGTAGATCTTATAGGGCTGGGGGAGTAGCGGGGGCGCGAGGCCCTTTTGGATTAGCCAGGCTACTGCGATGGAGATCCCGATTATCCCGGGCAGGCTGTGGGTTACCTTTGTCCTCGCGGGGGGTCTGAAGAGCCTGTGGTCGTGGCCCATGATGTCAACCATTATGTTCACGGTTGCTGAAGCCACCATCGACAGTATCCAGCACGTTATACTACAATCTAGAAGGTGGGAAGAAGCCACGCCGGCGACTCCAACACCGAACGCAATATGTGTCGAGAGCCTCACGCTGTGCCCGCCCGCTAGACCACGTCCGGCTACACTCTGACGAGGCCCCCCTTATAATAATTCGGAGACAACCAGTATACGCACCGGTGCTACCGTGGTGGAAGCCATCATCGGGCTAATACAGCTCAACGCCAGGCTGGACAAAGCGGAGTCTCTGAAGGCAGTTCGAAGGCTCGCAACCCGTATCCCGGACAACAGTATAATAGCCATACCGGAATACGCCATGTACGACCCCACAGGCGTTAAAGCTGAGGAGCTAAACAGGGTAGCCGAGACCCTAGAGGGTCCCTGGGTTAAGGGTCTCTCCGAGATAGCCCGCAGTAAGGGTTCATGCGTCATAGGTACTCTAATCGAGCGCAACTCCAACGGCAAGCCCTACAACACGGCCGTCATACTCGACGAGCGCGGGGAGGTAATAGCAAGCTACAGGAAGACCCACCTCTTCGACGCGCTAGGCTACAGGGAGAGCGATGTATTTACGCCGGGCGAGAGACTATTCACGCCGGTAAAGGCCTGCGGTCTCCGGATTGGACTGGCTATATGCTTCGAGATAAGATTCCCCGAGATCCTGAGATACCAGGCCCTTAAAGGGGCTGATCTCGTAGTCATACCGAGCGCGTGGTACACTGGTCATGGGAAGGAGGAGCAATACCGCTTCCTAGCCCAGGCTAGGGCTCACGAGAATACGATATGGATTGCTGCACCCATACTGTATGGCTCAAGGTTTACCGGGAGGAGTATGGTAGTGGATCCGCTTGGTGTAGTGACAGCCGAGGCCGGGTATGGAGAGAAGGTGCTCCAGGCTAGAGTCGACACTAGGGAAGTGGAGAGGGCCCGGGAAATCCTGCCGCTACTCAGCCTAAGGAGGACCAATCTATACAGTGGAGTCGGCTAGCTTAAGGCTTGAAACGTCTCTACTTATAGTGGCCGCTAAGGGGTGGTGTCTCCGAATGGTCTTTGCCAGCGACCTTCCCCCTTTTTGCCTGGAGAGGTGGCAGAGTGAAAGAGAGACGTCGGCTGAGATCCTCTTGAGCGAGAGCGGCGTGGACCCGGTTACCCTGGAGTACCTCAAGACTATTGGCGTTGATGTTGACCTCTACTCCGTGGATCTCGGATATGGCTGGACTAGGGGTTCTCCTGGGCTCAGAAAGGGGATAGCCGAGCTATACTCTGTTATCAATGAGGACCAGGTACTCGTCACGACCGGCTCTGCTGAAGCCAATCTACTGGCTGTTACGAGTATAGTCAGGCCGGGCGACATTGTTGTAGTCGATATGCCGAACTATATGCAAGTGCACGGGCTACTCCAGGCCAGGAGAGCTGAGATCTACGAGGCGTGGAGATCGCCCCAGAATGGATGGAGTATGCCGATAGAGGATCTACTGGAACTGTTGAAGAAGAGGAAGCCGCGCGCCGTCTTCATAACAAACCCCAACAACCCCACCGGCAGGGTTGAAAGGGAGGCCTTGGAGAGCCTAGCAGAGGAGGCGGCCAAGCACGAAACGGTAATAATTGTCGACGAGGTCTACAGGGGGCTCGAACACTCCACGACGCCAGCCCCGTCTATACTAGAGTATGCCAGCAAGTATAATGTACCAGCGGTTTCGGTGGCCGGTCTATCAAAGGTATACGGGCTACCCGGCTTGAGGATCGGGTGGATCGCTAGCACGGATAGCGGCATCGTCGAGAAGGCCTGGTCCGTCAAGGACTACACAACCATAAGCCCTCCTCGGCTCAGCGAGGCTGTAGCCGAGGCCGTTCTGAGCCCCCATATAAGGGGTAAGCTCGTGGAGAGGGCCCAGAGGATCGTTAGGAGGAACCTAGAGCTTCTAAGAGAGGAGCTAGCTGGGGCCGAGGGGCTGGTAGAGCCGTGGTGGCCGGAAGCGGGTGCCTTCATGCTCTTGAGGATACCGTGGGCCAGGAATACCCTTGGCCTGTCGCAGAGAATGTATACCGATTATGGACTGCTTGTGAACCCCGGGGAATGCTTCGAGTTGCCAGGCGTTATCAGAATCGGGTTGGGGACTAGTGACGAGGAGTCTGCTAGAAAAGCGTATTCCATGCTGTTCAAGGCTTTGAGAGAGTTGAAGGAAAAAGGGGGTTAACGTCTCAACCCTCTAGGGGGACTATCTCGTATGTAAGGTAGTTCTCTGGCTGTCTCCTCACTATCTCGATTCTAACGGGCATTCCAACCCTCAGTTTCTTCGGGTCGACCTCCCTCACCCATGCGAGGACCTGGACTCCGTTCTTGAGTCTGACTATGCCTACAGTGTAGTCGTTGTAGTGGCCGAAGCTGTATGGCTTAACGTATATGACTGTCCAGGTCAGCAGTTCTCCCTCGTTTGGTAGCTCGACCCATTCGACCTCGTCTTCCGGATCGTCTGGGCAGTCTACCTGCGGCGGGAATAGTATCTTCCCTGTCTTCTTGCAGCGTGTGGCCAGTAGTTTGCCCTCTCCGAGGCCCTCGAAGAACTTGAAGGTCTTCTCTATGCTTATCAGGAACCTTAGCTTGATCTCCCTCTGGTCCCACCACATTCTCACGCCGGTCTTCTGGTCCATTAGGGCTGGTATGCCTATGCTCTCCTTCATCGTGTTCGCGAACTGGTCCATCTGGGCCAGGAACATGTCCGCCTGCTCCTTCTGGGTACTCATACTACACCACCTCCTAGACTAGACTGGGGTACGGGGCTTGGAAAGCGAGTAGATTGTGACGTATGCGTAGTGGCCTGTTCCCCCGATGTTGTGCGCTAGTGCCCTCCCGTTCCTTATATCGGCCTGCCTGCCCTTCTCCGCCTTGCCTAGGAGCTGGCGGGTCAGCTCGACGGCCATGCTCACCCCGGTTGCCGCTAGCGGGTGTCCCTTGGCCTTTAGACCACCGCTTAGGTTGACCGGTATCTTCCCCCCGATATACGTCTGCTCCTCGCGTATCAGCTTGTAGCCCTCGCCTGGCTTGGCGAAGCCTAGGTCTTCGTACGCCAGTATTTCTGCTATTGTGAAGCAGTCGTGCACCTCTGCGACGTCGAGGTACTTGGCGGGGTCTTCGGGGTCTATGCCCGCCTTCTTGTAGGCGGCCTGCGCTGCTATCCTAGCGGCCTCCAGGCTGGTGAACTGGGTCCTCTTTGACAAGTTGCTGGTTCCCACCGAGACGCCTATCGACTCGATCCATACCGGCGTGTCGGTCAGCTTCTTGGCTACATCCTCGCTCGCCAATACCACGGCCGCGGCTCCATCCGTTATCGGGCTGCAGTCGAACAGCTTTAGCGGCCAGGCGATGTATCTGGAGTTCATGCACATGTCCAGGGTTATCTGCCTCGGGAACTGTGCTTTGGGGTTCATACTGGCATAGTAGTGGTTCTTGACTGCCACCTTACAGAGGTCCTCCTCTGTGGCACCGTACTTCTGTAGGTAGGCTGTCGCGTAGAGGGCGTAGTAGCCTGGGAATGTTAGCCCGAAGTTCTCGAACTCCCAGAAGTAGTTCCCCGCCCTTCCAATGAACTCTACGACTGTCGGCGTCGGGCTCTCGTTCATCTTCTCCACTCCCACGACGAGTGCTATATCGGCTTCTCCAGCGGCGATAGCGTCTCTCGCAGCCTTTATCGCGGCGCTCCCCGTGGCGCATGCTGCTTCAATCCTATACCCCTGCTTCCCTGTTAGGCCAGCGTACTCCATTACAACTACCGGGGCTAGGCCCTCGCTGCTCCACCCGCCGACGTATCCCGTTACCACTAGGTCTATGTCCTTCTTCTCGATCCCGGCCTCTGCTATGGCCTGTTTTATCGCTTCATACGCTAGCTCCGGGAGGTTTACATCGTTCCTGACGCCGAATTTAGAGTGGCCTGTCCCGACTATTGCTACTCTTCGACCCATAAGTTATCCCTCTCTCGAACCCACGTGGATCCTCACTCGATATAGCTTGCTGTGCAACTGAAATCAATAGTTTAATATAGACACATACCCGGGATCCATGGACGCATTTTAAAGCACCGGAGGCCCGACTGGATCGATATAAATGCTTAATGAACCGCTGGTAATGAACAAGGACGCTGTTCAACGAATAGAATCCCGGGAAGACCTATTGAAGGCCCGGGTATGTACACCCCCGGGTGATCTGAGATGGCTATATATGAGAAGGCGGCTGAAGCCTTCAAGGGGATCTTCGAGAAGGCTAAGAGTACCCTCCCAGAGGTGACCAGCTGGAAAAAGGTATACCAGTTCGTGGTAGAGGACACCGGGGAGGAGTTCTACATAGACATATCAAACGGCGAGATAAAGGTGGAGAAGGGCAAACACCCCAGCCCAATCGCCACCATAACAGGGACCGCCGAGGTCCTTGAGAAGATAATAACCGGGCAGCTAGACGCCATGGCAGCCTTCATGAAGAGGCAGATAAAGATAACAGGGAACGTCCTAGACACGATGAACCTAAAGAAGCTCCTAGACGCCGGCTTGAAGGGCTAGACAAAGGATACCTCGCCCCAATCAACCCTCGCAACAATATTTTCTCTTCCAATCCTCTTCACTAGCCCATACTTAACGCTCTCAGCCCGTAGAATCCCCGTGTCGCTGGCGTCAAAGAGCAACATGTTCGCAGGCGCCCCCTCCTCGACTATCTTAGGCCGCATACCCACTATGCCGTAGGGGACCACATAGACCGACTTCAGGATCTTGTCGGCGAGCCACTCCCCGCTGGGACCCTTCAGCCTCGCCAGGAGCATCGCCGCCTCGGCCTCACGCCACGGGTCGGGCGGCATCCAAGAAGCGTTGTCAGAGCCCAACCCTACTAGATCCAGCCTCGACAAAGCCTCCCTTACAGGCGGAATGCCCAGACCATGCCAGAGATTGCTCCTAGGACACAGAATCAAAGCTACCTCCTTCTCAGCCAGCAACTCTAGGTCGCTATCAGATAGATGGGTCCCATGGATGACGGCGTCGAATCCTGCCTCCAGAGCCCTCTCTAGATCGCCCTGCAACCTGGCGGCCCGGGTCTCGGCTACATGCGTGAAGGCTGGCCTCAGACTCCTCACCAGCTCGACGAGTCTATCGATATCGTAGTCCAGGGGGCTGGAGAGCCCTAGTCCGTCGCATCCATCGGGGAAGCCTGGTCCCGGCCTGCCCAGCACTATCACGTCGAGGCCCTCTGGCGTCCTCTCGACTGCCCTCTTGGAGAGGTTGCATCCTTCTCCTCCACCCTCCCGGAAGTCTATGAGCAGGCCTACCCCGTAACGCCAGGCGAGCCTGTAGTACTCTGTTATTGCATCCTCGATCCTTGATTGCGGGGTTGCTTGTAGCTTCTTGTGCTTCAAGCCGTGCGGCGGGGCCACCAGCCTAGAGAGTTCCTCTTCGACTCCGTACTCGGGGAAGGCGTGGTCTCCGCTGTGCGTATGGGCTAGGCCGGGTTGTGGGGTCACTACTATGTCTGGCCCTCCTATGTGGTCGAGGGGACATGAGCTGCCTCTGCTGATTTCAACTATCATACCCTCGTCTATGGTTATGCACAGGTCTCTCTCGACCTCTAGGTCTGCGCCTACCAGGGCTAGTCCCGCTTTTATGGCCGTCTCTCTTGCCATCCCTCTCAACACGTTTATTGGGGGTTTACGGCTCAACGATTAATAGCAGTATCTGGAGCCAGAGTTTAGTGTGGGATGGATAGGGTTGGCGAATCAGATAGAGGATGTTAAGAGTAGGGTGTTGCTCGGACAGTTTTCTATTCTCCTCTACTCTGTGGCAGCTGCTGTTCTAGGAAAAAACTATAAGACATTTATATTAGTATTTATATTAATTATTATAATAAGTATCTTACAGAACAGGTCTGGAAAGAATCCCCTAGGTCAGGTCAAGGTTCCCCCCGAGGAGGTGCTGAAGGGGAGGAAGCTCTACGAGGAAGAAAACGCTAGAGAGCTGCAGACCAAGGACTTGGATATAATGAAGGATATGCAGGAGCAGTCGAGGTTCACGATGTATACGAGCATGGGAATGTTCATAGCAATGCTCTACTTCTTCCTACTGTGGAATTACGTCGACGCTCTCTACCAGTACGTCTCAGTCTACACGGGGCCCGGTAAGCTAGCAGAGTTCCTGGCCTTCCTCATATACTTCGAGGGGCTCTTCGTGATAAACCAGCTGGTATACATATGGGCGCTGAGGAAGGTCGGCAAGGTGACGATGCTACAGCCGGCTCCCTCCTACACGGTCACCGACAAAGGTATAGTGATAAAGGGCCTAGTAGGTAAAACCGCCATAACCTTCCCGCTACCAGACGACATAGAGGTCAACGTGAACGAGAAGAGGAAGTTCGTAGAACTCGTGAAGAAGTCAAAGAGAACCGTTACAAAGCTAAGGTTCTACGCTAAGAACCCGAAGAGGCTAGCAGAGGTTATCAAGAGATACGGGCTTAAAAGCTAGGCCTCTTACGCCCCAAGTCAATATGCTCCTCCACACCAGTTATCTTCAACCCTAGATGACCAGCGGTAGCATAGACCAACTCCTTAGCCCTGGACACTAGCTCCAGTAGCCTCTGCTTGCCCGTGGCCTGGGCGTATATCCTGACCTTCGGCTCAGTCCCGCTCACGCGCAGGAGTATCCAGCTTGAGTCATCATACGTTATCCTAACACCGTCTATCTCAAGTATGTCGACTGCACCCTTCGCCAGGACACTCTTAGCCTTCTCTTCGAGGACAGGGTATAACTTGAGCTTGTCCTCGTCCTTAGCGAGCTTGACGTTTATCCTAGCCGATGGATAGAAGGGGAGCCTCTGCACCAGTGCTGCTGGAGGTTCTCCCTCCTCCATCGATATGCGGGCGAAGAGCGCTGCCTGGTAGATACCGTCTACCCATGGTCCCCAGGCTGGGTCGATCAGCTTCCAAGGCTCAGCCGCCAGTACGACTCCCGGGGTATCCCTTATCTTCTCGTGTAGTTTACCTAGCTTGCTCCTCACGAGGCGCCCGCCTAGGCGTTCGACAATCTCCTCTACCTCTATCCCTACATCAACCGATACGACTACCGTGCCCTTCCTCTCCCTCAGCTTCCACCAGGCGAAGAGTGCTATGATTAGGTCCTGCTTTACAAAGCCCAGCCCCGGGACTGCTATAGCCAATCTATCGGCGTCTCCATCGTGGGCTAGCAACCCGTGGACGTTTAGCGTAGAGGTGGCGCTTATGTAGGGGCCTATCGTGTCGGGACGCGGCTCCGGGTGTCGGCCTGGGAAGAACCCGTCTTGGTGGCAGTTGAAGCTTATCACGCTGCTCACGCCAGCCATGCGCAGTATCCTGGGGGTAACTGTGCTTGCCGTGCCATTGGCGCAATCTACCGCGAGGCGTAGCTCTATTCTAGGCTTGTCGACCGTCACCATCTCTAGTATGTCGTATACGTATTCCTCGACTATCTCGTGGCCGTAGACTAGCCTGCCCACGTTATCCCATGAGGCGTGGAGCTTCTTCAGGTCCCCATTGAATATCAGCTCCTCCAGATCCCTCTCCATTGGGAGGGTATACTCCATGCCCGTGGAGTCAAACACCTTTAAACCATTGTCAGGAGGCGGGTTGTGGCTGGCAGTAATCATTACACCCGCCTTAGACTTCGTCTCCGGAACAGAGTACGCCAACACGGGCGTCGGCACAAGGCCGGTATCGATCGCGTCTAGGCCGCCGGCCATTAGGCCAGCCGCAACTAGCTGGGCCAGTAACGGGCTTGTAGTGCGTATATCGTATCCGACGGTGGCCGAGCCCAGCCCTCCGACGTAGGCGGCAACACTTAAGCCTACCCTGTAGGCTAGCTCGGGCGTTATCTTCTCTAGGTAGCGCCCCCTTATCCCGGCAGTCCCGAAGAGCCTAGCCAAAAGGGCATTACCTCCTCTCCTTTACGGTGGAGAGGATTCCCTCTCTAGGCCCAACGTAGATGGCGGCTAGACGACCTCTCCGATACTTAACTACCTTTATATAGACTAGTATATCCGGGTTCGTGAGATCCACAGGCCTCTCTATCCCATCGGCTATGACTTTGATCGAGTCGATTTTATGCATCAACTCGCCGTTGTCGTCGTATAGGTGACCGTCTAGCTTGATTGCATAACTCCCCGGGGGCGCATTCTCGATCAAGCCGTGCACGGCTTCCTTGACATCAGATACTCTAGGATACGTGACCTCGTCAACCGGAATCGCCCGGAGGATCGGAGTGCTAGCTGGTAGACTCCTCCTTAGTCTTTCAACACTACCCTTAGCGTCATCGACGCGTGCAAGTATTATGTTGGGGGCCCTGTACACGATCTCTACGCCATCTAAGAGCCAGTAGAGATGCCTCTCGGCATCCCTCGCGTGAGGCCATCCCGGCAGGTGTGTTATGACTAGGTTGAAGGGTCCAGTCTTTATCCTAGCGTTTCCCATCGAGCCACTCCACCGCTTTAGCTGTCCCCGACCCGAGTTGAAAAAGCTAGCCTGCATCCATCGTTATCAATATATATGAATCTAGACGCCAGCGCAAACTACGGAGGCGTCGAGAATGCCGGGAAGAAAGCCAACACTCTACATGTCGAGCCTCGACGAGGTCAAGACCGGCGAAGCCACAGACATCTACTTCAAGAGGACGAAACACATCATAGAGGAGGCCGGCCTCAGCGATCTAAAGGTTAGAATGGAGGTACACGCCTATTCCATGCCCAAGGGCTACGAGTGGGCGGTACTGGCGGGGCTGGAGGAGGCTCTAGCCATACTAGAAGGCAGAGACGTGACGGTATACAGCATACCAGAGGGGACTATATTCTACAAGAAGGAGCCAGTAATGGTCATTGAAGGAAGATACAGCGACTTCGCCGATCTAGAGACCTCGATACTCGGCGTGTTAAGGTTCTCCTCATCCATAGCCACCGCGACTGCCAGAATGAAGAAGCTCGCAGGGGAGAAATCGATACTCTTCTTCGGCCTCCGAGCCCTCCATCCAGCAGTATATCCAGCGGCCGACAGGGCCGCGTATATAGGAGGGGCTGATGGTGTAAGCGGCGTCCTAGCCAAGAAGTACCTCGGTATAGAGCCGAAGGGCACCATGCCACACGCATTGATAATCGCATTTGGAGACCAGAGGAAGGCGTGGAAGTGGTTCGCCGACCTGTATAGCGGGGAGACTCCCGTGATCGCACTAATCGACACGTTCGACGATGAGAGGGTAGAGGCGCGTCTGGCAGTCGAGACCCTAGGTGACAGGCTCTGGGGGGTTAGGCTTGATACCCCGAGTAGTAGAAGGGGTAAGATGAGGGAGATAGTGGAGGAGGTCAAATGGATCCTCAAGCTAGAGGGGTATCCCAACGTCAAGATCATCGTGAGCGGGGGCATCGGCGAGAGCCAGATAGTAGAGCTGAGAGACGTCGTCGACGGGTTCGGGGTCGGGACCAGCATCGCCGCCGCGCCTAGCGTCGATCTGAGCATGGACATCGTCGAGGTTGACAGAGGAAATGGATGGGAGAAGATCTCCAAGCGCGGAAAGCTCCCAGGAGCCAAGAAGATAGTTAGATGCAACGGTGAGAGACTAACAGTGTTCCTGGACGAGACCCCGGAATGTAGAGGCGGCTACGAGGAAGTAACCGTGAAATATATAGAGGATGGAAAGCTGATACGGAGCCTTCCAAGCCTAGACGAGATCCGTAGCTACGTCTTGAAGCAGCTGGAAGAGGTGCAGTTGTAGAGTCCAATAGATTATACCGCGTAGAAGGGTTCTAGCACGTTAGTGGGAGACATGCTCCCGTGCTAGATAGCGGGGTACGATACGTCGTCTATACCGCGAACCCCTCGGCCTTCATGTGTGCCTTAATGATCTTGGCCAGTTCCTCCTTCGAGGTCTGTCCCAGTATCGTCTCCACAGGTTTACCCTGGCGGAAGATTACTATTGTTGGTATATGCTGTATGTTATACTTGTCGGCTAGGCTATAGGTTCTATCGACGTCGACTCTTGCAAAGGCGACGCCGGGCCTAGAGAGCTGGAGTGCTACCTCGCGGAACGACTCTAGGAACGAGATGCATGGACCACACCAGTCGGCCGTGAAGTAGAGTACAACTACCTTGTTCTCGTCGACGAGCTTCTCGAAGTCTTTTCGAGTGATCTCGGGCACTGGATCTAGCGCCATCTTCTCGACATACCTGGCCCTGTTCTCTAGCTCGCGTGCAAGCCTCTCTGCCAGGTCTTTCACATCATCCATACACTTACTCCCCGAGGGCTATGGAGGGTTAGAGGCGACAGTAGATATGTCTTGCCTACAACCACGGCAGAGCCGCCGAGAACGCTGCTATCCTGGAGAGATACCTGCTCTGAGCCCTCCCCCGACGTCCTTTATTAGGAACACGCGTCGTTTCTAGACATCAAACACGTGTCAAGGGTTATATATGGTCCGACACTATTCTTTAACCGAGAGGGGAATAAAAGATGACGATTAATCCTTCAACTCTGCCGAAAAAAATGATGGAGGCCAGAACACTGCCTCCGCCAGGAAGGCTAGTATCGATAAACGGGAAAGCCTACGTCGAGATCGCCGGGAAGAGAATTCCCCTGGGAGGGACCCTCCCCAAGCTAAAGCCCGGGGAGAAACATGTTAGAGTTACATCGACCCTATGCCCGTACTGTATGAGACTCATACCCGGCAGGATCTTCGAGAGAGACGGTAAGGTCTACATCCGGAAAGTCTGTCCAGAGCACGGCGAGTTCGAAGAACTATACTATGGCGATGCAAAGCTCTACTATAGAATGATGGCATATGAGGAGACAGGTAAGGGCCCGGGCCAGGTCAAGGCCTACGTCGGTCTTTCAGCCCCGTGTCCCTTCAACTGCGGGCTATGCTCGATGCACGAGAACCATACAGCTCTAGCCAACCTCGTGGTCACGAACAGGTGCGACTTATCCTGCTTCTACTGCTTCTTCTACGCCGAGAAGGCCGGCTACGTCTACGAGCCAACAATAGAGCAGCTACGGGCCCAGGTGAGGCAGCTCAAGAGGCAGGGAGTCACTATGGCTATCCAGATAACTGGCGGAGAGCCGATGATGAGGAGTGATCTAGTCGATATAGTGAGGATGCTCAAGGAGGAGGGAGTCAGGCACGTACAGTTGAATACCAATGGTATATGGTTCGCCAAGACATTCTTCGATGATCCAGAATACGCTGTACACTACACCAAGATGCTTAGGGAGGCTGGAGTCAACACCGTGTACATGAGCTTCGACGGCGTAACCCCTAAAGTGAACTGGAAGAACCACTGGGAG
>WWDN01000102.1:0-12859 GCA_035615875.1 Thermodiscus sp. | reverse complement strand
TGGCTACGCTGATCGTAGAATGATACGGTACTACAAGGAGGAGCACTCTAGGACCAGGAAGATATACAAGGCGCTTATAGCGGTTGAAAGAGAGGTCAACGGCGAAGATCTCAGGGGGCTGGAAGAGTTCTTCCGCAATAGGGTGGTCCTACAGAGGACTCCGCGCCGTGTGCTCCACAGGAGGCCAGACGTCCTCCGCAAGAGGACCGTCTATAGCGTCAAGTGCACCAGTATAGCCAGGGGCGTGATCGAGTGTCTTGTTTCGAGCGAGGGCGGACTCTACGTGAAGGAGCTGGTATCGGGCGACGAGGGGAGGACGAAGCCGAGCTTCTCCGAATACCTTAGGGCCAGGTCCGAGTGCGTCGAGCTCGACGTGCTATACGTGGAGCACTAGACCCTCTACTTTAAAACCCTGTAACGAGTGCATGTATCTGCCCGGGTAGACGGGGTATGGTTAAGCCGCCAAGGGGCTACAGGCAGCGGACTAGGAAGCTGTTGCGTAAGAAGGTTAGGGAGAAGGGTGCAGTGCCTAAGCTGAGCGTGTTGCTTCACCCCTATAAGGTGGGCGACAAGGTGGCCATAAAGATCGATCCCTCCTTCCACTATGCGATGCCCCACAGGAGGTTCCACGGGCTGACCGGGACCATTGTCGGCAGGAGGGGCAGGGCCTACGAGGTCGAAGTGTATCTGGGCAGGAAGAGGAAGCTCCTTATAGTCACACCCGAGCACATAAGGCCTCTAAAGGCCTAGCACACCCCTATATAGTGCTTGTATGGGTGGACCTGGCTTGGAGCGTAGGATAGTGAAGGAGAGGTATGTAACCTACTCTGAGGCCCGTAAGCTCCTTGAGGAGAGGGTGCGCGAGAAGGAGTTTGGAGTTATAATAACGGTTGACAAGACGCTCGGCTACCTCCGGGTCTTCGGGGACAAGGATCCCGAGAAGGCGCGTGGTGCTGTGGAGAGACTCGCCGGGCTTGGCCTTGACGAGGATGTCGCGGTTAACATTGTAAACATATGCCCCTCAGACCCTGGAGAGGTTAGGAGCATCCTTTCCATGAAGAAGGAGTTCGTCTACGATGAAAGCCTGATAGAGGGCGTCCTAGAGGCTATCAAGGAGTACTGCGAGTCCTCTTACCCCGAAGAATAGCTTTACACACTAATATTCTATACCCCCCGGCGCTATAGTGTAGGGTGGGCCGAGGGTGGTTCCGATGACGAGGCAGTTCCGAGATCCGCGGAGACAGGCTAGGCCGGAACCCCACCCGGCCGAGCTGGAGAAGACAGCGATAGTCCTAGACTACATGCCCTCCGGCTACTACGCGGACCCGCACAGGGAGCACAGAGAGGTCCCCATAGCCCAGGCAGTGGGGATCCGGAGGTTCACGCTCGTAGACGGGATCCCGCTGGAGGAAGTTGACCTGATGGAAATGGTTACTCTCGCCCGAGAGGTCCCCAGGACGGTAGTGATACCCCCGGGCCCACGATCCTCCAGGCCCAGGCGCGTTACAGCCCTCCTAGCGTGCCTGCCGGGAGCGGATAAGCGCATCTACTGCCTCCCATTACAGTATAAGGATAGGGAGCTAGTCGATATACTGCGGATGGACCTGGAGGCCGCCGACCCTAGGATAATAGTCCTGGACAGGCTTGAAGCCCTCAAGAGTGTCGCTTCGGAGAGGGGGCTTCCCGAGAAGATACTGGTAGTTCCCAGGAAGCCGTTGAGGTTCGACGACTTATCAGACCTGGCTAAGCGCAACCTGGAGGAAGCTATAGCCAGGATCATAGAGCTTCGCGAGAAGGACTTCGTAGAGTTCTTCAACATTGCACAGCCAATCAACATAAGGCTACACAGCCTGGCACTGCTCAAGGGAGTGGGTAAGAGGACTCTACTAAACTTCCTCAAGGTGAGGGGGCAGAAGAGGTTCAAGAGCTTCAGCGAAGTCAAGAAGGCGCTTAAGACTGATCCCGTCGAGGCCCTCAGGGACAAGATACTAGAGGAGATACGTGGCGAGGCCAAATACTACCTCTTCATCAAGCCAGAGAAGCCGGATGCCCCGTTCCTAGACTACCTCGACAGGATCGAGAAGTCAAGGTCTAGGAGATGAGGGTCCCTCCCCTCCCGCGAGAACCCCAGAACCTGCTACCCTGGCTGAAGAGCGTGCTACGCCTCCACGGTAAGAGACCCCTTCAAAGACTGGGCCAGGTCTTCCTCGTACACCCCGATGGCGTGGAGCTCTTCGCCTCAGCGGCTGGAGAGTATCTGGAGCCCCCGATACTAGAGGTGGGCGTCGGCACAGGCCACCTAGCATACTACGTCGCTGGCAGGGTGGGCTGGCTCGTCGGCGTCGAAATAGACCGTGTTTTGCTCCGGATCGCGGGAGAGGTACTACACGGCTCAAACGTCTACCTAGTCCACGGCGACGGCGTGAAGTGCTCCGAGGGCTTCCGCGTCAGCGGCGTCTACTCCAACACGCCCTACAACATATCCTCGCGCCTAATCGCCAGTGGTGCCAGGAACAATTCGATCAAAGCCCTTGTCCTGGGTCTACAGCTTGAGGTGGCCCGGAGGGTCCTAGCGGAGCCAGGCTCCAGGGACTACGGGCGATTAACCCTGCTCGCGAAAAGATACTTCAGTGTGAAGGAGCTCGGCAGGCTCCCACGCTCATGGTACTACCCGCGGCCAGAGGTCCATGGATCCCTCGTACTCTTTCAGAGGATCCGGTCCTGGACGGTTGGCGATGAGTGTTATGAGGGGTTGACCGCCTGTCTCTTCACCGGGAGAAACAAGCTGGCGGACAAGATGGCCTCTAAGTGCCTCGGCGTCGAGAGAAGCGTCTTAACCAGGATAGCTGGCAAGCGTGTACGGGACCTGACTGTGGAGGACGTGGAATGGCTGTTAGAGAAGGCTGGCGGCTGTACGAGACACCACTAGGCGAGTTAAGGGTCTATACTCATCCCTGCGTCTACGAGCCCTCCGACGACACATTCCTCGCCATAGAAGCCCTGGCGCGTCTACCCGAGGTCAAGACCGATATAAGGGCGGCCGTGGACATGGGCACGGGCACAGGGATACTCGCACTAGCCATAACCAGGATATACCCGGAAGCCTTCATCGTAGCGACAGACATAAACCCACACGCCCTCCAAGCCGCTAACAAGACCCTCCAGGCCTCCAAGGCCTCTGTAGTCGCTTGTAGATGGGCCTCATGCCTCAGACCCCGCTTCGACCTGGCAGTCGTTAACCCCCCATACCTCCCGGTGGAGGACCAACTGGACCAGTGTCCGGAGTTATCCAAGTCGTGGAGCGGCTCACCTGGCATCCTGGAGGAGGCATGTAGGGAGGCTACTAGAGTGGCGGGAGCCGTGGTTCTGGTGTATTCGAGCCTCTCCCAGTGGTCTCCCCACGATTGTCTTAGAGAGGCCGGCTTCGAGGTGGTGTACGGGGCTGGGGAGTCTTTCTTTATGGAAAAGCTCTATGCTGTGATGGCGGTTAGAGGGAGTGGGGCTTGGACAGGCTACGGCTAGTACTCGTCGGCGTCGAGGGCGCTATCAACCTGGGGCTAATAGCCAGGCTCTGCGAGAATTTCGACGTCGAAGAACTAGTCCTGGTCTCCCCTAAAGCGAGTCTAGAGGAGGCCCGGGAATACGCTGTGAGGGCCAGCCACAGGCTGGACTCGGCCCTCATTGTTGGTAGCCTAGGAGAGGCCCTTGAAGGCGTTGCACTATCGATATGCACATCGGCCAGGTCCTCCGCGGCCGACGCTCTTAGGACCCCTGTGGACCCGGAGGAGGCGGTTGGAATCGCGGGAGGAGTGGAGGGGACTGTAGCCCTGGTCATGGGTCGGGAGAGCGTGGGGCTCACCCGGGCAGAACTCTCCATGTGCGATCTACTAGCGACTATACCGTCGAGCCCTAGATACCCTGCCTTAAATCTAGCCAATGCCACGGCAATATTCCTATACGAGTTCTATAAGGCCCGAGGTAGGCGTGTCGAGTGGAGGGGGGATACCCGTTATATCAGGCTTGTCGAGGCCTATGCAAGGGCGCTGGCAGACCTACTGGTAGGCGACGAGAAGAGGAGGGAGGAGGTCGTAGTGGCTCTCAGGAGGATGGCTGCGAGGAACCTTATGTATGGAAAGGATGTCCGCCTACTCCTCTACCTATTATCGAGGGCATGTGCATTTATCGAGGGATGCAAGGTTGAGATATCTAATCAAATGTAACCCCGGCTTGGAGGACGTTAGTAGATTTGAGGTGCTCGAAGAGCTACCGGGCTCTTCCATAGTGGAGGAGAGGGGCGGGCGGGGCAGGCTGATAATAGAGTACGAAGGGCCCCCGAGCCGCTTCTACAACATGAGGAGTATACACTCCGCTTCAATCCTGCTCTATGAGGGGAGAGTCGACTATTCCAGGGAGAGCCTCAGCTTGATAGAGGCATATACTATGCAGTCCGGGGTTCACAGGTACATACCCTACGGCGGCAGCTTTGCCGTAAGGGCGGAGAGGATTGGTGAGGGCCATGAATACACTAGCATGGATGTCGCGCGCGTAGTCGGCAGGGCTGTACAGGAGAAGTACAGGGAGGAGTATGGTGTAACCCCTGAGGTGAGGTTGGAGGCGCCAGCGGTCTCGGTGATGGCTGAGGTCGACGACACGGTGTTCAGGATAGGCATATACCTTGTCGGCGAGAGGAGCGGGCACAGGAGGGGATACCGTGTATACGACCACCCGGCGGCGCTGAAGCCCACGCTGGCATACGCCCTCCTACGCCTATCCGGGGCGCGGGACTCCTCTGTGATAGCTGATCCTATGTGTGGTGGTGGTACCGTTGCTATAGAGGCTGCCCTGCTCTACGAGGATGCGCGTATATTATGCATTGACAGGAATAAGCGGCATATAGAGGGCGCTGTGAGAAACGCCTTGGCTGCGAGGGTCTATGATAGGATCGAGTTCATGGTTGGTGACGCCAGACGACTGCCAGAGCTGGTCGGCTATGACTCAATTGACTATGCGGCCTCCAATCCACCATACGGGATTCGTCTGGGCGATCCCTACTCGGTTAGGAGGCTCTACTCTGATTTCATACCAGCGCTCTACGACTCAATGAAGAGCGGGGGAAGGGCTTCTCTAGTAACCACGGAGTCCAGCCATGTCTTGAGCGTCGGGCGCAGAGCCGGGTTCAGGCTAGCTCATATACGTAAGGTCCGCCACGGGGATCTCTGGGTCTCCCTGATAGTCCTGGAGAAGTGAGCGCCAAGAAATATAACCTGGGGCCGGCGACCCGCTATCTCCGGCGCAGGGGGAGGATTAGGCTATGCCGCTGAGACCAGCTAGGTGCTACACGCACTTCAGCGGACCACCCTATACCAGGAGAGAGTACATACACGGGGTTCCGCAGCCTAAGATAACCAAGTTCGAGATGGGCAATAGGGAGATGATGGATAACGCCGAGGTCAAGGGAGAGCTGGTCGCGGTAGAGGCGGGCCAGATCAGGCATAACGCTCTAGAAGCCGCTAGGATCGCCGTAAACAAGTACCTGGCCTCCTCGGTGGGCGACGTCAACTTCTACTTCAGGATAAGGGTCTATCCCCACCACGTGCTGAGGGAGAACAAGATGATGGCCTTCGCCGGCGCCGATAGACTCCAAGACGGTATGAGGCAGGCATTCGGAAAACCGATAGGAACCGCGGCCCGCGTGTATCCAGGCCACGTGATACTGGAGGTCTGGGGCAGAGAGAAGGACGTAGAACACATAAAGGAGGCCCTGAGAAGGGGCGGGGACAAGTTCCCCATACCCACTAGGATCAGGATAAGGAAGCTCGTGCAGGCCAGGTAGTTCGAGTTTGGCCGGCTCCTGCCCCATACCATATCGCATAGATTTCTCGCCGCTAGACGGGCTCGAAGGGCTTAAGGGGTCTAAGGTAGTCTTACAACTCCCCGACGGGCTGAAACAGTACGCCGTCTGCATATCGCGTTATATCTCGGAGTCTACCGGGGCCGAGGTATACATAGACGCCGACAGCTCCTTTGGTTCATGCGATCTCCACTGGCCTCGACTTGCCCACGTACTCGGGGCCGACGTGATAATCCATATAGGACACACGCCGTACCCAGGCGAGCTAGCGAGCAACAACGTGGAACCCCCTAAGGGTAGGCCTAGGATAGTCTACCTAGCAGCCAAGAGCAAATTAGAGATCACACGGGACATGGTTGAAAAAAGCATACAGCTCCTCAAAGGACGCGGAGCCAAGCGCCTAGTCCTCACAGCCACTAGCCAGCACACCCATCTACTCAAAAGCCTGGCGTCATCGCTAGAGGAGTATGGCTTCGAGGCGGTTATCCCACCGCCTATACCACCATACTTCGAACCGGGCCAGGTGATCGGGTGCGATTACAGACTGGCGAGGGGCTACGAAGGCGACGCGTATATGATCGTTTCTGGGGGAGTCTTTCACGCCCTAGGCCTCTACCTCTCAACCCTCAAGCCGGTCATACAATTGGACCCCTACCGTGGCGAGGCCCTCGATAAGACCCCCCAGTTCGAGCGGATCTACGCGGCGAGGCTCTATAAAGTGTCTAAGGCCATGGATGCGAAGTCCTGGGGCATTATAGTCGGCTCCAAGACCGGCCAATACAGGCCTTGGCTCGTGGACAGCCTGATACGCCTCATGAAGGAGTCTGGGAGGAGCTATCTCCTATACGTGTCGGAGACACTGAACGACTACGTGTTGAGGAACATAGATACGCCTAGCACCGAGGCATGGGTAGTCACGAGCTGCCCCAGGCTCCCTATAGACGACTTCCACAGTTATGAGAAACCCGTTCTAACCCCTGGAGAGGCTAGGATGGCACTACAGGGCCGGCTAGAACCGTACATATTCCCATGGTAGACCCGGCATGCCGCGGGTATCCGAAGTCGCCCGCTTGGTCGAGAGGGCCTCGCCTAGGATACCTGACCCATCGCCGCGGCTCGAACAATACACTACGCCCGGCGATATAGCGGCTAGGCTTGCCAACTGGATCGCACTGCACGAGGACCTGGAGTTCAACAGGATAGTGGACTTGGGGGCTGGTACCTGCAGGTTATCTATAGCCCTGGCATTGTATGGCGCCCGGTATATTATCGGCGTTGATGCTGACCCGCGCCTCGCGGGCTACTGTCGAAAGGCGTTCTCAGCTATAGGCTCGTCCTCCTTGCAGGGCTACATAGTCTCGGTCATCAAGAGGGGTAGCAGCCTCCTACGCCAGCGCGCAGTGGATCTTGTCGTAACGAATCCCCCCTTCGGAGTGCAACGTAGGGGGATGGACACGGTCTTCCTAGAATACGCGATGTCCCTCGGAGTCGAACGGGTCTACGCTATACTAAAAACCGGTAATGAACAATACCATTCCCGGCTAGCCGCTAGGCACGGATACAGCCATAGAGTGCTCTATAGGGAGCGGTTCCCCATACCAGCTACCATGGAGCACCACAGGTCCAGGATGAGAAGGGTGATGGTGAATGTCGCAGTCTTTGAGAAGATTTAGCGAGAGGGAGGTACTCCCAGGCGAAGAGCTAGCGTCGATCGAGGAATTCATACCGGGCAATGGCACTTATGTCGACGAAGAGGCAGGCGTCGTGAGAGCCGCGGTTAGAGGTACCGCGCGCTACAATATGGCTGCGAGGGTAGTCGAGGTCATCCCTCTCAAGAGGCTTAGGATTCCCCGGGCAGGATCCTCTGCCGTTGGCATGGTCATGCAGGTTAGGCATGACGTCGTGCTCGTCGAGTTGTATGGGGAGGTGAGGCTGCAGCCGGGGCCAGCGTGGCTCTACGAGTACAGCGGCAGGTTCCTCGGCGCTATACCGATATCCAACATTAGCGAGGAGTATGTGAAGAGCATAGAGGACTACTACAGGAGAGGCGATATAGTCCTCGCCAAGGTCCTAAACAACACTAACCCCTACCACTTAACCACTGTTGAGCCACCCTATGGAGTACTCTACGCGGAGTGCTCCAGGTGTGGAGCCCTGCTGGAGCCAGTGAACCCGCGTAGCATGAAGTGCCCCAAGTGCGGCCATGTCGAGAAGAGGAAAGTATCGATACTGGCCTCATCCAAGATACTGCGCCTAGAGCTCAGGAGAACACTCGTCTCCCCGATAAGGTGACGCGGGAATATGGCAAGGAAGCGGGTCTTCATAGTAAAGCTTCCACCGCTTGCGCTCCAGGACATCGACAAGTTTATGGAGAGACTCTCCAAGCACCTCATTGGCGATCCAGTGCTTATCAAGTACAAGAATGGAGCGCTCCGGGTCGAGGTTTACGGGGGCGACGTGCTTGCGAGGAAGACTCGTATCGGTATAAAGAAGGTCCTAGAGGAGTTCACGCAAAGAGAAGTCCGTGGGAAGGGTCTACGCGTAATTCCGGCTAGGTCGATTTACAGGGAGGCAGGAGTGGCTATACCCCTAGACGTCCTAGAACTCGTACTGAAGATCAACGGCTATGAAGCCAGGGTCACCGAGGAGGGCCTAGAGTCTAGTGCCCCGGTCGACGAGGTATTCGTGTATGCTGGCGAGATAGGGAGGCTTCTAGAGTCTCTATCCACACTTGAAGCCTCTAGGACCGCCAAGAAGTTATTCCTGGCGGTGGCATCCGTTACCGGAGCCAGCCCCCTGGAGATTATAGATGTGGGCTTTAATCTCGATGTACTAGAGGAGGATGACGAGGGCAAGCTGTTCGTAAGAGGCGATTGGAGGGAAGCAGTAAAAAAGGTAGTTTCTGAACTGGGGAAGGGAGGGTTCGGGTAGATTGGAGAAGGTAGAGTTGAAGAGGATCTCGGAGCGGGAATATGAGTTCGTGATAACCGGTGAAGACCACACGCTCGGAAGCTTGCTCCAGCACTACCTGCTGGAGGATGGGAGGGTTGTTAACGCGTACTATTCACTCATACACCCGCTAGAGGAGTCTATAAGGGTCTACATGAAGCTGGCTGTCGACGAAGACCCTGTTAAAGTCCTGGAGGACGCGTTGAAGAGGATAATAGAGGACGCACGCGACGTCCGCGAGAAGATAGTCGAGGCCCTCAAGAAGGCCGGGGTAGAGATTGAAGGGTAAAAGGGAAGCCAGGATACTGGCCTCGAAGTGCTTCTCAGGTAAATGCATCGGCATAATACTGCGTGGCCCCGAAGTAGATGGGGCGGTCTCGGGAAGAGGTTGTGCAGCCCTGTGCAGGGACGTCGAGGAAAGGGGGTTCTCTGGCGAGCTCCGGTTCGCCGCTGGCGACTGCAGGTGCGGTTATCCTCCTCCCCCCACTGTTAATAGGAGCCTAGAGGGGATCCTGTACACGTTATCCTCCTCTCTCCCCTTATGGATCCAGCGCGTGGAGACCATACTCTCACGGAAAATATAACACCCCCGAAGACTCTATAGCTGGCCTAGGTGTATGTGATGCCTGCTACCAAGCCAGCGGCTAGGAAGTCTAGGATAAGGTTCTGTCCTCGTTGTGGCTCTATAATGTACCCTAGGGTTAAGGACGGTAAGAAACAGTTGTTCTGTCCTCGTTGTGGCTATACTATAGATATCGAGGATGAAGCGCTCGAAGCCTACAAGGTCAAGAGGAGGGTGGAGCATAGCCCAAGGGACAAGATCATAGTAGTCGAGGCCGACCAGGTGCCCTCAACGGCAGTCCTGCTAAAGGGGCAAGTAAGATGCCCCAAGTGCGGTCACGACGAGGTCTATTTCTGGATGATGCAGACGAGGGCCGCCGACGAGCCCCCTACGAGATTCTATAGGTGCAAGAGGTGCGGGTATACGTGGAGAGAATACGCGTGAACGATTGCGCTCGGCTCTACACGCTGAGGCGCGGCCTAGACAAGCTAGCCCGAGACCTGGTCGAGGCCGTAGAGAGGACTCCTCCAACGGTATCGTCGAGGCATCTCCTTGAGGAGTCGCAGAGGCTAGCTTATTCCATGGTAGTCCTGGCCCGGCAGTTGGAGAAGAGCCTGGATTGCGCCTAGCCTCCGGGCATAATTTTAACTGGGGTCCCAGCTATTCTAAACGGGGGTCTAGATGGTTTCAAGGATAAGGTTCCAGGACGCAAGGACCTGGAGATACATTATAGCGTCTATGGAGAAGGTGTTAGATGAGGGGGTCTTCATCGCCAACAGCGAGGGGTTATCCTTCCGGTCCCTCGATCCTGCCAGAGTGGTCATGATCGACTTATTCTTCCCAGCGGAGGCTATGAGTGACTACGAGTTAGATGAGGATGAAGTGGAGTTTGGTGTGTCCTTCGATACCCTTGTGAAGGTCCTAAGGAGGGCTCGTAAAAACGACGAGTTGGAGATACGTGTATCCGACACGTTTATAGACGTGCTCTTCCTCGGAAGGGGTTCTCGCAGGTTCAGGATACCCCAGATAACCCTGTCGATAGAGAGGCCCCCAGAGCCAAAGATAGGCTTCACGGTCACGGCCAAGATGCTAGCAACCACCTTCAGGGAATCAATAAGGACCCTAGAGCCTATAGCCGATACTCTCAGCCTGCTAGCCTCGGAGGAGTCGTTCATAATGAGGGGCACGGGCGACATAGAGAGCGCTGAGCTTGAGTTCTCGGTGGAGAGGCAGAGCCTGCTCGACATGCAGGTCGAATCGCCTGACTCGTCGAGCTACACCCTCGAATATTTCTCACAGATGCTCCAGGCAGCCCAGGCCGCCGAGACTGCCACGGTGATGTATGCCGGGGACGCGCCCGCAAGGGTCGATTTCGAGTACGTTGGTGGGGGTAGGCTGACATTCTATGTCTCGCCGACGATCTAGGGGCAGGGAGATACCCTATAGGGTCCCCAGGGAGGGTGTCAACCTAGAACTCCTCTACAAGCTATACTACTCCCTACGGCCCAGCATAGAAGAGCCCAGCGACATAGCCCACAGGGAGTTCGCATTCCAGTACTTCGACTCGGAGACCTACCACCGCCACCTATCATTCAACAGTATAAACGAAGTCTTGGATCACATGACGCGGAGGCCCCCGAGGCAAGCCTACTACTCCGTGGCAACATATGAGTTGCCCGAGGCAAAGTCGATGGAGGAAAAAGTGTGGCTGGGCAGCGACCTCTTCTTTGACATCGACGTAGACCACCTGCCAGGCTGCCAGGGGCCTCTGCCCACGACCGAATGTATAATGGAAGGGCTTAGAATGGCGTACAGGATAAGAGCGATTGCTAAGAGAGATCTAGGGGCGGAGGCCACTCGCATCTACTTCACGGGCCACAGGGGCTTCCACGTAGTAGTCTATTGTAGCGAATGCAGGACTCTGGGAAGGGGTGAGAGGCGCGAGATAGCCCAATATATAGCCGCCCGAGGACTGGAGCCCGAGGCGTTATTTCCTTTACGCCCACCTAGGGGATACGAGCCGGCCCTGCCAAGCGAAGGCGAGCCAGGCTGGAGGGGATGGATTGCAGAGGGCCTCGGTGGTAGGAGGGGTGGAGCCAGGAGGGTCCTGGGGCGTAACTGGCTTGACGAGGTTCTTGAGATAGTCAGGGATTTGGCGGTGGACTTGGACTTGCAGGTCACCCAGGATCCCACTAGGCTGCTTAGGCTAGAGGGGACCCTCAATGGGAAGGCTAGTCTCCTCGCGACACGCGTAGGCGAGTCTTGGAGGCCCAGCTACGAGGACTTAACACCGTTCCAGGGCGAGGTAGACGCCAGGTGTCTAGTTGAAATACCCGAGGGGGAATACTATGGGTTCAAAGGAGGGTTTAGAGAGGGGGAGGAGGCCTCCCTCCCCGCTGGCATCGCTATAGTGTTCGAGACCAAGGGGATGTGTAGGATAATATCGGGTGAAATCATTGTCAGAGCGGGTACCGGCTGGGGGCGTGTTTAGGGCAGCCTCCATGATGCATGAATCGCTTAACTTGGAACACCTTAACGAGGCGAAGAGCCTCCTCTACACGTACTGTCCAGGGCCCTTCTGCAGAGAGTTCCTTGATAGACTCGCTGAGGCTTCTAAGCTAGTCGCCAAGGCTAGACTCAGCGACTTATCATTTGACGAGAACTACATGGGTATCGACGGAGGGCTCTTCAAGGCTGTCAGGAGGATCCTAGAGGTCTACTCGGACTATATTAGTGGTATAGCTGTCACCTTTGGCGAGGACATGGCGGTCAGAGTCATCTCGCCGTTTGCGCTGGGTAATACGGTAGTGGAGCCAGGCGAGATCGTGCCTGTCCCCCTGGATAAGGGCGTAGGCCTCATACTAGCTGGACTGGCCGAGCCGGTTAGGGAAACAGCTATAAAATTACCCGGCTAACGGCTAGTGGGCTTGGGGATGCGAGGGGGTAATAGTGAAGTTTCCAAAGAAGATAAGGACGTATTGCCCGCGATGCAAGACACACACAGTCCACACGGTCGCAGTTTACAAGCACGGTAAGAGGAGGTCAATGGCCGAGGGCCAGAGGAGGTATGAGAGGAAACAGGAGGGATATGGGTCCAAGAGGAGGCCAGAGCAGAAGAGGTATGCGAAGGTCACCAAGAAGGTAGTCCTGAAGATAACGTGTACAGAGTGCGGTTACAAGAGACACATACTAGGCATCAGGCTGAAGAGGATAGAACTGGTCGAGAAAGCTATATAATCAAGGGGGTGAAGCCGGTGTCGGCCGTCGAGTTCGGTGGAAGGAGAAGGAAGATACTTGTACCGCAGCCTAGGAGCAGGTTCCTCCTAGTCACATGCCCCCAGTGCGGGCAGAGGCAAGTGGTATTCAGCCATGCGACTTTCCCAGCTAGATGCCTGTCCTGTGGAGCACTACTAGTCCAGCCAACCGGTGGCAAGGCCAAGATACTTGGGAAGATCGAGAGAATCCTCGGCTAGCCACACCCTTAATTCCTCCAAGCT
>WWDN01000101.1:0-5701 GCA_035615875.1 Thermodiscus sp. | reverse complement strand
ATGTAGCCTGTTAGGGTGTAAAGGAGTATCGTGTAGGCTAGTAGCTGGGCGAGTGCCTTGACCAGCTGGTTGTATGGTGTTATTACGAATAGTGCCATGAATGATATGCGGGCTATGTCGTAGAGTAGCTGCCTGTACTTGAATGTCGAGTCTGTGGCTTGGCTTCGCAGGGGCCTCCTGTAGTAGGGTATCGGTATGGCTGTAGCCGCTAGTAGTAGGAGGAGGGGTATCGGGTGGGGGGTCCCTCCGGAGACTATGGTGAAGAGTATGTATAGCGCGTGTGCTATGAAGGGTAGACCGCTGAAGTACTCCCTCCCGTGGACCTGCCTGTAGACCAGCCTGTAGAAGCCCAGGGGTACCAGCAGCATTGCGTAGGCTATGTAGGGCGGGCTAGCCCCTGTGAGCGAGAGCAGTAGTAGTGAGGGAGCTACGACCTGGTTGTACCTATCCACCGCCCTGTCCAAGAGGAAGCCCTCCCTAGTGGGCCCCTCATACCTGGCCACGATCCCGTCTACCACATCTAGGAGGTAGGAGAGGAAGAGCAGGCGTATTGCCAGGGTGATATGGCCCTCTATCGCCAGCCCGAGGGCTAGCGTGGAGGTGGACGCCGATGAGAGGGTTACTAGGTCGGCCTTCCTAACCATCAACCAACTCCCTACACACTACGCTAGCCTCCCGGTCACCGTCTTCTTGTAGACGCTTATGCCCTCGATCACCTCGGGATCCCGGCCCATATACTCTGCCAGCCTCACGCTGGCCAGCCCCGCTATTAGGGCTGAGTAGAGCACTCCAGCCAACGGATGGCTGGCGGCCTCCGCCGTGGCGTCTACCACCTTTACAGGGCCGACGGCCGAGTAGTGCTCTTCTATATGGGCTTTGACGAGCCTGCAGAGCCTGTCCTGGCTAAGGTCTATGTAGATGGTCGCGTATCTGCCGCGGGTGTAGTACCATCTGGCCACCGCGTTGTGCCCTGCTTCGGGGAAGACCTCGACTAGAGCAGGGTGCTTTGCGTTCTCGGCGAGCTCTGTGGCCCACCGCTCTGCAACGAACCCGAGGGGGCCGCATGAGGCTATTACTGGTGTTAGGGGGTCTCCCTGGTTCCATATCAGCTCTGCTATCTCCCCCGCTGTCTTTTCTGCCTTCTCGACTTGTAGCTGGCCCGCTATCGCGTCTACCTGGTCCTTTATAGTGTCGCCGAGGAGGAGGGCTAGTAGTCCTCCTACCAGTGAGGCCAGGCTTGACCTGGGGTGCCCCTTCTTCTCTATACCAACTACGATGCTCTTGTTCTTGACGCCGAGATTGTATAGGGTGCTGTCCCTGCCCGCTACGATCGCCGTCTTCGCCCCCCTCTCTAAGGCCTTCCTTATGCAGGATATAGTCTCATAGGTTTCCCCGGAGTAGCTTACACCGACTACTAGGTCCCTACCGCTTACATAGCTTGGGAGGCGGTCGGAGCGCTCTACAACATAGGGTTTCATCTCTTCTATGACCGGTTTTATGGCGTAGAGGGAGAATCCGGAGCCGCCCATACCGCATCCGAGAACCAGCCTGTGCTCTTCCAGGTCTACAGTGCCCTGCCTTGTTTCCAGGGCTTTAGCGTAGGTTTCTGTTAGCTGGCTTGGCCAGGAAAGGTATTGTTCTCTTATCGGAATCACCGTCCCGTGCACCTGGGAGTATATGGTGGCCGTGTTGTACTATTCAATCTTTCACTATGCCCTCAAGCGTGTCCTATCAGCCCTGTACCATATGGTTATATCCGCTACATACGGTCTTGTAGTCTATTAGGGAGTATGGCCGATGGAGGCGTTGATCACGCTACTGACGATAATACTGGTTAGTATAATAATAAATAAGATCGCGACCGCGGCTTTGAAGAGGACCGGGCTCCCGAAGGACGTGGCTAGCTTCCAGGCCCAGTCAGCCTTCTCGGGAGTGGGGTTTACAACGAGTGAATCGGAGTACGTGGTAAACCACCCTGTAAGGAGGAGGATAATCAGGATCCTGATACTCCTGGGAAGCGCTGGGTTCACTGGTGTGCTCGCCACGCTAATACTAACGTTCATCGGGCAGACCAGGGAGACCGCCATTGCCCGGCTACTCGTGCTCTCCGCGGGGCTCCTGGCCCTGTACGTATTCGCTTCTAGCGAGAAGATCGACAAGGTTATTGGTAGGGTCATAGAGTGGGGGCTGGACAGGTTCACCAGTATAAGGGTCGTCGACTACGAGTCCCTCCTCGGAGTCGGCCACGGCTATACGATAGCGAGCTTCACGGTAAGCGAAGACAGCTGGCTGGCCGGGAAGAAGTTGAGAGAGACGAGGCTTAGGGATGAGGGCGTGGTAGTCCTCGGGATCTATAGGCGTGGCAGGGACGGCAACATAGTCTATATAGGAGCGCCGGGCCCGGAGACCGTGATCAAGCCGGGCGACGAGCTAATAGTCTACGGGCACGAGGAGACTATATCCAACCTATCCAGGAGGCTTAAGGGATCGGCCGGAGACGCGGAGCACTTGAAGATGGTTGAGAGGCATAGGGCTAGGGTTAGCCTAGAGGAGGCCCAGGAAGCCCTCTCAGGGGGCTAGGTGCAGAGCATAGCTACGGCTCCGAGGACTAGCAGGCTCCGGAAGAGCTCGTGGAACCCGTATTGCTTTAAGCTGAGCCTCTCATACAGGCCTGTTGGTATCATTGCTAGCCTCAATAGCACGTCTAGTATTAGTATTGCGGAGGAGGCTGTGCAGGTGCTTGAGAGGGCGAGTGCTGCTATGAGTACTCCTATGCCGCCGAGCGAGGCTGTAAGCGTTAGCTCCTTGTACCTCCCGGTTACCCTTGCTCCCGCTAATGCTACCGTCATGAGGGAGTATGTAAGCGGTAGGAGTGGGTATAAGGGGTTGCCGTTTGCGAGGGCTAGTGCGCCTCCCACGGCCGATACGAGGGGTCCCCCTATTAGTATGAGTGATAGGCCTGTCGCTATCGCAGCCCCTACCAATAGCGTGATCGTTGGGACGAGGTAGTAGATGGAGTCTGGGAGTGTGTCGATGACGAGTGGTAGGAAGAGTATGCCTATGGGGATGATTATCTTGGCTCTGTCCCTCCCGGGTTTCCTGTTCAGTGCTAGCCCTGTTGCTGGTAGTGCTGCTATTGCTCCTATCAGGGCGGCTAGGAGGTATGGGTTATCTATGTATTTTATTGATAGTATTATGCCGTATGTTAGGCTGGATATCCAGACTCCCAGGATACCGCCCTCCTTTGGTATTATACCGCGGGTTTTTATGGTGTAGTGCTCTTGTTCGGTCATCCATTTTGGCAATAAATCCTTCACCTGGACGTCGTTATGGTAGGGTACTAGTTTAATTATCTAGTATTGACGTGTAATGTTGCCGGCTCCACGGGTATGTATCTTGGCTCGACTAGACGAGTATTTCAATTGAATATCTTATTATATTTTACTAAATACCTGTTAATTGACAAAGTTTTATAACAGGAGCGGGGAATGAGAGGTAACACAGGAACAATCCGCTGGGTGCCCTATAGTGTTCAACGAGAAATACTGGATCGAGAAGCCGGTCGTAGTGACTGGCGGCGCAAGCTTTATCGGAAGCCACCTCGTCGACAAACTCGTAGAGCTAGGAGCAAAGGTGACGGTCATAGACAACTTCAGCAGCGGCAAAATGGAGAACCTAGCTGAGAGCAAGGATAAAATCAACATAATCAGGATGGACTTGGAGTATGAGGACTTCGACAAGATAGTCAAGGCCTTGAAAGACAACGAGATGGTATTCCACCTAGCAGCCGTACACGGTGGGAGGGGGTACATAGCGACGCATCCAGCAGATGTAGCATCGATATTCGCCATAGACCATCGAACCTTCGAGGCGAGCCTAAAGGCTGGTGTCGAGAAGGTCGTCTACGCGAGCAGCGCCTGCGTCTACCCGCCAAAGCTACAGACAGACGAGTACCGTGACTACCTGATTAAGGAGGAGGACAGTGATCCCTTCAAGCTAGACGATTATCTAAGCGCCGACGAGCTATACGGCTGGTCCAAGCTCATGGGGGAGGCGCAGCTGATAGCCTTCATAAAACAGTACGGGCTCAAAGGCGCCAACCTACGCTTCGTAACGGTGTACGGGCCCAGGGAGAATGAGACCCACGCCATAATAGCCTTAATCTACAAGGCCTTCGAGCGCATGGACCCCTACATTATCTGGGGTGATGGAGAACAGGAGAGGGACTTCACATACGTCTCCGACATTGTCGACGGCCTCATACTCGCCGCCGAGAAGATAGACGATGGAACCCCCCTGAACCTGGGTACAGGAGTCAAGTACAAGATCAAGGACATAGCAGAGCTGATATTCAAGATAATGGGCTGGCGTCCCAGCAAGCTTGTATTCGACAAGAGCAAGCCTGTAGGTGTGATAAGCAGGGGGCTCGATATAACCAAGGCCAGGAGAATGATCGGGTACGAGCCGAAGGTGACGCTGGAGGAGGGGCTTAGGAGGACTATAGAGTGGTACGTGAAGACCCATGAGAGGAAGGGTTACGTGGATGAGAAGGTCTTGATGGAGAGGGAGAGATAGGGTATAGCGCGGGAGAGACCCGATGGCTAGCGAGGAGATTATCGATACCGTCAACGTGGAGAGGCCGTTGGTCTCGGTTCTGCTCCCCGTCCACAATGAAGCCGACCTTATAGCCGACGTAGTCGCCGAGATCCATGAGAAGATCCTCTCTAAGATAGACGGGGAGATAGTGATTAGTGAAGACGGTAGCAGCGATGGAACCAAGGACGTGATAAAACAGTTGAGCAAAGAGATACCCCTAAGAGCTATACTGTCCGATGAGAGGAAGGGTTACGCCTACGGCATAATAGACGGGTTGAAGCTCGTGAGGGCGCCGTACGTGTTGTTTATGGATAGCGACGGCCAGTACAACCCAGGTGACTTCTGGAAGCTCTGGGAGTACAAGGACAAGTACGATATCGTTGTTGGCAGGAGGGTTAAACGCAACGATAACTGGTTCCGCAAGCTAATGTCGGCTACGTTCCAGTCCATGTCTAAGATAGCCTTTTGGCTATGGTATGTGAAGGATATGACATCGCCCTTTAGGCTCGCGAAGACTAGCGTGGCCCGGGATGTGGCTTCGGAATTCAAGTACATGGTCGAGAGCTTCTGGACCGAGTTCACCATAAAGGCCCACCTCAAAGGCTACAAGACCATAGAGATCCCAATAGAGCACAGGCCGAGACCCACAGGCGACACGAGAGTCTACAAGCCAGCCAAGATCCCAGGCATAGCGTTCAGGCAAGCCAAGGCCCTCGTAAAGCTCCGGTTCGAGGCCTGGAGGAGGAGAAACGAGTGAGCACCAGCGGCGTCAGGCTTAACGTAAAATACCTCATAGTCAGCCTCGTAATCCTCATAGTCCTATACAAGATAGGCGATCCCCACGAGATCGCCGCGACCCTCTCCAATATAAACACCAAGTACTTCCTCTCCTCGATGCTCCTATACATACTAGCCTCCATATTCGTGGCGCTAGCCCTGCAATTCTCCATAGCAAGCTCCGGTGAGCGTCCTCCTACCCTGAAGGTCGTAATGGCCAGCTTCGCCGGGCAACTGCTGAGCGATATAACTCCGATGAGATCAGGGTACTTCACCACGCCCTATTTCCTGTCGAAGATGGGCGCTACCAGCCTGGAGAGGGGGATAT
>WWDN01000100.1:0-7177 GCA_035615875.1 Thermodiscus sp. | reverse complement strand
AGATGTGTATAAGAGACAGCCCCTTGTCGGTGCATTTCACCTGCTTCATACCTCGACACCGGTCTCCCCCGGGGAGTATTCTAGGGCTGTGTTATTATCGTTGATTGGAGTGCTAGCTTGAGGAGGCCTGCTGCCAGGAGTATCGCCGCTGTTACTAGCTCTATGTTCCTGGAGTGGCCTAGCCTTCCGAGGGTTGCCGCTGATAGTGGTAGGCTGGCTAGCGCCCCAATTGTTAGCGCGGCTAGGTTTTCCAGCTGCACGAATCCCGCCAGGAGGTAAGTTACCCCGATTAGCAGGAATGACGGGGCTTTGAGTAGGGGGGCCAGCGCTATGCCGCTCCTCAAGTCTACTCCGATCCGCTTCTGGAGCAATACGACTAGCACACTGTAACCACCGCCTATGAGGGCCTTGTAGGCTCCCGAGAGCAGGCCTGTACCGATAACAAGCAGTCTCCCATTGGGGCCTCCATGCCACCCCTCGCGGTTATTAGAGACGCCGTCGTATATTATGAATAATGCTAGTAGTATTAGTGAGAAGGGGTAGATTAGCTCTATGTAGTGCCGTTTAACGCCGGCCACGGCTATGGAGGTGGCGAGTCCCCCGGCTATCGTCGCCGCCGCGAACAATGAGAGGAGCCTGGCCCTGCTCCTGACGCTTGGATCTATGTTTCCAGACCGGTTATGGTAGCCTGTGGCTACGAGGGCTAGTAGTACCTGTGCTAGCGCCGCGGTGCCAGCGACTGTCCTCGGGTCTGCTCCGGTGGAGAGTACGAGTATGAGGCTTGCGATGAGGCCGAAGCCCACTGCAAAGGTGTAGTCTAGGAAGCCTGCTATCAGCCCTGTCAGCATCCACATGATTGCATGATCCACGACCTTCCATGCCCTCCAAGAGGCACACCGCGGAGCCGGTCGATTAATTAAATTTAATTAACCATGGCCTCCAACGGTACCCTCCAGGGTGTAGCACGGAGTTGTCCAAGAAGACAGGGTACACGACCGTGTCAATACCCGTCACGCTATACGAGAGGATACGCAAGCTGATAGAAGACACCGGCTTCACAAGCGTCTCCCAGTTCGTCACATACATCCTGAGGGAGGTCATAGCCGAGATGGAGGAGGAGAAGCTGAGGAGCGAGGCCGTGAGCGAGGAGGAGAAGAGGGCGATCATAGAGAGGCTCAAGAAACTGGGATACATATAGGGGTGCATGGGATGGTTTCCAGGCCGCATGGAGGCAGGCTAGTAGACAGGACCGTGTCCGGCAGGCGTAGGGAGAGGCTCCTTGAGGAGGCCAGGGAGCTAGCCGGGATAGACCTCTCAGCCAGTCTGGCGGCCGACGCTGCAAACATAGCGCACGGCGTCTACAGCCCCCTGGAGGGCTTCATGGTGCAGGAGGACTACATCAATGTTGTATCCCAGATGAGGCTCTCCAACGACCTGCCATGGACAATCCCGATAATCCTTGACGCCGACCCAGACGCCCTAAAGGGCGTTGTGGAGGGAGATGACGTAGCCCTATCCTATAATGGAAGAGTCATAGCGTTGATGAGGGTCGAGGAGATCTACAGATGGGACAAGGAGGAGTACGCCCAGAGCATCTACAAGACCAGGGACCCCGCCCACCCCGGAGTCAGGAAGACGATGGCGAGGAAGGAGTTACTGATCGGGGGCCCCATCGACCTCCTCGCGGACCCCCCGGAGCCCTTCGAGCACACGAGGCTGTGGCCTAAGGAGACCCGTGTGCTCTTCAACGCGAAGGGTTGGAAGACGATAGCAGCATTCCAGACTAGGAACGTGCCCCACACCGGCCACGAGTACGTGCAGAAAGCGGCGCTCACGTTCACGGATGGGCTCTTCATCAACCCGTTGGTTGGCTGGAAGAAGCCCGGGGATTATAGGGATGAGGTTATAGTGGAGGCCTACAAGGCCCTCATAAAACACTACTATCCAAGGGATGTGGTGGTGTTGAGTGTCCTGAGGATGGAGATGAGGTACGCCGGGCCCAGGGAGGCTGTCCACCACGCCATTGTCAGGAAGAACTTCGGCGCGACCCACTTCATAGTCGGGAGGGACCACGCCGGGGTAGGAGACTACTACGGGCCCTACGAGGCCTGGGACATATTCAGGGAGTTCCCAGACCTAGGCATAACCCCGCTATTCGTCAGGGAAGCCTTCTACTGCCGGAAGTGCGGGCAGATGGTCAACGAGAAGATATGCCCACACCCGGAGGAGTACAGGGTGAGGATAAGCGGGACAAGGCTTCGGAGGATGATAATGGAGGGTGTGAGGCCCCCGGAGTACATGATGCGGCCCGAGGTGGCGGAGGTCATACTACGCCACCCGAATCCATTCATAACCGAGGACAGCCCTGGAGGGACCCTCTAGGAGGCGCTGGAGGATGCCTAGGAGGCTCTTCATACTCGGGCTCGACTCCCTCCCGCCGAGGGTACTCTACGAGGGGATGGACGGCGGCGGATTCCAATACCTGAGGAGCCTAGTAGGGGACAGCCAGCGGTGGCTCATGAGGACCAGCCACCCCCCGATAACCGTGCCGGCGTGGATGGTCATGTTCACGGGCAAGACGCCGGGAGAGCTTGGTGTGTATGGGTTTAGGCATAGGAAGCCCGGCGAGTTCAACTACTACATAGTGAATAGCAGGTACATCAAGTACCCTACTCTGTGGGAGGAGGCCAGCAGGAGGGGGCTACGGGCTGGAGTGTACGGTGTACCCCCCACATACCCGCCCAAACCCCTCAACGGGTTCATGGTGACGGACTTCACCACGCCGGGCCCGGATAAGCCCTACACGTTCCCGCCATGGCTCAAGCGAGAGCTGGAGTCAGCCACGGGCCCCACTATATTCGACGTCACCTACAGGAGCCACGACAAGTCGAGGGTCGCGAGGGACCTGGAGCGCATGCTTGAGAACCACCTGAGGCAGGTGGAGTACCTAGCTACTAGGAAGAAGTGGGACCTCTTCACGTACGTCGAGATAACGGTTGACAGGGCGCACCACGCCTTCTGGAAGTACTTCGACGAGAGCCACCCAAGGTATGAGGCCCACGAGGAGTACAGCAGGGTCATACCGGGCATCTACAGGAGGATAGACGAGTGGTTCGAGAAGCTGCACAAGAGGCTGCCGAGAGATACCATAGTGGTCGTCGTGAGCGACCACGGCATAAAGGCGATGAAGGGAGCCTTCACCATAAACCAATGGCTAGTAGAGGAGGGATACCTCAGCCTCAAGCCCGAGTACAGGAGTGTAGAGGCTGGAAGCGACCTCAGGGAGGAGATGATAGACTGGAGCCGTACAATAGCATGGGCCTGGGGAGGCTACTACTCCAGGGTCTTCATAAACCTGAAGGGCAGGGAGAAGAACGGTATAGTCGAGGGGAAGTACCTTGACGAGACCGTCAAGCAGTTGAAGAAGGATATAATGGCTATAAAGGGCCCCAGCGGGGAGCAGTGGAGTAACGCCGCCTATAGGCCGGGCGAGCTCTTCCCGGAGGTCCGGGGGGACGCGCCCGACCTGATGGTGTATCTCGACGACTTGTGGTGGAGGCCCGCCGGCACGATAGGGTGGCCGAGCAACTACCTCCCGGAGAACGATAGGGGGCCCGACGACGCGGTCCACGACTGGCTCGGAGTGTACGCGGTGTACGACCCCGAGGGGACCCTCTCGCCAGGCGATATGGGGGAGATACCCATACACCAGGTGAGGAGGCACCTGCAAACGCTTTTATTCCAATGACGAGCAGGTTATTGAAGGTAGACTACCTGGAGAGGATGGTTGTTATGGCCGAGGAGAAGGTTACGGTTGAGATAAGGAAGGAGGTCTACGAGAAGGCTAGGAAGTTCATAGAGGAGCAGGGCGGCTTCAACTCTGTCGAGGAACTCATCGAGTTCCTAATAGAGGAGGTCACCAGCGAGGGAGAGGGCGAGGCGGGGCTGAGCCCCGAGGACGAGGAGAAGGTCAAGGAGCGCCTCCGCTCCCTGGGCTACCTCTAGATGTCGAGCCCGAAGTCCCTGATGACTCCTGCTAGCCTTGATATGTGCTCGTAGAGCTCTACCCCGCGCCTGGTTATCTTGACGAGCCTCCTATTATCCTCCTCGTACACCTCCACTATACCCTTATCCTCTAGGTCCTCCAGCAGGCTGCTCAGCCTATCATAGGCTAGGCCCGTGGCGGTGGCGATCCTGGTGGCGTAGTCCTCGCCGCCGTTGGCCAGGAGGTGTCCCAGTATATCGTGTATTATGAGGAGTCTAGACCTCCTTTTGCGCATGGCCGGTTGCACCCTTGAGATACAGGGCTAGCAGTGACGCGGCGAAGGCCGCCCTCATGGATTCCACGAGCATGAGCGACGCGTACACCAGGTTTAGGCTTGGGTTGAATACGGTGGAGGCGATTACCAGGCCCCTGGCTAGGAAGGTGGAGGCGGCGAGCGACACCAATATCCTAGAGGGTCCCGAGGCCTGGGCCCCGGCTCTGAACCCCAGGATCCCTGCGGCCACGTCTGGAACTGCTATCAGGGCCTTGTAGGCTGTCGCCAGTATAGCCCAGGCTCCCTCGACCCTGCTGTTCGTGGCTGGGCGGTGGCCTAGGGGGTAGAAGCCTAGGGCTGCTGCCGTGCCCGATGCCACGTAGAGCGAGGTCGAGAGGGCTGGCCTGTCTACCAGTGTGCTTGCCGCCATTAGGTACTGGGATAGGGCTAGTAGTGAGAAGGCTAGAGTGGCCTCTTCCAGTCGGGGTGACTTGAGGAGCCTGGCTATGTTGTATATTGTTACTGCTATGGCTGTGAATCCTATGGCGCCTGCCAGCTCCAGCGTGAAGAGCGCTATCGAGATCGTGGTCGCGGCTATTATGGCTCCGTCACCATCCATATACCGGGTTACTAGTCCCGGGAGGGTCCCTCTCTCCGGGGGTTGGGGCTTAAAGAGTGGGACTCACCATTAGTGAGTCTGCCTTATATATTATTAATCCTCGCTTGTATTCCTTGAGGTGATGCAGTGTGGAAGGCATAACCCGTAAAATAATAATCACTACGGTTGTTTTAGCCCTGTCGCTTGGAGCAGTCGCCGCGGCGCTATCCGTGTACGCCCATGGAGAAGGCGAGGACGAGGGCACGTGGACCGGGCGCCAAGCCGGATACAGGGGTGGAATGCACGGCCCAATGATGGGCGCCATGGGAGCAGGCTACGGCCGAGGCTATGAGGGCTACGAACACTGTCCTGGGGCCGAGGAGATGGAGGAGCACATGGGGCCAAACGGCTACCGACACGGAATACATAATCTAACAGAGATCTCTGGGAGCATAGTCGACGTAGACGCCGGGACTGGCATTATAAGGATGGTTGACGGGTCGGGGGCGACCTACGATGTAGTAGTACTCCCCAGGTACGTCGACGCCAGCAACGGGTACCTGGTGAGCGGGTTCTGGCTAGTAGAGAAACTAGCCGAGACCCTTGCAAGCGGCGAGAACCCGGCTATAACAGTGGAGACCCCCGCTGGCCCCGCGTATAGCGGTAGGGCCGTGGCGGTGTCGATACACGCGCTGGGCCTAGACCTGGCAAGCCCGATGTACTACATGCATCCATAAGAGGGTCCCTGGCGGCCCGGATAGGAGCTGGGGGTGCCGGGAGGGCTTGGAGCCGAGACACTATTTTTTACTATCGATTACCCTGATAATTGTTGCTTCGACTCTAGCCTACATAGCCTACCCCTTCCAGGCCGACGAGCTCCTCTGCATAGAGGACAGAGCTGGCCTGGGGGAGGCTCCCGGGTTCGTCTCGGGAGTCGCTGGTGTCGCGGCGGTTGAGGGGTACGTTGAGCTGAGGGGTGTAGTTGTCAGCCACGGGTTCGTGGAGGAGGACGGCTTCAGGGTCCCCGTCCTGGTCGTTAGGACTCCCGAGGGCAGGGTCTATAACGTGGTTATGGGCGGGCACCTGCGGGGTTACCTGGAGAGGCATGGCGGGGACACGGCGATATATACTCATCCCGTGTATATGGTGGATCGCCAGGTGGTGGTAAAGGGGTACAAGGTCTCGGTTAACAACACGATCGTGGCGACCGCCATGCAAATGGAGTGCCCCGAGGGCATGCATGGCTCTCCCATGGGGGAGTGGGGCCAGGCTCGTGGATGCATGGGCCATGGATGGAAAGATAGAGGAAGGGGTTGAGAGGGGTCCCTCCCTCTACTTCTTGGGGAAGAACTCCTCTTCGAAGAACTCGTGTTCTCCCTTCTCTCCCCGCTCCCTCCTCTCCTTCTCTATCCGCCTCAGCTGGACCCTCCTTATCTTCCCGCTTATGGTCTTCGGTAGCTGGTCTACGAACTCTATTATCCTGGGCCTCTTGTAGGGCGCCATGTTCTTACGGGCGAATTCGAAGACGTCTCTAGCCAGTTCGGGGCTCGGCTTGTAGCCTGGCTTGAGCACGATGAAGGCCTTCGGCACGGTCCACTTTATGGGGTGCGGGCTCGGCACCACCGCCACCTCCGCGACCGCCGGGTGCTTTATCAGCTCGCTCTCGACCTCGAAGGGGCTGATCCTGTAGTCGCTGCTCTTGAAGACGTCGTCGGCTCTGCCCACGAAGTATAGGTAGCCGTCCTGGTCCATCATGGCGACGTCGCCGGTCCAGTAGAGCCCCTGCCTGAACACGCTCCTGTTCTTCTCGGGGGTCGTCGTATCCCTTCATCAACCCCAGGGGCCTCTCTGGCTCTATCCTAATGGCTATCTGCCCGTCCTCGCCGACCGGCACGGGGTTGCCCTCGGGGTCGACCAGTACTATATCGTAGCCTGGAGCTGGTTTACCCATGGAGCCTGGCTTGACCTCTAGGCCTGGGAAGTAGCCTATCTGCAGAGTCGTCTCGGTCTGGCCATAGCCCTCTCTTATAGTCACCCCGGTCTTCTCCTTCACCGTCTCTATGACCTTGGGGTTAAGGGGCTCCCCGGCGCTGACAGCCTCGCGTAGATTGTCCCAGTTGTAGCGTTCCAGGTCTTCAAGGATGAACATCCTCCACACGGTTGGGGGCGCGCAGAGGGTGTTCACCCCGTACTCTGTTATGAACTCCAGGACCTTGGGCGGGTTGAAGCCGCTGTAGGCGTAGACCATGCTCGTGGCTTCCGCGTTGAAGGCTGAGAAGAAGGTGGACCAGGCCCACTTGGCCCATCCTGGGCTGGATAT
>WWDN01000099.1:0-14179 GCA_035615875.1 Thermodiscus sp. | reverse complement strand
TCTCGCTTTCTCCTACCCATTTGCTTAGTACTTCTGGGCCTCTCACCGCTATGAAGTTAGCCCCACTCTCAGTCGCAACAGCCTTAGCGAGAAGAGTCTTACCAGTACCAGGAGGACCAAACAAAAGAATACCACGAGGAGGCTTAATACCGAGCCTGGCGAACGAGTGGGGGTATTTCAGGGGCCACTCGACGGTCTCCCTCAGCTCGATCTTAGCCTCTTTCAGCCCACCTATATCGTCCCAGTGGACTTCTGGTATCTCGACCTGGATCTCTCGTAGCCCGCTGGGCGTGATCTCCTTGAATGCAGCCATGAAGTCCTCCATCTTCACGACCATCTTCTCCAATATCTCGACCGGTATCCTCTCTTCTTCAATGTCAATCTCGGGCAGATACCTTCGGAGGGCATGCATCGCTGCTTCTCTTACTAGTGCGGCTAGGTCCGCCCCCGTATAGCCCTTCGTTATCTCAGCCAGCATCTCTAGGTCCACATTATCAGCTAGAGGCATGTGCCTAGTATGGATCTGCAGGATCTCCAGCCGGCCCTGCTTATCTGGCAAGGGGACCTCGATTTCCCTGTCGAACCGGCCGGGCCTCCTCAGAGCCGGGTCTATCGCGTTAGGCCTGTTGGTAGCGGCGATGACTATAACTTGGCCCCGCGTCGACAGCCCATCCATTAATGCGAGGAGCTGGGCTACGACCCTCCTCTCGACTTCTCCAGCGACCTCATCCCGTTTCGGTGCTATTGCGTCTATTTCGTCTATGAATATTATGCTTGGCGCGTTTTCCTCGGCCTCCTTGAAGATCTCCCTAAGCCTCTGCTCGCTCTCACCATAAAACTTACTCATAATCTCAGGGCCATTAATGGCGATGAAGTAGGCGTCGCTTTCGGTTGCAACAGCTTTAGCGAGGAGGGTCTTACCAGTACCCGGGGGACCATACAAGAGAACACCCTTAGGAGGCTCGATACCTAGTCTAGCGAAGAGTTCGGGATGCCTTAATGGCAGCTCTATGAGTTCTCTAACCCTCTCGATCACGCTAGATAGGCCGCCTATGTCTTCGTAGAACACTCGTGGCACCTGGCCTGGGCTGAGGGGTTTGTTGAGTACCTCTATGGCGGTCTTCTCGGTTATTATGACGGGTCCCCGCGGTTTTGTCACTACTACGGTGTAGGGTATCCCCTGGCTTAACACGGGGATCTGGATTATGTCCCTCTCCACCACTGGTATTCCGAGGAGCCTCCTCTTTATGTATCTCTTGAAGCCCTCGTCTATGACGGAGGATTGGCTGACCGGTGCTAGCTTTACCTTGACCGCTGGCTGCACGTTTGCCTTCCTGACTATTACCTTGTCTCCAACGTTTACTCCAGCACTCTTCCTCAAGATGCCGTCCATCCTGATAATGTTCCTCCCAGTGTCCTCGGGCAGGCCAGGCCATACGATCGCCACAGTCTTCCTCTTACCCTCAATCTCAACAATGTCGCCGGGCCGGAGGCCGAGCTCCTTCATCGTCTGTATGTCTATTCTGACCCTCTTCCTCCCTGTATCCCTGTTCCTAGACTCCTCGACTCTCAGGAGAAGTTCTTTCTTCCTCTCTTCTCTTGACGCTTCTGCCAATCCAGCAGGCACCTCGTAGCTGTTGTACTCCCTAGTAGAATCTAGTGTTCCAACAGACGGCTATAAAGGGAGATTCAAAATTGCCGGGCTGGTGTTCCTAGGACTGGAGTCTAGCTTAGCCTGTGCACTGTCTCAACTTCTACCTCTTCGACTATGTCTATGCTCTTGATGAGTTCCTCTAGCTTCTCGGTGCCTCCCTCGGTCTCCTCGGGGATTGATATGATGACTTTGAGCGCTTTCAAGCCAAAAGCTATGGGCTCTTCCCCACTACCCATGATCTGGTAGTCGCTTGGTAGAGTCTCTTTGATCTTCTCAAGCAACTGCTGTGGAGTGATCTCGACCGAGCTGGGTAATACCTTCATGACCACTGCCACTCTAGCCATCCATTCCACCCTCCTAGGGCCCCGTGAACCCGCAGTTGGGGCACGTATAAGGTGCTCCCTGGGCTCTACACCTAGAGCATCTCCTAATAACTGCTATGCCGCAGTTGGGGCAGACGAAGACCGTAGCCCTCTCATTCGGGTGTATTATACGGCCACAGCTAGTACACACAGGCGGAGTCACCGGATCATACACGTCCAGCTTCCTTACGGGCGTTGCAGACACTACCCTATCCACCCCTCGATGGCTTGGGACACGTAGAGGGTATTATAATATATCTCGTCCGATACTCCTAAAATAATCCTTAGCCCCCTCGGAGATTCCGCTTAGGAGTATGTAGTCGAATATCGAGCCGCTAGCATTAAAGAGTTCAAGCGAGTCGACCACCCACTTGTAACGGCCACCGATATAGCCGCTCGCAAGGATCGCAGCACCAGTGGCGCCCTCCTTGGTACGAGAACCAAGTCGCGGCACCGGGACAACCTCAGCATTTACCCTATACCTCTCCAGTGCCTCCTCTATCCTAGACTTAAGGACACCGCCTACCAACGAGCTGAACAGCCTGCCGCTAACGTAAACCCTCCTGGGCCTAGCCCTAAACACCGGCAAAAGCTGGAACACATCTTTCACTATCGACTCCGCCAGTGCCCTGACCGCATCACCTGCACACTCTACTCCACTGCTAAAGGCTTCTTCGAACCCGGCTAAATCCCGGGTCCCACAAAGGTATGAAATGCCCCCCTCAAACAGCCTCTTCCTAGAAAAGCCTGGTTCCAGAGAAGACAATACATAGGCGGTCTCTGCATCCATACCTCCGAGGCCCAGGAAACCGGGACCGCCAAGGGTCCCCCCAACACCATCAACGATCTTACCGCTATCGACTGCTAGAACAGCGTTATAAGCTAGTCCAGACTCTATTACTAGAAACGACGCATCACTCAAGCTAGAGCCGTAGTGTTCGACCTCAGCCCTCAACGCGGCTGCCACTGTGAAGACTTTATCCGCCGTACCCATGTCTATCTTGTTTATCTTCCTATGGCGGGGAACGGTCCCGAGCATGACTACTCCCGGTGTGAAGAATACTGGGATGTCGAGTTTTGTCAGTTCAAGCATAACCTTCCTTAGCCCATGGATCTGGTGGGTTGATTCCATGTCACGCCTGTTGACGAAGGTGGCTTCAAGAATATAGTCGACTAGGGACTCGCTGGGAGGCCTAGGGGGTAGGCCGTAGCCTGAGGGAGCCGCTATAGCATCTAGACCGAGATCCTTGGCTAGACTCTTTACACGGTCGATTAAGATTCCAGGGTCCGCGGTGATCTCTGCGCGGGGGATGGGTTCCTCGAAGAGGACCTTCATCGTGGAGTCGTCGAGCGCTAGCAGGTCCATGGACCCGGTGCCGGGGTCTATGCCCAGGACTCTAGCCACGTCTCAACACCACGCGGGCTCCATCATTATCTACGCTGGTGGCGCCGTGTATTCCTCCTCCCAGCTTTTCCAGCAGCTTAGTTAGACCGTGGTAAAGAGGGTCCCTCCTCTTACTCGGGACTAGTGCGTAGACCGTGGGCCCCCAGCTGCTCTGGCACGCGCAGAATGCGCCACCTCTAACGAAGTAGTCAACAATCTCGTCTACTTCGCTGCAACAGTAGACGTCGCCTTGCCTAGAGGCCCAATACTCACCTAGCCCCCTATTGAGCCTATAGAGGTACCCGCCTAGCTCCCTCCAGTCGCCCTCAGCGGCCGCCGGCAATATCCCCATTGCCAATATCCTGGCGTTCCTCATCGCCATCTCTTCATCCATAGGGGGCATTTCCTGGAGTACCGTGTCCTCCCTAGCCTTAAGCTCCAGTATCTCGGGGACAGGTCTAGCGGGGACAGCGTATATTATGGAGAGGGATCTGGGCATGGGGATGCGGAAGAGTAGCGGAGGGACCCTCTTAGACCCAGGCTTGAACCCGCCGTCTACAATGAACCCGCCGGTCTTGAACGTGTAGAAGCCCAATCCACTTATCATGGATCTACCGGTAAGGGCGGCTATCTCTTCTAGAACGGGTTCACGACCTGATAGTAGTGCTGTGGCGTAGCCTATGGACAGGGCTATGGGAGTTGTGGAACCTAGGCCGACGTGGGCCGGTATCTCTTCAAGGACCTCGGCCTCGAAGTTGAGGTTGTAGCGTTTGGCGAATAGCTTGAGGTACCTCTCGAACTCGATCCGCTTGCTTCCCCTAACGCTTGTATCCGCGTGCGAGGAGCACAGTCGGATCCTTAGCCTGGGCTCTTCCAGTGCAAACCCAAGGGTTCCATAGAGTCTACCGAGGCCTCCATGAATATCGATGTTGCCGACGTGGACGTGGCTCGGCGCCGATACCTCAACGCATTCCACAGCATTCCACCGTCCTGGTCCTCTATGGGTGCCAGGTCATATACCCTTTAACGGGACGCCGATGACTCCTGGAGGTGTAGCCGCTTGGCTAACGTGGATTATAGGAGGCGTGTTGCAGAGGAGGTTGAGAGGGCCAGGGAGTTCCTCTCAGTCCGCGACGAGGTTAGGGAGAAGGCTATCAAGGCGTCCAGGGATGTGATCAAGTATTCCGGCTGGGCTATAACAGAGATCCAGAAGGGCGATCTAGCCAGGGCCGAGGAATACATTAGGATGCTGGAGGAGGCCGCCTCCGGCTTCCTCGCATTAGTCAAGCCGTTCCCGGAACTCTACTATTCTGGCATGGCTTACAACGCGTTGAGCGAATATGTTGAAGCCATAGTGTTATACAGGATAGTCACTGGACAGGACATACCCGGCTATGAAGACCTCGGAATCCCGCCCACTCCATACCTCCAGGGGCTTGGCGACGTTGTAGGCGAACTGAGGAGGCTTGTACTAGAGGACATCAGGAGGAGGATCTATGACCGTGCGTGGAGGTACTACGAGATAATGGAGGCGATATATCTAGCATTGCGGAGCCTGGATCTACCCGAGGCATTGGCTCCTGGCGTCAGGCATAAAGCCGACGTTGCCCGTAGGTTGACCGATGACACCAAGGCCTTCCTAATAGACCTGTCGACGAGGGAGAAGTTGACCCGTCTGCTGGAAAGGTCTCTCGGCGAAGCCTAGATACACCAAATATAAGCCCTAAACCCCCAGTCCCAGTAGACAAGCACGGGAGCTGTCGGGCCATGGCCAACCCGGTGAACGAGGCGTTCCGAAAAGTCATCCAAGAACTATACTGGACCGAGACCCTAGAGGAAGCGGAGAGCCTACTAGAAGAGTACCTTGAAATGATCGACAGCGATCTAAGGGAATATCTATTGGAGAAGAGGAAGCGGATATGCGAAGATCCGACAACCGTGATAGAACTAGTTAGGCTAAATACCGCGGCAGAGTTAGCGGACTCGACCCAGACAGCCAAGGTGCTCTTGACGAAGAGCCTCATAGAATCCGGCTTCCTCTTCCAATGCACACCTAAGTGGTCGAGCCTCGATAACAAGACGAAGGCGCGGATACTAGCCCCCTTATATAGAGCCAGCTACGGCCTTGAACTAGCGCTGAGAAACTGGCCCAACGACATCGATGAAATACACCTAGACAACGCTATTAAAATGGCGTCAATAGCCCTTGAGAGAGCCGAAGAGATAGGCGTACTAGACGAGTTCCGAGAATACGTCGACAAGATAGTAGAGACGCTGGAAGCGAACGATGAGACCGACGGAAGCGAAGAACGCCCAGAATACCTAGGATAACACGGGGAAACCCAACCTACAGCCTAGCTAGTCCTTCCCCTGAAAAGCCTTTGCGAGGGACCGCAGAGACGGTCCCCAGGAAATGAGGGTGGTCCGGCCGCGGGGAATCGAACCCCGGACCACCCGGTTTCTGCAAGAGCCCCCCACCACTGGGGGACTCCCACACGCCGCCCGTGTCTCACTACAGCCGGGCGCTCTACCGCTGAGCTACGGCCGGTCCGAGTCCATCAATTGTCCCAGGGAGGGTATAAGGCTTTTCCCTCGTTGGAGCCGGGGCCGGGATTCGAACCCGGGAACGAACGGGTATCTACGATGGGCTGCGGACGGCACCACTGCAGCCCGCCGCCTTAGACCGCTCGGCCACCCCGGCTTCCAGTCCTGTTTGGATGTGGATTGGAGGGTTTAAGGTATTTCCCCCGGATACCCGGTTATTGGCCTCGATCGGGCTTTAGCTTAAGCCCGGCTTCTGCGAGCATCTTCTCGACCATAAACTTTGGTATGAAGTATAGGATTATCGACTTGTCGTTTTTGAACTCTACGGTGTCGAGCACCCTCTCTGCCTCGGCCAACCGGTCTTGGAGGTATCTTAGGCCAACCTCCACGGGGTCGTCTCCCTTTGTAAGCGCCCATTTCTCGAAATGTCTTATACCTGGCTCCAGGTTTCTTAATCCCAGTTTGTAGTTGTAGTAGTCTGCGACGTCGTCGGCCACCTGGTACAGTATCCCTAGGAGTTCACCGTATTCTCCCATAGCCTTCTCAACCGCTGAGGGGACCCTGGCGCTTATCGCCCCGAGAATAGTCGATAGCTTGAACAAGCTCCCAGTCTTGAGCTTGCACAACTCTATATACCGAGAGGCCGGGATTAGCTCTGGGAGCAGCGAGTCTAGTATTTCTCCCCTCACGGTAGCCTCCCAGGCACGTATCACGTGGAAGATCGCCCTGAACCCGAGCTTCTCGACGATCCTCTGGGATACAGGGATGAAGAGCAGGCTGGATAGAATCGTCTTCGGGAGACCGTGAACTATCCAAGCCGCTGCACGGCCCCTCCTGAGCTGGTCCTTGTCAATTATATCGTCTAGCGCCAGGCTAGCTGCCTGGACGAGTTCAATGGCCACGGCCGCGTCGAGAGCGTCGTCGAGCTTCCCTCCCAGTGCCTCGGCTGTTAGGAGGGTGAGAAACCCCCTGAACCTTTTACCGCCTGTCGAGATGTACTTGGCAACGTCGATGAGCTCTGCCTCGTTCATCTGGGTATTGACTACCCTGTTAATCTCCTCTTCTATCAGGGCCTTCTTCTCTGCCCACTCCCTATAGAGGAGCGTCTCTATCTCCTCTACCTTTACCTTTTCAGCTCCCTTCAGATAGTTAGCCAAGGGCGCTAGCCTCCGCGGTTGGTAGACCCTACCCAAACCCACTATACCATTGGAGGCGCTTAAATTTGAGGTAGATTCCTATACTCCGCCGCTGGCACGTTCTCGGATTTATAGTGTGACCGAGACGAACACGAGGCTCTTATACATCCTCAGGAGGCGTATGAATTCCTCCACGCTCAACTCTTCCAGGCCCCTGTAGGAGTAGTTTCCCGTGAGGAGTATCTCGACTAGCCTCCTCTGCCATCTATCACCTAGGACTCTATACCTGGCCACGCCGCCTACCTTCTCGTACCTCAGGGTTATCGGTATCTTAACTAGGTCGTGGAAGTAGAAAGGTACGGCATCTAGGAGCCTCTTAACCTCGTCTTCGGCTAGGGCGTGTGTCTCGCCGGTCTGGAGCTTCACCAGCCTCTTTCCGTCTCTCAGCTCTCTCAGAGTTAGATACTCGGCGGGCCAGTAGCTCGACAGCCTTCTTAGCTCTTCCCTGTACTTCTTCTCAACGTACTTCCGTAGCTCGCCAGCCACTCCAGCTAGCCTCTCCTATACCTTGCATATATCATCGCGTGGTCACGGTCGAATGGGTCTAGGTGTACAACGTCCTTTATCTCGAAGCCCGCCTTAATCAGGGTCTCTATCTGCTGCCTGTATACCTCGCTTGGCTCGGTGGTGACATCGATGCTTCTAGCCTTGATCGCGAGGAGTAGGTATCCGCCGTCTTGTAGGAAGAATAGGGCGTTCCTAGCCACTATCGATGCCTGGTCGGGTTGTGCTACGTCGGCGTATAGCCCGTTTACACCCTCTACTAGATGCCTGTACCTCTCCGGGAACCTGGCATCACCTAGTATCGGGTATATGTTCCTCCTCTCCCTCACGACTAGTATGAGGTCTCTCATAACCCTGGGGGCGAACTCGACTCCATAGATTCTACCGCCAGGACCGACTATATCGCTTATGTGGCTCGCGGTGGTTCCACTTGCTATGCCCAGATACAGTAGCCTGTCGTTCTCCTTCACGGGCAATTCTTCTAGGCCCTTTAGTAGAGCTCCGGCTAGCTTGCTCCTGTACGCGTTCCACTCCCTGTATTCGACACCGCCATAGTGGAATAACCTCTCTCCATACACCCTCTGTCCCGGCACTAGATTCTTGGTTGCGATCCGTAGACTGCCGTCCTCAAGCTCCACTATATAGACTCCCTTCCACCTGGGGTGCTCCTCTACTCTTACTACCTCCATCGCAATCACCTCCTGGCCCTGCCTCTACCACGTCTTCCCTTCTTAGGGGGCCTCCTACCTCTTCCCTTCTTGGGAGGCTTCCCTGCTCCTACAGCTGGCTTTGAGGGTTCTGGCTTCCTCTTAGGCGGTTTGGCGTAGACTTTCTTGATCTCCTCTATCCTCTTCCTGAGCTCCTCCCGTAGCTTGTCTCCGATGAATCTACCGCTAAAAGCGTCCACCTTAGCCGCTATGGCGAGCTTCGCGGCTAGGGCCCTCGCTATCTTGCCCCTCTGCCATCTCGGACTCCTGTGTATGTCGGGGTACTGGAATATGATTCCATGCTTGGGAGGCCTCCCGCCGGTTCTTAGGGCTCTGAATAGGGCTTTCTCCGCTCCCAGTACTTGTATTGTGCTTGCCGGTAGCCTGGCTAGCTTCTCTAGGCCTCCCGCTAGGCTTATGAGTCTAGCGCCTAGCAGAGGTCCTACGAGGGCTGTGATGTTTGGAGCCACTTCCTTCATTACCTGTTCTATGTACTCGGTTAGCTGTCTCCGCAAGGTGTATAGTTCCGAGACTATCCGTGCTAGGGTCTGGACAGCTTCAACGTCGAACTCTGAGAGGTCTGCCCCTATACTTGCTTTAGCGGCTTCCGCTATCTTCTCGGCCTTCTCCTCGCTGAAGCCTAGATCCATCAGCGATTCTTTCGTCATATTGGACCGGTGCCCTAGGGCAGCGACTATCTTTACATAGTCCTCGTGCTCTTTTACGAGGTCGTTGAGCTCTGGGAAGTGGATGCTATACCATTCCCTTAGCCTCGCAACATATAGGTTCACGGTCTTATCAATGTCGTCTATAGCCCTGATGGCCTGGGCTGCCAGCAGGTCTCGTTTCTGGGCCGCCGACCTAAGCTTCCTCCTGGTATACTCTAGCTCTGCCTCGAAGAGCCACTGGGCGAACTCCTCCTCGGACGAGGAGAACCCCGTTTCTAGGGCTAGCTCGAATAGGTTCTCCCTGGCCTTCAAGGCTATGTTATTGCCGGGCTCTACCTTGGCTTCGAAATCCATCTTTGATATGCTGCGGGCCAGGTAGTCGTCCTCGACTACAATAGTGGGCTTCTTGTCTTTAAGCCTCTCCAGGAGCCTGGCTAGCGACCCGTAGACTTCGCCGGACTCGATCTTCATAGCCTGGTCGACCGCGTTATCCATATCCCTCGGGGCTAGCTCGTAGTCGATCCTGTTACCTTTCTCGTCGAATGCGAATGTGCCTATGATTAAATCGGCCAAGTATACTTTCAAGTCCGAATACACCCCGTATGTTCTCGTCATCCCAGTTCTCCGGTCAGCTCCAGCTATTATAAAGGCTAGCAATTAAATCCATCCACGCGATACCTTTAATACCTCGCCCGGGCCACAGCCCCACAGACGGTGCAGGGAGTATGCCGACACACGGATCGATGACGAAGGCAGGTAAGGTAAGGAAGCAGACGCCAAAGATACCTGCAAAGGAGAGGAAGAACCCTCCGCCCAGGCTCAGGAACAGGTTCAAGTATCTCAAGAAGCTAGAGCAGCCAGCCCAGGCGGCTCCCGCTAGGAGAAGGTAAGAACAGCGGCAGAGCCAGCACAGTTTCTCCTCCCAACACAACTTCTCTAGGGAATGGCATGTCTAAAATTACCCTCCCCCTCCTCCAAGTGTATGTATCTGGTGCGAGGCGGCTGGTATTGGGGAGTTTCCAGGTAGAGCCCGGAGAAAGGGTCCGGATCACTAGGGACGATGGCCTCATCGTCGAAGGGGTTGTCATGCCTCGCTACGAGTTGGCGTCGCCGGATCATATAGTAGTCAAGCTGGACAACGGATACAACATTGGCGTAAGGAAGGATAGGATACGTAAACTGGAGAGGCTCGGGGTATACAAGAGGCCCTACAAGCCCGGCGAGCCAGCTCCCCTGGCCGAGGAGCTGAAAATCAACCGGGAGAAGCGTGTAATGGTGCTAGGCACAGGCGGGACGATAGCTAGCAGGATTGACTACGAGACTGGAGCGGTTAGGCCACAGCTAGACCCAGAGGAGCTAGCCCAGGCGGTTCCAGAGGCTTTTAGCTATGCCTCTCTAGACGTGGAGGAGCTGTTCCATATATTCAGTGAAAACTTGAAGCCTCGCCACTGGGAGACGATAGCCGAGAGAGTATACGAGAAACTGAAGAAGGGATATGACGGCATCGTAATACCGCATGGGACCGATACCATGGGTTACACGGCCGCCGCCCTAGCCTTCGCCTTCCACAGGGGACTCTCGGCCCCCGTAGTCTTGGTGGGGTCTCAGAGGAGTAGTGACAGGCCGAGTAGTGATGCCGCCTTTAACTTCGTCTCAGCGGTGCTCACGGCCTCGCAGGCGCCCTTCGCCGAGGTCGTCGTTGTTATGCATGGGGAGACAGGGGATTCCTACGCGCTCGCCCATAGAGGGACCCGAGTCCGCAAGATGCATTCGAGTAGGAGGGACGCGTTCCAGTCGATAAACACGGGCCCGCTCGCCAAGATATACCCGTGGAGTGGAGAGATCAGGATGCTCGATTCCAGGTACAGGACTAGGGGGAGGGAGGAGACGATCCTGGAGAACGGATTCGATGACAGGGTCGCCCTGGTGAAGTTTTTCCCAGGCCGTGTGGCGGAGATGCTGGAACTAATCCTATCAAGCGGGTACCACGGAATAGTCATTGAGGGGACAGGCTTCGGCCACGTCGACGACGAGGTTATAGAGGTTATAAGGAGGGCTGTCAAGGACGGGATACCGGTTGCGGTGGCCACACAGACGATCTTCGGCCCCGTAAACCTAAAGGTATACGCTACTGGTAGGAAGATGCTTGAGGCCGGAGTCATCCCGGTCGACGATATGATAGCCGAGACGGCCTATGTAAAACTCTCGTGGGTACTTGCCCGTACGAGGGATATAGATGAAGTTAGGAGTCTCATGCGGACGCCTCTAGCTCACGAGATCGGGGAGAGGCAGGCTCTCAGGTTCTACCCAAGGTGGGACCACGAGCTGGCCCTCTAGCCAGGGGGTGACTAGAGTGGAGGGGGTCGATTACGGGAAGATAGGGCTCAAGGTCGGGCTTGAGATACACCAGCAGCTAGCGACTCGATCCAAGCTATTCTGCCAGTGTCCAGCGGAGCTAAGCGAGGAGGAACACGACGAGTTCGAGAGGAGGCTGAGACCCACCCGGGGGGAGGCCGGCGACGTCGATATAGCGGCGTTATTCGAGTGGAGGAAAGGCCGGTCATACCTCTACGAGGCCCCCCATCGCCATAGTTGCCTTGTTGAGGCGGACGAGGAGCCGCCCCACGAGATAAACGATGAAGCCCTGGTTATAACGATGGCGATAGCCAAGGCCTTCAACTCGCATATAGTAGATGAGATACATGTTATGAGGAAGATAGTTATCGATGGCAGCAACACCACTGGGTTCCAGAGGACGGCTATCGTAGCACTGGGAGGGTCCCTCAAGGTCGACGGGAAGGAGATACCCATAGAGACGATATGCCTGGAAGAGGACGCGGCTAGAAAGCTCGGCGAGGAAGGGCTTAGGATCAGGTATAGGCTCGACAGGCTCGGCATACCCCTCATAGAGATCGCGACAGCACCGGTAATCTACTCTCCCGAGGAGGCCGCCAAGGTGGCCCTGGCCATCGGCAGGACCCTCAGGCTCACTGGCAAGGTCAGGAGAGGCCTTGGAACCATAAGGCAGGACCTCAACGTCAGCATAAGGGGTGGGGCTAAGACCGAGATAAAGGGTGTGCAGAGGCTCGACTTGATACCAAAGGTAATACACTACGAGGTCCTGAGGCAGATGAAGCTCCTAGAGTTGAAGGAGAAGCTCCTCGAAAGGAGAGCCAGCAAGGACGATTACAATGTCGACCCAGTAGACGTAACAGGGGTCTTCAAGAAGACCAAGAGCAAGCTAGTCAAGAGGATCCTCTCTCAAGGCGGCAGGGTCCTAGCGGTGAGGCTACGACACTTCCACGGGTTACTTGGTATGGAGGTGATGCCGGGTAGGAGGGTTGGAACAGAGTTCGCCGACTACGTGAGGTTCTGGTCCGGCGTAGGCGGCATATTCCACAGCGACGAACTACCTAAGTACGGGATCTCGGAAGACGAGGTCGACATGGTGTACAAGGCGACTGGCGCTGTCAAGGGGGAGGACGCGTTCGTGATAGTAGCCGCTGAATACGAGAAGGCCCTGAAGGCCGTTGAGACGATACTCATGAGGGCCAGGATGAGCCTGGAGGGTGTACCCGAGGAGACTCGTGGAGCCAACGATGACGGGACTACGAGGTTCCTGAGACCCAGGCCGGGCTCCGCTAGGATGTATCCCGAGACGGATCTGCCTCCAAAACCCGTGACCAGCCGCCACCACGCTGAGGCTGAGAAGCTGAAGCCAGAGCCCTTGGAGGTAAAGAGGAAGAGGCTGATCGAGGAGTATGGCCTGCCGCGGGAGCTAGCCGAGGAGGTATTGGACGATGTCAGGCTGGATCTTATAGAGAAGCTGATAACCATGTACAGCGAGAGAGTTAAGCCGACTCTGATAGCTTCGTTCTTCGTAAACACGCTACGTGGATTGAAGGGTGAGGGCGTCGACATCGACAGCATCCCCGAACAGGTCTACGAGGAGCTGATCAGGCTAGTGGCTGATGGTAGGATCGCCAAGGAGGCGCTGGAGGAGCTAGTCAAGGCAGCATATGAGAGGAAGGTCTATGACGTCGAGAAACTAGCTGAAGAGCTGGGATTGTCCAGCCTCTCAAGGGAGGAGGCCGAGAAGATAATAGACGAGATAGTAAGGGACAACATGGACATAATCAGGGAGCGCGGCTTCAGGGCGATGGGCGTGATCATGGGCAGGGCCATGTCGAGGCTCAGGGGCAGGATCGACGGTAAAGTGGTGGCCGAGATAGTGAAGAGGAAGATACAGGAGGCCCTCTCGGAGGGGCAATAACCGTTTTCTTAACCTCCAGGCGCTACACACCATATACGGGCCTGTGATGTCTACTCCCGACTCGGACAGGGTGAAGTGAAGGCATTTGGCTGAGGCCAGGCTACCAAATATAATCCTCCTTGATCCGACTTGGTTAACCCCCAGGAGATACCTGTGGCTCAAAGGTACGTCTTCGTAACCGGAGGGGTGCTCTCCAGCGTCGGCAAGGGTATAGTAACTAGTAGCATCGGGCTCCTCCTCAAGGCAAGGGGCTTTAACGTGGAGGCGATAAAGATAGACCCCTATGTAAACGTTGACGCCGGCACAATGAACCCCTTTGCCCACGGCGAGGTTTTCGTGACCGAAGACGGCGGTGAGACGGATCTAGACCTAGGCCACTACGAGCGGTTTATGAACGTCAACTTGTCCAAGAGGCATAACATCACGACGGGCCAGGTCTACTTGTCGGTTATACAGAAGGAAAGGCGAGGCGACTACCTAGGCCAGACGGTCCAGATAATCCCCCATGTAACCAATGAGATAAAGGAGAGGATAAGGGAGCTGGCCAGCGAGAGGGACGTCGACTTCATGATAGTCGAGATCGGGGGGACTGTGGGCGACATAGAGAGCCTGCCCTTCCTAGAGGCTATCAGGCAGATGAGGCTTGAGGAGGGTCCCTCTAACACCTTCTTCATACACGTAGCCTTGGCACCAATACTATCCACGACCGGGGAGCAGAAGACCAAGCCGGTACAACACAGTGTACAGGAGCTTAGGAGGATAGGTATACAGCCGGACGTCATAGTAGTCAGGACCCAGAGGCCCCTGGAACCAGATGCGCGGCGCAAGATAGCGCTATACGCCACCCTACCAGAGGATCATGTGTTGAGCGACCACGATCTAGACAC
>WWDN01000098.1:0-14664 GCA_035615875.1 Thermodiscus sp. | reverse complement strand
TGGCCTACCGTAAAGGCCTTTGCAAGCCTACATCCTCGGAGGACTTCTCTGACCACCACCAGTGCCTAAAGGTTCTCTTGGGAGGGAACATCTACATTAGGCCAGGCCTCCTCTATGCTAATGGCTCCTTCTATGCCTACCTTGGCTCTAGCAGGTTCGTGAGCCTGGAGGCGCTGGGGAAGGGAGACGAGTACAGCAGGCAGCACGTGATACGTGCTAGGAGGACTAGCGTGGTGGGAATAGCACTGGATAGGGCTACGAAAGCCGTGGTTGAGGGCATGCTTTACACAGCGAGCTACGTCGAGTACGAGAAGAATGCTTCGATAGCAGTCCTATTGGGCCCTGACTGGAATTTTGATTCGAAGGAGTGGGTGATGCCTCTGGGAGGCGATACCCGAAGCGTGCACGCCTTCCTCCTCGAAGGCGGTTATGATCCAATAGAGATCCTGGTCTCTGGGAGGAGCGATAAATGGGAGGCCATCCTGCTAACACCTGCACTCCTCCACTTAGAGGAAGAAGACGGTGCTGGCGTCGGGATAGGGGGATCCGGGGAGACCGTGATTATAGACGATAACTTAGTTGAGGAGATTGCTGGTGCTCTCCGCTGTCAGAGCGAGCGCGAAGTAAATAACTGTATAAAATCTATTAAAATTAATAGAATACCGCGTGGGGAACTGGAAGCGGGAATCCTATCTCCTGGCTGGTCCGTCGCCAAAAACGCTCCCAGGGAGCCCCACTTGCTCCTCCCACCAGATACACGCCTCCTTATAGAAGCGCATAACGAGTGTGCAGGGATCATAGCTAGGCTTGGCCTCGGAGTCCATTCCAGGCTTGGTTGGGGCACAGTATTTCTACGTGCTGCCCGTTGAACTCCAGTCTACGATTTTCTCTTTTACTAGTATCGAATATAATTATATTTAATTTTTAAAATTGTATGACCATATACTACGGAGTGCCGTAGATAGCGCCTACATTGATTCCGAAATACTGGTGAGGCGGAGGCGATAGTTCCAGCACTAGAGCCTAGCTCAGACTTACTACTCATTGACGACAATGACGTGAGAAGTCTAGAAGGCTAAATCCCGGAGTAAGGTCAATAATAGATGAACTCGTAGAAACAGTTTTTGAACATCCAGGAAGATACTTGTAGGATTCCTTAGACGGATAAGTGGATCCTAGAGTTCTTGTCGTGGGGGTGTGAATAGTTTATAGTCTTTGTCTGGATGCTTGTCTTTTCTGGGCTGTTTATGGGTGGGTGGCTCGGCAGGGATGTGCTGAGTATCCTGGACTTCTCTAGGGGTGAGTTGGAGGAGTTATTCGAGCTGGCGGATAGGTATAAGGCTGGGATTAGGGGGCATCGGGTTGCTAGGGTTCTTGAGGGCTATGTCGTGGCTTTGGCTTTCTTCGAGCCCTCGACTAGGACTAGGATGAGCTTCGAGACGGCTGCTGCGAGGCTTGGTGCCTCTACTATTGGCTTTGCGAGTGGTGAGGGTACTAGTGTTGAGAAGGGCGAGTCCCTCGCCGACACGGTCAGGATGCTCGACTCCTATGCCGACGCGATAGTCTTGAGGAGCAGGTATGAGGGCTCCGCGTTGCTGGCGTCTGAGATAGCCGTGCATCCCGTCGTGAATGGTGGTGATGGCAAGCAGCATCACCCGACCCAGGCGATGATAGACCTCTACACCGTCCGAGAACTATTCGGCTCCCCGGATGGACTTGTGTATGCGGTGGTGGGGGACCTACGCTATGGGAGGGCGGCGTCTAGCTTCCTACTCGGCCTCACCCGTTTCAGGCCGGAGAAGGTCATGCTGGTCTCGCCGCCCCAGTTGAGGGCCAGGCCCGAGGTTTTGATGGAGCTGGTGGATCATGGTATAAGATATGTGGAGTCTGGCCTGGAGGAGGCCCTTGAGGAGGCCGACGTAGTATACGTGACTAGGATACAGAGGGAGAGGTTCCCGGACCCGGCCGAGTACGAGAGGGTGCGGGGGAGCTATAGGGTTACGCGCAGGATCCTGGAGGAGAGGGCCAAGCCCGGGCTCAAGGTGCTCCACCCGCTTCCAAGGGTCGACGAGATCTCGTACGACGTAGACGATACCCGGTGGCAGGCCTATTTCCAGCAGGCATCTAATGGCGTCCCGGTTAGGATGGCCCTCCTAACCCTCCTGCTCAGGGGTGAAGATGCATGAGCAGAGACGAGGGGATGCTGGTTAGGAAGATTAAGAACGGCACCGTTATAGACCATATACCGGCTGGCAGGGCCCTCCTAGTCCTCCGCATACTCGGCTTGACGGGCTCGGAGGGGTACAGGATAGCGGTGGTGATGAACGTTGACTCGCGGAAGCTCAACAGGAAGGATATAGTCAAGATAGAGGAGAAGTACATGGAGCCGGGGGAGGTCGACAAGATAGCGCTCATAGCCCCAACCGCCACCATAAACATAGTCAAGGACTACAGGATAGCCGAGAAGAGAAAGGTACAGGCCCCGAGAGAGCTACAGGGGATACTCAAATGCACCAACCCGACATGCATAACCCGCAAGCCGAGGGAGCCGGTGACGCCCAGGTTCGTTAGGGTAGAGGGCCGCGGGCTACGATACCAGTGCGTGTACTGCGGCACGATAATAGAGGAGGATGAAATCATAGGCCAGCTAGCCGGGGGGAGATAAGGGGAGCCATGAACACTCCGTGGCCGAGGCCCCGTAGCCCGCTCTACAACCTCACGCTAGAGGAGTCGCTCTACAGGGCCTGCGCCCCAAGCCTCCTAGCCCGGTATGTACTGCTGTGGATAAACCACCCCTCAGTGATAGCGGGGCGCCTCAACAGGGACGGCCTCGACTACTCGTGCAAGTGGGCTAGGAGGCTCGGGGTCCCCGTGTATAGGAGGTTCACGGGAGGCGGAGCCGTATACCATGACCACGGAGTCCTCTCCATCACCCTGGTCGGAGCCGGCTCGACCGGGGTCGAGAGGGTGTACAGGTATGGTACAGGCCTCCTAGCCCAGGCCCTCTCCCTCCTGGGGCTAGAGCCGTGGATCGCCAATGAGGGCGACGTGGCTGTTGGTGATTGCAAGGTCGCCGGGTCGGCCGCCCACATAGGCGGGGACAGGTTCCTCTACCACGCCACCCTGATACTAGACGCCGACCCGGGCCTCATAGGCAAGCTAACGCCGCCACGCCTGGACAAGATACGGGGTGGAGTCGACCCGGTGAAGTATAATCCATGCGGCCTCAAGGACCTCCTAGGCGCCCTCGACTATGCAGAGGTCTATAGGGCCCTGGAGAGTGTAGGCCTACAGGATGGGAGGAGCCTCGTGCCACTGGAAGCCGCGGCCTCCCTATGCCCCGGGGCCCGAGGGCTACAGTGGAGGCTGTTGGCCGAGAGGCTTGGCGACGGCTACTGGGTGCCGTGCTAGTGTATCTCGCCGCATGCCTCCCTGGAGAGCCATAGGGCCTTGCCTACCAGGTCCCTCGCCTCCCTGGCGGCTTCTTCGAGCTTGTCGGTGTTAGACTCTATGGCTTTTTCGAGGGATTTCCTCAGTAGGTTCTCCGCGAGTAGCGCTATGAGGAGTTTCCTCCTGTCGAATATCCTCTTCTCCTTTAGCCCTGTCTCGACCACGTAATCCCAGTGTTTTTCTATGGCCTCGACCAGCTTGTCTATGCCCGCGCCCATTATGGCGCTGGTCTTCACCACCAGCGGGGTCCACCCGGTCCCGGGGCCTATGTCGCCCTTCTCGACCGCGAAGGTTATGTACTCGTAGGTCTTGGAGGCCTCGGGCTTGTCGGCCTTGTTCACCACGTATATGTCCCCTATCTCCATCACGCCCGCCTTCAACGCCTGTATATCGTCTCCCGCCCCGGGCATCGTGAGGACTAGTATCGTGTGGGCGGCGTTCATTATATCGACCTCGGCCTGGCCGACGCCGACCGTCTCCACTATTATCTTGTCGAAGCCGAGGGCGTCGAAGGCCTCAATCAACGCTATCGCAGCCAGGCTAAGGCCCCCCTTCAAGCCCCTCGTAGAGAGGCTCCTGATAAAGACACCCGTGTCGACGGCGTACTCCTGCATCCTCAGCCTGTCACCCATCAAGGCGCCACTAGTCAAGGGGCTACTCGGGTCTATCGCAACCACTGCCACGCGGTACCCCTTGGCCCTGAGGGCCGAGAGGAGCTTCCCTATCAGGGTGCTCTTGCCGGCCCCCGGTATACCGGTGACCCCTATCACGTGGGCCCTGCCGGCTCTACTGGCTAGTGCCTCCAGGAGCTTGGCGCTCTCGATATCGATGTTCTCAAGGACAGATAGGAGCCTCCCCAGGGCCCTCAGATCGCCGCGTAGAGCCCTATCGACTAGGTCCTTGTACCGGGCTGGTAGTTCCATCAATACCCTAGCACCACTAGAGGGGTAGGTGTGTCGAGGAATTTAATTACCGTCATAGACAAGTGTATGGGGGATTAGATGGCTGGCGGGCCCGTGGACTGTATAGTAGACGATGTGGCGGCGATAATAGCGAGGCTACCCATGACCCTGAGAGCCAAGCACTACACAACCGACAAGGTCGCCGGCGAAGTCCTGGACAGCGAGAGCAGGATGTCGCTGGAGTTCATGTTGGAGTCCGGGCTGATAGAGGTGGTAGAGGACCCGGGGACGGGCCTAGACCTTGGGGCGGCGTTGTCTAGGAGGCTGAGCGAGGCCGATAAGAGCCTCCTAAGGCTCGCCGCGAGCCTGCGGGGCAGGTGTAAGTCTATAGCCGTCGCCACAGACGACTACAGTCTACAGGAGGCCGCCGCCAGGCTGGGCTTCAAGGTGATAACCGTGAGGTATAGGGGTGCCCGGAGTGTCAGGGGAGGACGTGTTCTACCGTAGGAGGAAGAGGCTCGTCGACATGCTAAGGGAGGCCGGCTATATAAGGAGTGAGAAGGTCTATAGGGCCATGCTGAGGGTTCCCCGAGAGGAGTTCGTCCCCCCGGAGTATAGGGACCTGGCGTACGAGGACAGGCCCCTCCCCATAGGCCACGGGCAGACTATTTCTGCGCCCAGCATTGTGGCGTACATGACGGAGCTACTGGACCCCGACGTTGGGATGAAGGTGCTGGAGGTTGGCACGGGGAGCGGCTACCAGGCCGCTGTACTGGCCGAGATAGTGGCGCCGACAGGCGTTGACAGGAGCGAGTGGGGACACGTATACAGTATAGAGAGGGTCCCCGAGCTGGCCAGGATCGCCAGGGAGAACCTTGAGAGGACCGGCTATGCCGATAGGGTCACGGTCGTCGTGGGCGACGGCTCCAAGGGCTACCCAGAGGAGGCACCGTATGATAGGATTATCGTGACGGCCGCCTCGCCTAGGATCCCCCGGCCTCTCCTGGAGCAGTTGGTGGATGGGGGTAAGATGGTCATACCTGTAGGTGACTTGTGGGACCAGACCCTCTACCTGGTCGTCAAGCGAGATGGGAGAGTTGAGGAGGCTAGGACCCTCCCCGTGATATTCGTCCCCTTGATAGGGGAGCACGCATGGCCCCTGGACTACGAGCGGTAGCTCCTCGCTATCGACCGCCTATAGTATAGGTACGCCGACGCCGACATCGCGAGCCCTATAGCCACCCCTATCGCGAGCCTCTCGTGTAGCAGCGGGGATACCATGTTGTAGGGCAGGGAGCCGGCGGGTATGTTGTGGGTCTTCATGAAGTTCGTCGTGTACTTGAACTTCTTCAAGGGTAGCGGGGTTAGGTATAGGAACCATGCGGATGTGCCGAGGTAGACTGCCAGGTCTATGTACCAGTTCTCGTAGTATTTCCGGAGTAGTATGAGGAGCGTGGAGAGCCCTATGACCAGGCCGGATAGGAGGTAGAAGTGGCTCAGGAACTCGGCTATCCTCTGGTAGGTGTAGAGGTCTATCGGAGCCCTTATCCACCTCCACATGGGCAGGTGGCCGTATACGTAGTCGGCGACTATCTTGTACAACACCGCGGCCCCGCCTATGATGGGGAAGAGGCCCCCTATCAGGTAGACCGAGTAGACCGGGTGGTCGGGCCTCTGGAGATACTCCCCGCGCCTGGCGTAGTAGATAGTGCGGAGCCAAAGGTATAGCACGCCCACGAGGGGGATGACCACGAGCACTACGAGATAGGGCATGTAGGACTTGATGGCGTACGACAGGGATGGAGGGACCACTGGCCCCACATAGATAGACTCTTCCCCGCCGCCCGAAGGCGCAGACGGTAGCTGCACCGGACCCGGCAAACCAGTCATACCCCAGGCTACGCCGCCTATTACCTTACTAGTAATTCAAAGTTTAAGTTGTTATCGGAGATTACCTCGCTCGAAGGGGTTAACGACCCCTGCCCTCTGGAGGAGCCCACGCCTATAGTCCCAGGCTATCCGGCCCCCCACTATAGTGTAGAGGGGCACGCCGACCAGCTCCTCCATAAAGTGCACCCCAAGCCTGTGCTTCGAGTCCGTGAAGCCAGGGAACCTCCACCTCCAGCCCGGATCGACTACGATGATATTAGCCCTGTAGCCGGGGGAGAGCTCCCCATACCTGTCATCCAGCCCCAGTATACGGGCCGGGGACATGGATGTGAGCCGCGAGAACCCAGCTATATCCAGGAGGCCCGAGGCCACGAATAGCCTGTATATGAGCCACGGCCATAGGGGTAGCCATGGGATCCCGGGGCTGCATGTGAGGGGCTCGCTCTTCTCCCAGCCAGCGTGGGGGGCGTGGTCCGAGGCTATGGCGTCGACCATGCCAGCCGTTACTAGGCTGGTTAGGTGCCACCGCTCCTGGGGGTCCCTTAAGGGCGGGTTGACCCTGTAGAGGCATCCACTCCGGTTGTAGTCGTAGTATAGGTGGTGTGGGGTCACGTCAACGCTATACCCGTGGACCTTGGCTAGTTCGATAGTCCTGCGGCATGATGCGTGGGTTATGTGGACCCTCACGTCGCCTGGGACTGTGCTGGCTATCTCCTCGACGGCCAGCCCCTCCAGGTGGCAGCCCCTGACTAGGCTCCTGGCCCGTTGGTCCTCTACCTCGGCGATCTCCTCGGCCATGGGGTCCTCCGGGTGGACTACTAGTAGCCTGCTTGTGAGCCTTCCCGTGTATCTCTCGTCGTCTAGCTTCTTGTAGTCGCCTGGGTATGCCTTGAAGCCTGCGATGGGGGCTTTCATGAGCTCCTCCAGGCCTGCCGGTTGGGGTGGTAGGGCGGCGTATACCGTGTAGTCTGTATAGGATTTGGCGGCTAGACTATCTAGCTTCTCTAGGAGGGCTTCCCTGGTCTCTAGCCTGGGCCTGGTGTTGGGCATGTCCGCTACTAGTGTTATCCCCGCTTTTACGGCTTGTATGGTGCCTGTCTCTTCGTCCTCCTTGTAGGATTGTTGTAGTCCTCGTAGGTGTACGTGTAGGTCTATTATGCCTGGCAGTATAGTGTAGGGGGTCCCTCTTAGGTCTAGCGCTTCTCCCCTTGGGGCCTCGGTGTAGCCTTGTATGTGGCCGTCTCTTAGGGTGATGCATTGTTCCCCTAGGATTCCCCGGTGGTCTGCCAGAGTGCCGCATATGGAGTCTAGCTTCATCGCGTCGCCCTTCCCAGGCTATTGGAGGGTATATTAGGGGTTAGATTAGCGTGTCGGCCCTACTAGTGTACTCTTGGTTTAGTTCTCCTGGTTCCTTAGGAGGTAGACTCGACGTGGAAGACGGTGTCTATATATTGGCTGGCATGTGGGGTTTACCGGGCTCCCCGGCTTTTAAGCGGGAGGGGTCTATAAATCTTTCCATCGGTGGTAGCGTGTGAGGCTCATAACAGTCAAGATGCCCGAGATATACGTCAACGGCATCGACGAGCTCGTGAAGGCCGGCAGGTACTCAAGCAGGAGCGAGGCAATAAGGATAGCAGTGAGGGAGCTACTCAAAAGAGAGCTATGGGGCCACCTGGGAGAACCCTACTCGGTCACAGCGAGATACGAGAACCTGGAGACACCCTTCTCCTTCGCCCAAGACGAGGGGGTAGTAGACCTAGTCTGACCCGATACTCCTCCAAACCCTCTTCAACACGAGCTCGTAGAGCCTATCACCAGGCCCAATCCTCTTATAGCTGAACGGGGGCATCCAGCCCGGTATGATCCTCCTAATCTCCTCCAGGGTAATCGGCCGGGGGTAAAGCCTGGGCTCGACGACCCTAAGCGCCATAGCCCTCCGGGCCCCCCGTATGTACTGCCAGGCGTCGCCCCTTATACCGGTCCCCGGGGCCGAGACCACGGCCCAGATCCTCTCGGGGGCGTCTATTATCACCTCGCCGACCCTGAACTCCCCGATTATGCTCTTCACGTTACCACTACTATACACTACCACGATAGCGCCCTCCGCCAGCGGGGGCATGCCGGATAGCTTCCTCAGCTCGTACTTCTTCTTGCCAGCGAATATGGCTGAGGCGTACTTGGGCCTTATACTCATCAAGTAGACCTCGTCTATGTACTCGTCTACACCAGTCATCCCAGGATACACCCCTTGCCGGGTAGGATTATGGATGTGGGGTCCCTCAGCCAGTAACACCCCTTGGGGTTTAGTGTTTGGGTTGGAGAGGAGTTAGCCTAGGGTGGTTGATGGAAGGTACTCCTCCGGGTCTAGCCTCAACGCTATGCCGGTTAGAACGGTGAGCAGGTCCTCAAGGTTGATCTTAAACATCACCAGGCCAGCCGCGACCAGGCCAGCGTGGAATGGATAGCTTGAATACACTGCGATGGCCTTTGAGAGACTCTTCTTCCTAGCCTCTATCCTCGCCTCCTCAAGCGCATCCACCAGGTCCTTCGACACGTCTATCCTAACAGTCCTGACGACGTCATCTATAGAGCCGGCCAGCCCCTCGGGACCAGGCTCCCTCTCATAGACCGTCCTCGCGTTAGACACACTAAACCTACAAGTGGGGACGTCGACGAGGACCTCCTCTATAAGGCGGGGCTCCATGCCATCCTTCTTAGCCTGCACCAGGAAGGCCGCAATAGTCCAGTCTAGTATGGGGCACAGTGTCTTAGCCGCCATTGGCCTAGCCAGCCTCGGGTCGAGTTCTTCGAGCGCCCTACTATACTCCCCGGCAACCATGGCCAGCCTAGTCCAGGCTATCCTGCTGGGATCGCCTCCCTCGGCGGCCCTCTTCAACAAGTCAGCGTACTTGCTGGCCCACGTGGACTGCAGGTACTCCAGGTACCTCTGTAGGCTCACCAGGGCCTCCGGCTCCCTTGCAACTGTTACGGCTGGGCACTCCCCTATATCGCCTGTGACCAGCTCGGGGATCTCGCCAGCCCTGGCCGCCGAGTATATCGCGAGGGTTATGATGTCCCCGGCCTCTACCTCGTGTTTGAAGGCGTCGAGCAGTGGGTGTATATCCTTTGGGGCCTTCTTCTTGATAGACTCTATCGTGCGGCAGTAGAACCTGTAGAGGTCCCTCTGTATCCCCCTTATATCGCTCGACTTTATCGCCTCGCCGTACACGGTGTCTTTGAGGAGGCTTAGCGCCTCTTCGAGGCTCGGCTGCGCCACCAGCTCTCTAATCCTGTCCCTCCCGACAAGCTTGCTCTTTAGAACCCTCATGCTGGGGACTACTGTGGCGTACTTTGAGGGTCCCGGTGTGGCGGTCAACTCGGGGCTACACCCCAGATACCAGCTTCTTTATCTCCTCGACTACCGCTTCTACCGCCTTGTCTATGTTGTTCTTGCCTAGCTCCTCTATCCTTGCTATCTCGTTCCTGGTCCTCTCTTCGTAATGTTTCTTGACCTCGGCCTTCTTCTCCTCAAGCTCCCTTTGTATCTCGTCTACTAGGCTCTTCAAGAGTATCTCTATGTCGTTGGCTATCTGCCTGGCCAGCTCGTCGCCGTGCTTGACGAGGTCGTTCGCGTACCCGTTTGCCATAGCATGCAATCCCTCGATGCCCCTCTCAAGGTCGAGCACGGCCTGCGTCAGCTTGGCGACAGGGGTCTTCGACGCCATCGCTAATCCTCCATGTCTCATCGAAGAGGGTATATCCAGATTATATAATAATGTGGGTCGGACAAGGGTGGGGTCCTCATGCACGCCCGTGCGGACCCAAAAGCCCTCCTCATCCCCGCCTCCGGGTAAAGTAATCCATACGGGGCAGGGTTAATCAGTGTCCCCGCCTAGCTCGTCTAGCTCGACTCCCACGGGCGAGTCCTCGCCTAGGCCGTAGTAGTGGGCTGACATCTTCCTGACCAGCTCCTTCAAGCCGACCATCACCTTGTACGTGTGCACTCCAAGCTCCTCTGCAACCTCGTCCCAGGCCTTCCCCTGCAACACCTTCGCCACCAGAATCCTCCTCTCCCTCTCGCTCAGCTCGGGCCTCTTGTCTGGCGGGTGCATCCAGTAGGCCCTGGCTAGATCCGCTATGAGGTCGTTGGCCGCCTCATAGGTCATGGGGCCGTAGTTGTAGACCCATAGCCTGTCCCTGGCTATGGGCGTGTCCCTCGGCTTGTAGTCCGGGTCTATGCCCGGCGGGTCTTGGTCGAGCATCATTATCGCCACGTCTGTCTCCAGGTCCCTGTAGGTGTCGTATAGGCTGTTGAGGAGCTTCCACTTGAACTCCCGGGCCGAGTACTCTATCGCCCTGGCCGCCCTCTCTGTTATAGGCTTCATCACCAGGGTCGTGTACTCGCCGCTGACGGGGTTCCTATCGGGGCTCAAGTGGAGGGCCCTGAACCCGTTCCTCAGCCAGAACCTCAGGAGCTTGTCGTTGACCCCGAAGCCACTTCCCAGCCAGTCATAGCCCCTCTCAACGCTCTCCTCGTAGAGGTGGGAGAGGAGCCTGGACCCTATCCCCCGGTCCTGGACCTCGGGGTGGGTTGCTATCCTCACGATCCTCCAGCCCTGCATCCTCCCGTACTCCCTTATACGGGAGTGCTTCAGCATCCTGTCCGGTATGATGTTCCCCGCTATCTTCTCGCCCCGGAGCAGGCGGTCTATAAGGTCCTCCGGAAGCCTGCCCTCCTCGGCCACCTGGGCGGCCCCCACTATCTTACCGCCCCTAGCTGTCCTCACAGCCCTGATACTGTGGTGGGGCGCATCAGCCAGCATGCCGAGGTCGTCGGGCTCGTTCCTGTAGTGGGCCAGCACGTATATGCCGAAGAGCTGCCTGAGCGACTCCTCGCCCTCGCTGCTGAAGAGCCATTCGGGGCTGAGCCTTAGGTATTCGAGCCTGCCCTCCCTTATGTCCTCAAGGTCCCTCTCGTCGAGCACCGCTGGCTCGGCGTCTAGGAGGAGCACGTCGAATAGCCACCTCTCCACCGGGTCCCCCCGGGCGTACCTTATGGGCTCCTCCATCTCGACCATCCTTATCTTAGTGTTGGGGTCCTCCTTCAGCGCGGTGAGGAACCTCACGCTGAACCCCCTGCCTGCTCCCTCGTAGCCGTGTATTGTGGCGGCGAACACGAGCCTCCTGTGGGCCTTCCATATCTTGTGGAGGAGCGGCACGTGTATGCCACTGGCCTCGTCCACCGCGACTATGTCGGCCTGGAGCCTCGTCACGACCAGGGGCTCCCAGTACTCTAGGCTGAACTTGTGGCCCTGTATCTCTATAATCCTGCCCCCGCGCTTCACGGCCTTCGGCTTCAGCCCCAGGGTCTCCGCGGCCCTGTAGGCTAGCTCCATCAGGCTCTGCACGTTGCTCAGGCTGGGGGCCGTGACCAGTATCCTGACCCTGTTCTTGACCTCCCCCAGCTTCTTTGCGAGACCCATGAGGCCTATTCCCACTCCACAGCTCTTGCCGCGCCCCCTATCCGCCGTCACTATGACCGCCTTCTTCTGGCCCCGGCCCGGCTTCTCGTAGAGCCATTCCAGCTCTCGTATCACGTTGACCTGGTCCTGGGTTAGGGCTAGCTCGTATAGCTCCCTTGGGAAGAGGGTCTTTGAGGGGTACTTGATCGTCCTCCTGGAGGATGCCGGCCTCGACGTAGGCTTCCCGCTTAGGAGCTCGCCCTTGTCGGAGTCGTAGACGTATATGTTCTCCTCGTGCTCCAGGAGCTTCCTCTTGAACCAGGTTATGAATATGTGCCTCGGCTCCTCGTATCCCGGGACTAGGAGGGACTGCTTGAACAGGGTGAGCATCCTATCCCACTCGTCCCATGGAGGGGCCTGCAAGACTATGAGCCCGCCGCCCTCCACCACCCCCACGAGCCTCCCGACGTCGTTGGGCTTCAGGTCGTTGGTCAGGTCCAGTACGAGGGCCTGGAAGGTCGTGCCCAGGTACTTCTCGCTCTCCTCGTAGCGGGCCGTGGTCTGCTGTAGGAGGCTGCCCTTCTCCTTCACGCTCCTCTTGACGATCTCCTTCCGGAGCCTTGCATCGTCGAACTCGTCGTGGAACATGTACAGGACGTTCAGGGGCTTCTTACCAGCTATCCTCCTATACCTCTTCTCATAGAAGAGGAGCGCCCTGGCCGTGACTGCTCCAACCCTCCTCGGATCGCCGCCGGCAACGACAAGCATAACCCTGTACCTGGCCGGTATGGACGCCTTGAGGGCCCTCCCGACCTTCTTGATGGCCCTCAGCGCGGCGTTGCCGGCGACCTTGTCGAGGCTACCGACTACCTCCAGCGCCTCCTTCTCTATCTCCTCTCTGGACTTCACGGTCCCGCCACCTTGCCCCCAGGGCCAGGCCCCTGGCGGCCCCTCCACTCCGGGACTAGGGGGATCCCGCTCTTGGTGTAGAGGCCGTTAGGGTGGTGGTGGGGGAGGCGCTATAAAGTCTATACCAGGCTACACCCATGCCGGGGCCCGTGATGAAGCGCGTCGAGGAGGGAGACCCGGTAGAGCTGCTCGTGGTTAGGGGCTGGAGGCGTAAGGCCTACTACATAAGGCCTAGGCGTAACGCCGTCTACGCTACCTTCGAGGGGGTCCTGAGGGGGGATGAGATAATTGGGAGGCCCTGGGGCTACAGGGGGAGGATAGGGAGGGCCACCTACTATATACTGCCCCCGACCCGCCACCAGCTCGTCAAGGAGTTCGGGGAGAGGAAAACCCAGGTCATATACCTGAAGGACTCCGCCTACATAGCCTACCGAGCCGGCCTCATGCCTGGTAGCAGGGTCTTCGAGGCCGGCGTGGGATCCGGGTTCCTAACGATAACCCTCGCAGCAATAGTATGCCCCACCGGCACGGTCTACGGTGTCGAGGAGAGGCCCGACGCCCTGGAGGCGGCTAGGAGGAACATAGAGCTGGCCGGGCTGTCGGAGTGCGTGAGGCTCAGGCTAGGCGACGTAACCCAGGGAGTCGGCGTGGAGGGTCTAGACGCGGGCTTCCTCGACCTACCGGACCCGTGGGAGGCCTTCGACGCCGCCTACAACGCCCTGAAGCCGGGGGCCCCGCTGGTCGTGTTCCTGCCGACCATGAACCAGCTGGTCAAGCTGGTCGAGGCCGTGGAGGCCGATGGGAGGTTTGTCGTGGAGGAGGGGGGAGAGCTCCTGTGGAGGGAGTTCGAGATGGTTCCGGGGGCCGTGAAGCCTTCGACGCGGATGATAGGCCACACCGGGTATATAGTGGTGTTGAGGAGGCTAGCCGGGGAGTAGCCCCTTTATGCGGCCTAGGCTCGTCAGGCTGTGTAGTCTCACACCGTTAGCCTTGAGCCTCTCCAAGGCCCCCTCTCCCCTGTCGACTAGGACCAGGGCGTCGGTGGCCTCGAAGCCCTCGCTCCTCAGCACCCTCACCGCGTTGAGTATGCTCTCCCCGCTCGTAGCGACGTCGTCGACCACGACAACCCTCATGGGCGGGGTCAGGCCCTCGACGCCCCTGCCCAGCCCGTGGTCCTTGGGCCTAGGCCTCACATAGCCGAGGGGCTTGCCTGATAGCAGGGAGAGGGCGGTGGCCCACGGTATCCCTCCCGTCGCCACGCCCGCTATAGCCTGGGCCTCTTCCAGGACGACGCCGTGTAGAGCGTATAGTAGGCTGGCGAGCGTCTTGAACAGCCTGGGAATGCCGAGGACTCGCCTCAAGTCAACGTACACGTCGCTTCTACGCCCACTGGCCAGGGTGAACTCCCCCCGGTAGACTATACCGGCCTCCACGATCAGCCTGGCAACGTAATCCTCTAAACCCAACACCCCATCCTCCAGGGAGACGCCTCTGTGGACGGCTGAGGGTACTAAACCCTTAACACGCCGCCAACACCCAGCTCCTACCATGGAGGTCCGTTTAGGGTTGAGGGTAAGGGTTGTAGCTGGCAGCAGGCTCCACGCCGGGTTCCACGTCGTCGGCGATAGGTTGAAGGGGATAAGCTACATGGGAGCCGGGTTCTACGTGGAGGAACCAAGGGTCGTAGTCGAAGTCGACGATGACTGTGGAGCTCAGGTGATAGAGGCCGGGGCCTTCACTGACGTGGCTCGGCTCGTGGCCTCAAAAACGGGGTTCACCGGTTGCATAAGGGTTGTACGAGCCCCGCCACGCCACCACGGCCTGGGATCCACGACACAGGTGGCGTTATCCATATACCACGCAGTCCAGGTCCTCAGGGGTAGGAGTCCCGAGCCCGGGGAGCTGGTGGAGGCTGGTGTTGGGCTCCTGGGTAGGAGTGTTGGCTCAACAGTCGGGTCCGTGCTTTACGCCTATGGGGGGTTCGCCTCGGGGATAGGGGTCCCTCCGCCGAAAGCCTACACGCCCCTTAGGCTGTCTCTTATACACATCTC
>WWDN01000097.1:0-9440 GCA_035615875.1 Thermodiscus sp. | reverse complement strand
CCTTTCGATCACGCATGATGCTCTACTGTTATTAACAAGCGAGTCCGGATGCCTATTGACCATAGCCACATGATGCCTCGTTATAACGTAAGACGCCAGCCTCAAGAGGCGCCACCCCGCGATATCGCCGCTAAACTGGCCCACCTCGGCAGCCCTTGAAAGTACGATGCCGGCCACGTGTTCGTGGAATCCGAATACCCTCTCTAAATTCCTCTGATAGAAGCCGGACGCATTTCCCAGGTCGTGGAGCAGCCCCGATAGCACCGCTATTCCTTTCGGTTCTATCTTACACCCCTGGTCTCTGAAATAGGCGAATAAGGGGTTGTTGCCTGTTAGTTTCTTACTTGATATTATTGCTGCGAGCGATGCGACTCTCAGGCTGTGTAGGGCTAGGTCATGGCAGGGTTGTTTTTTATCGCTTGGGTCATAGTATGCGCATATCACGTTTATCTCGCCTCCGGGAGTTCTTTTCCTAGCAACAGTCCCTTGCCCGGTATGTAGGCGTTCTCCTTGGCTTTGAATCGCCAAGTGAACCGGGAGTTGCCGAGCTTCTGGGCTATGCTTCGTAGGTCGTATTCCAGGGCCTTGTTTAGGCGGTTACACTTTATTCCCCCGTATTTCTTCCAGTGTTTTTTCATGTTGTTCCAGGTCTTCCATAGATTACTAGCTTCAACCTCTCCAATAACCCTCTCGCTACTACCGGGGGCTCCGCTAGCGTCGACGAGTATTAGCTTCGGCGCGCCAGAGAGGCTGAGGTCCAGTAGGCTGGCTGCGTGATTCAATATCCATTCCAGGCTGACGGTGACTGGCCCGTGACTCGTATGTACTTGTGCCATAACGGTTTTCCTGTAGATGCTGCATAGCCCTCCACTCTCACTCAACAGGTCCAGTAGTCCCAGGGGTCCCGCGTCTTTCTCAAGATATTTCCTGAGGATTGAGAATAACACCATATCTTCGCCGTCAACCGTCGATTGGATTTGAGAGCCTGCTACCTCCTCCAGGAGCTTAGAGTACGAGACCTTGCCATCAAGGTCGCAGGGAAGCCTCCAGTCTATAACGTCCTCTCCCCTCGTGGAGTATGATCGGAGGACTTCTAGCGTGCGTTTGATCCTGTCTTCTGGGTAGATCGAAGCGGTGTCTCCCCTGGTTACTATGGTTACCCGGCCGCCGTACTTCTTGCATCTACTTAACGCTTCGTCCCTGCGGCATGCTCTTCCAATCCTCTGGGCGAGGTTTTCTATCGGTGCAAGCTCCGTGTAGACGGCGATCGCATTGACGTCGACCCCGGCTTCGATTACCTGGGTTCCTATGACGATTCCCTTGTCGAGCTTCATTATCCTCTCCTCAATACTGCGCCGCTCCCTCTCAGACAGGCGCCCGTGTATGAGATAGATGCCGGCATTCGTTTTGTTAGCCAGGCTTGCGAGCTTGTTGTAGAGTGATACCGCGCTTCTTACAGTGTTAGTTACTGCCAGGACCACGCCCTTTGCAGAGTCGTTAATCATGTCATCTAAAACGGCTCCCCATCCGTCTACCAATCGCGTGGTCCACGGAATTCTATGATGGTCGATCCAGTAATTGTCAACAATGGTCTCTGAGTCGACACTCTTTAAGGGTCCGGGGGCGTTGTCGTTGCAATCGATTGATAGTATCTTGGGTTTTCCGCCCCAATAGGCTATTAGATCGTGGATCTCTTTCAACCTATTGCTGTCTAATGTCGCGGTCTCGATAATGGTTGGCACGCCAATTCTTGCGAGGGTCGATACGCTGGCTTTTACCGCTGCATAATTGGCTGAGGAGTCTCCGTATCCGAGGTATAGGTGGGCTTCGTCGAACACGTTTATCGATGTAAATATCGAGGCATAGATAGGATAATAGTGTCCACCCGTTAGTCTCCTCTCGATAACGCTGTATTCTGCGACTGGCACCCTGTAGAGGTTCCACAGGTAGCTGTCGATGGTCGTCACGACGAGATCTCTTAGAAAGTAGGGGCTCTTATCCTCGCCCGGCGTAGGGTCGTGCATCTGGTAGGCTCCGCCGTGGGGTTTGAAGTTCTTCGCGTAGATGCTATAGACTAGGCTTCGTAGGGGTGCAATGTGTATCAGGCTACAGGAAATGCCGTCCCCGCACGCCCTCTCTCGTATCTCTGGGCTGGCCCTCGTCTTCCCATAGCTGGTCGGGGCTACTACTATGGGCGTGTAACCCTCCAGTAACAGGCTATATGCTCTCTTCATGAGTGGTCTCAAGCCGTTCCACACTCTTGGAGGATCCTCGAATACTCGCGGTCCAGGGATTTGAGCAGGGACGAAGCCATCCCCAGTATCTCCTTGTTTAGGTCCCTTTCCTGCGTTACCGCCGCTAGTATCCTCCCGCAGTCGACTATAAAGCTCCCGTTGCACGGGCTAACCGATTGTAGGAACATGTCGTGTATGCACTCTCTTGCCGCGCTCTTTACGATATCGCTTCGGCTGTGGGCTAGCCCGTTGACTAGTTGGATGCTTCTCTTCGTGTATGTCTTGTAGAGGGCTAGTGAGAGTGGTATGCCGCTTCGGAGCTGCGGTCTATTGCCTGATGGCGAGACGGTGTAGAGTTTGACCCCTGAGACGAGCGACTCTGCTCCCCCCTCTATCCCGGAGACTAGCTCCTCGTTCCTGTAGAGTAGCACTGCGATTGCTAGGGTTAGGGCCGCCTCCATGCTTACTCCTAGGTTCTTTAGGAGGCTGGTTGTTAGGGCTGCTAGGTTGTTGGAGAAGTCTTGGATTGATGCGATTTGCAGGATTGTAGAGTACGTCCTGCCGGGTATGTCGGGGAGGAGGTAGAACTCCATCTGGTCCCGGCCCCTCCTCGATACATTGTAGCTGCCTAGGAAGGATAAGCTACCGCCTAGTAGCATGGTCCCGATCGCGTCCTTGTCCACTTTTATCTCCTTTGTCTCGGTCTTCGCGCCGATGCCCCTTATCTTGCTGAAGAGGGTGGCTTTAGCGAGTGATGGAACGCCGAATTCCTCGGGATCCCGCAGTGGTCCCTTGCGTTCTATCACCTTGAGGGCGTAGCTTACCGCTAGGTGGGTCCATGTATACTTCGCCTTGCCCTTGGTGGTTATGTAGGGGCATTCTCCCAGCCCCATCCTCTTTATGTCGTTATAGTCGTTTCCATAGAGTTTGGGGCCGCCTCGAAGCCTGCAACAGTCTATTCCATGTGCAGTACTGGGTTTACAATCCCTCAGGGGGTTGCTTTGCGTGTAGACGTCTAGGATGTTCTTCAACGCCAACTTGACTGTGTTGACATAGCTGGTTTCATCGGGGAAAATCATCTCGTCGGACTCGTACCTCACCTCTACACGCTCGATTGACAAGCTGGCGAAGGCATACTGGAAGCGTCTACCAAGCATTGACCTGGGGAGGAGCTTTACTCGGACAAAGCTCATAACCGATCCCTCCTGAAGGCTAACGCCAAGCCCGCGTCCTCCCTGGGATATGCAACGCTGCACCCGCTTCTCAACTTGAATTGAACCGGCTCCGGAGGAGGCGGGAGCAGGATCGATGGCCCGCTACCGGGGAGGGCTGGGACATAGTAGTTCCTCTCGGAATAGTCCTGTGAAAGGAGTACTACTTCTACTACGTCGGTTGCATTGACTGGCTTAACGCATTCGGCGTCCTGGTATAGCAGGGATGAGAACTGGCCTAGATCCCTGACTTCCAAGTCTCCACCAGAGTATACTCTAGGCTCCCCGTCTGACACGGGATTGGCTATGCCCTCTCGACTCCCAACCCTGTAGACATTATAAGCCGCCCTTTGGAAGTGCTCTAGTGTAACCTCTATCCCGAGGCAGTCTCCTAGCCGGTCCTTGTCGAGTAGCCAGGCCAAGCCCATTACCACATGGGGACCGCTAGCCGATCCCACCGCCTGGACCGGGAGTAGCTCCTGGATGCTCTGGTAGATCGGTTGTTTCACTGCTTGCTCGTATGATCCCCCGCCCTTGTAGGGTGTCCCCATGATCCTTGAGGGTTCCTCGAATAGGATAATCCCGGTGTTGCCCTGGCTTTGGTGCAGGCTTGCAGACGCGGAGATGGTTGATTTTAACGCGCACTCCATTAGCTTGTTCGATACGGGGGTTTTCCTCCTAGAATCCAGAGCGTCTGGCAGGTTTAGGATTCTCGCTAGGGGGTTAGCGTATGCCCCGATGATTGTTGTTGGAGGCGGTATTATGTAGGCTGATTGTGCAGCGCTTGCGCCCGGCTGTCTTACCGTGAACCCCCAGTGCAGTAAAACCTTGGAGTACAGAAAAACTAGTTGTGTCATTTCAGGGTTCACCGGGTAACCCTAGTCGAGTCTAGCTAGGGCCCATTCCTTTACCGCCTTGAGTGCCGATTCAATGTTCTCATACTCGGTCCCGAACTCCGGCTTCGCGGCGTCTTCTGCCGTGAAGTAGGCTAGCTCGTAATCCTCGATGCCGGCTGCCTCGGCCTGTTTCTTCAGTCTCTTGGCGGTATCTGCTATGTAGTCTTGGCTGTGTCCTGGCGTTGGTATGAAGGGGGCTATTCCCTTGCTACCGACTATGACCGCACTCTCTATCTTCCAGTGTGGCATGCTCCTCGTCCTCTTGGCGCCGAACAGCATGTTTCCGAGCATTACTGATAGCGCGTCCATGGCCGCCTCGAATCTGGCCTTCCTCTCGTCCCTCCCGAGGTCTGCTGGCGACTTGCCTAGTGCCTTGCAGGCGTCTAGCTTCGAGATGCTACTGACTTCTAGGAGGAACGAGAGCGTGTAGAGGGCCCCCGCGTTGTCTACGTAGATTAACGCCTGTTCTCCCTCTCTGGCCTCAGGAGTATACCTGACGTGTAGCTGCGGGTAGACTCCTGCAGCCCCGGTCTTGAGGGCGTCTAGTGCTGGCATCATGTATGTGAAGCTGAACCTGCTCGTCCGCTTGACCATTCCATCCGTGTATAGGAAGCCTCCTATGTCGGCTACGGTGCAGGCCTTGACTATCTCGGTCTCGTTCGTACACGGGTCTTTGTTTTTCCCGACCTTCCCCTTAACCTCCGGGTAGTAGTTGTCTATGATCTTGGTGTCTGAGAATTTCATGAAGTACCCCTGCAGGCTCATATTGGTGACATTAAGCCCTCGCGCCTTCGCGGCCTTGGCTAGGTGGCGTTGGTAGTGGTGGGCGAGGCTCATACCGCTAACCACCGGGACGTAGATTAGCCTGTAGCCTGATTCTGTCTCGACCACTATTGGCGCCTTCCTGTGCCTGGTCACGTTGCCGACGGACTCGGCCATGTTCAGGCTCTCTAGGTTTACTAGGACGCGGAGAGCCAGGGCTATACTTACACTCTTCACTTATCCCTCACCTCCCTGGATTCTCCTAAAGGAGGATGCCCGGGCCAGGGCTTTCAGGGCGAGGCTCCGGGTGAACGAGAAGAGCCTCTCCCCTGGTTTATCCAGGTAGGATTCAACGTGCTCGACGGCCTTTTCGAGGGCTTGCGGGTTTATTGATGGACAGGGGACCTCTCCTTGGGCTTGTTGGGGTTTCTTGCAGGATGCTTCGAAGTCTCGTAGCGCGTTGATTAGGGCTTCTCTGGCAGTTATTGGGTCGAGGGCGTTGGCCAGCACGTCTATGTATCCATAGTTCTTGTTTGCTGCGAAGTAGGCTAGGATATCGATTAGGGGGTTGAGGACTTCCTCTGTTCTCGTCTTGGGGAAGCCTTGCTTTAGGTGTTGCTCGGACAAGGCTTTCCGCCTCACGTATTCTATTATAATAACCAATGGTTATAAGCTTACTGGACTATACTCCATTCCTAATAACTGATAGCTAGCTGATTTACTCGTCAACTAGTCCAATAAGATTAGACGCTACAGGAATAGGTCTAAACCCTCCTGTAAAACAAGCTCCGATCCAACCCTCCTCACCAGCCCCATCTTAATCAGTTTATTAATCTTCAAATACAATGTACTCCTAGGTATATCCAAGACCTCCAACAGATCCCCCACCCTCCTGCGCTCCTCCCGTATAGCCCTCAATATGCTAATTTCCACGGGGTCTAATCTCGATAGAGCCCTCAATATAGAGAGTCTATAAGCGACAGACCCCGGGAACCCCTCGCCATAGGAGACAACCCTAACCCTATCAACATACCTATCCTCCAACGTAAACGCGGCAGACAACAAAGAAACTACCAAGAGCCGGGGACCCCCCGACAAGAACAACTCAACAACGCCCTGGCCAGCCTCAGCCAGAGCCTCTATGATAGCATCCCTACACTCCCTCACGATATCACTGGAAAGCCTTATCCTCAAGAGCCTACTCTCCAGGCCGATACTCGCCAGATAATGCCTTAAGACCAGGAAAGTACGCTCAACCCTATCCCACTGGCCATCGCCGACATCGAGCCCCACAGCTATAACAAGCGAGGGACCCTCAACCCCCCGAATATCGCTAATCCTCCTCAAGACGAAATCGGCGGAGAACCCTATCGAAGCCAAGACAACATACCTACCATCGTCACCCATAACCCTCACCAGCCAAGGCCAAGGCTATACGAGCCCATGGAGACGGGTAGATGCCACCCCCTCTCCCCTTCTGGTAAACCAGGCCCAGTTTCTTTAACTTACCCAGCCTATTCAAGAGAGTCTTATAATTCACTTCGATTAAGCCAGCTAACTGGCCAGCCGATACACCAGGATGCTCCAATACACCCTTCAGGATCCTCGCCTCGTCGCGGGACAGCTTCAACGAGAACACACGCAACATCCTCTCGTCAAGCCTAACCTCGTACTCCATGCTAGTCTCACTCTGGATATAATACTCTACACTATAGCCATACCTCGAAGAGAGGATCATGCCCAGCATAAGGGAGGCAATAGCCAGCGGCTTCACGCCGCCAGTCGCATCAATCACCACATCACGCAAGCCATAACCCTTCATAAGGGAGACGACCTCTCCTAGGAGCCCGACAACCGAGGAGGCCAGATCCTCGGGGTCGACCATGTAGAGGTCCCTGACCACCAAGCCCATCCGGGAGGCAAACCCCTTAACGCTCTCGTAAGCCGTAAGCACAGCCTTGGCGGGCCCTTGAATCGACAGGAGCAAGACAACATCCCTACCACCGCTAGAGTTCTTGGTCAACCTCCTGATAGCGAAATTCTCGTGGAAACCAAGCGTCAACAAGAAGAGTCTCGCCAAAGCCCACACCCTAAATAAACAAAGATCCCGTGGAAACGAAATAAAGATGGCGATACGAGCAGCACAACCCAGAGAGACAAGCCAGGCCCAGGAACCTCCTCTAATCCCTCTAAGGGAGAGGGATATCAAAGGCGCGGGAACCGCGTCATCCGCGCCGGGAGGTGACCCCGCTTCTCCTTCCAGACCTCGCAAGTACACCTCTACCCCGTGAGACCCTAAATAATTACATAAGCCCTCGGGCTGTCGGACCCCTTAATTTTGAATCCGATTTTCATATTATACTGCATGGGCCTTGGTAGAATCGAGGATGTGCACCAAGACCTCGGGAAGACCCCTTCAGGTCTACTTCCGCGTTCTTTAACCTTTCCACGTGTGAGGATACTACTGTACTCGTGATTGCACACTACTATTGGGTTATTCGTAATAAAATTATGTAAATGTACTTTAGGCATTCGTGTTTGGCATCGAGTTTCCCTCGCTATCCCTCAAATTCTATGTCAGATTTTATTCACATTATTAGGGAAATAATATAAATTTACTATTTATACCTCCCTTTTAAATTTAAATCTTGTAACATGCCAGATTAACTTATGGTAACATGGAATGCCTCTTGAGAACTGCCCAGGAAGGTGGAAAGTTGCTATAGAAGCGGTAAAGGGTAGAGTCAGAAAGCATTGGCCCCAGGCCCTAGAGAGGTTAGAAGAAGCCAAGGCCCTTGAAGAAGCCCTAAACCATGATAGGGAAATGATTTACCGTCTAATGAGGGAGCCAGTAATCGCTAGAACCCCGCTAGGCCCTGTGAGACGTTATAGGCTGTCAACACCTGGCGGGTGGCTAAGGCTCCTATTTAGATGTAAAGGCTTGCACAATAGTATTCACGGATATTGATGTAAGAGACGAAGAAACCTATTCGAGGTTCAAGAGGAGGCTATAGAGGCTAGACGTAGATACCCTTACGCCTCTTCATAATCTCTAGGGTCCTCATCAAAGCGTCTCTAGAAACCCTCTCCTCCACCTCAATACGCTCCCCGGCTACAACATATATCCCCGGCTCCAAGACCTCGGGGAGCTCCCTCCAAGACCTAACCTCAATAATCTTCAATCCCTCCATGGGATGGGGCACCTATCTAGTCTAGGGGCTTCATGTAGCTATCGTGTGTAAACAGGGTATAAATGGGGAATGTATAAGGAACCCTTACACTACTAGCCAGTGTCTCAAACGGTCCATACAGACTACCTTAGCACAACCACCATAACCCGGGTAAGACGAGAGAACACAACCCCCGTTTCAGGAAAATCTAGGGCTCCAAGCACTTTTACGCTAGAGCGGGAAGAAGGTAGATGCGGGATGCACTCATTCGGTCCCCGGGTACCCCCGCTCTCCCCGGGCCTCGGCCATATCTACTATTCCCCATCACAGCAAATAACTTCTCCTAGACTCTTCATACCAGGATTCAAGTATTGGATTACGAATCATCCGCCCCCTAGGGCGGCCCCTGCCATGGGGGCCTATCCTCCCCTAGGGGGCTCTTCATTTAATTATATACAAGTGATAGGGCTTATTAGCGTTTCTTCTCCTTAACAAGCCATTTCCCCTTGATCACGTCAAATTCCACGTGGAACCCCCTCCTATTATAGAATTGAATATCACCCTCACCCCGCCCACTCCAGCCCCTCAAACCCTTAATCCCGTAATGCTTGATCTCGCCACGCCTACCTATAACTAGATGGTGCAACCCCACAGTCCTCCCTCCAAGCCTGGGCTTTACTATAAGGCTCACATCGCCAAACGCTCCCAGAACAAAACGGAATCCATGCTTCCTCCTTAAAGCCTTCTCCAAGCTGGGAAACAGTATCTCGTCCACATGCTCTACGCTTACTTCTAGGCCTGGGAGAGGGTCCCTCACATACCTCCCACGCCTAGCCAAGACGACCATCCCTGCCTAGAATATGCGGGGTAAAAGGGGAGGGAGTGGGGTCCCTCTAGGAGATGAAGCTCCTGGCCACATACCATATACTGCCTACTAGCGCTATGATCCCTATATTATAACCGGGAGGAAGATCCCGAGGGCGCCGAACTGAGAGGCGTTGTTCACCTGGCCCTGGAAGTTCTCGTCTATCAGCGTGTGGGTTACAGCGTCGTCCCGTCTGTGGTCGTATAGGTCATCTGGCTACTTATATCATCGATAGAGCACCCGTAAAGGCAATCAACTTTCAATTCTATGTCAGATTTTGCCAGCTTTCAGTATTGTTGAAT
>WWDN01000096.1:0-11415 GCA_035615875.1 Thermodiscus sp. | reverse complement strand
ATGCCGGAGAGGCTCGAATCTATCCTGGAGCAGCTACTGCTTTCCTTCCCTCTATCACCCTTCTCTTCCTGCATCTTTTGGGGTAAGATATAGGCGGGGGCTGGTATGAAGAGTGGATAGAGGTCTTGAATGCTGACTGCGGAGGCGCCCTTATCTCCTTCTCCCACCTCTCCGCCTAGCAGGCAGTAGAGCTGAGAGCACTTGTCGTGGTCGTAGTTTATGCGGTTGGGGCCTTTCCCAGTGGTTACGTGACTGCAGTTGAGTTTACGGGCTAGGTGGGTTTTGAGGGCTCCCTTTATCATGGTCCCGCGTATGTAGGGGTAGCCGAGAGTATCTCTAACAACCGGGAGGTCAACGACTCCGGGGGCCCTCCCAGCCCCTGGGTGTAGAGGAGTGAGGGCGCTAGCTAGTAAGAGGCGGGCTAACGCCAAGCTACAGAACACCAGGCCAATTGTGGTATCTCATAATATTTATTTTTTATTGATTGACCATGTAGTTAGAATTGAATTAAAATAATAATATTTTATAATATTTTTAAGTCATTGGTTGAACTACGCGTGAACCATAGATGCCTAGTAGATCATTGGGCCTTCTAAGCCTTTGGGAGTTGCTGGTTATTGCTGTTACTTGAGGTTGATTATCTTCTTTATCTTGGCTGGCTTGTGGGTTAGTACGTAGAGCCTGTTGGCTATTGTCATGACTTCGTCGAGCATGTGGGATACCGTGACTATGGTCATGCCCTTGTCCCTGGATAGCCTGCGTATGGCCTCCTGTAGGGCCGTGATGGTGTCTTGGTCTAGGCCTGTGAAGGGCTCGTCGAGGAGGAGGATGTCCGGGTCTAGGACGAGTGCCATCAGTATCTGGGCCTTCCTACGGGTCCCCCCGCTGACTTGCCCCGGCCTCTTGTCGAGGTAGTCGTCGAGCCCGAGGATTCTCGATCCCCACTCTATCGTCTCCCTTGCCTTCTCCCGCGGTATGCCTCCGAGCTTAGCTGCTAGGAGTATGTTGCCCCGTAGGGTCCTCCATGGCAACAATAGTATCTCCTGGGGGACTAGGCCCGCCCGCCCCCTGACTATTACCTGGCCGCTGGTGGCCTCCTCTATGCCGGCTATTATCTTGAGGAGAGTGCTCTTGCCAGCGCCGTTCGGCCCCGCTATCCCCACGCTCTCCCCCTTGTCGATACTCATGTTCAGGTGGTCTAGGACTAGCTCCTCGCCATAGTACTTTACTAGGTCCTCTATGATTACCGCAGGCTCTCTCCCTTCCAAGCCAGGGTCCACCTCTCAACCGGCCTCAGGACGGCTAGGTCTACGAGTATCATAAGCAGTATCAGTATCCACGCCCATGCAAGCACGCCATCCTTGTATCCATAGTCGTAGCTGTATACTAGCCAGTACCCTATCCCCCCGCTGGCCCCGAAGGCCTCGGCCACCACGCTGATCCTCAAGGCTATGCCTATAGCGGCCCTACTGGCGCCGGCCAGATACGGTACTATGCCTGGTAGGATGAAGTAGGCCAGCTCCTCTATCCGGGACGCCCCCAGTATCCTGGCCAGCAGCCTGTACTCGTCGTTCAGGGCTTTGACCGCGCTGAAGAGGCTTGAGAGGAGTATCGGGTATGTCGCGGCCGCCACCACGAGTATGGGGGGTTTCCTGCTGGTGACGCCGAAGATCATGACTAGTATTATCGCCCATACAAGGACTGAGACGCTCTGTATGAAGGTGTTCAGGGCGTTGAAGAAGGCGTTGAGATGCCTGTTCAGGTAGGCCGCGATTATGCTCGCCAGGGATAATGCAAGCGCTATACCATACCCTAGCAGGCTGTTCGTAAGGGTTACCCTGACGCCCCTAAGTATACTCCAAACCCCGATCTCCTCTAGGGCGTGGAGCGTATCGCCGGGGCCGGGGACTACGCCGGGGTATGCTCTTGAGACTAGCCACCATGGAGCCAGTACTGCTATGGCCAGGTAGAGCCAGCCTAGCCATGGTAGAATACGCTGTCGGGTATTGTTGCCGGGTCCTTTTCCAGGTAGCCTCCCTTCCATGCCAGCCACCAGACCTCTCTTATGCTCTCCGCCTGGCCCTCGGTTAGGGCGCCCTTGACTAGTAGTGGCTTGGTCCTCTCGTATAACTTGTTGAACACGGCCTCGTCTATCCTGTAGAGCTTGGATAGGATTCTAAAGGTCTCGTCCCTGTCCCCGAGCCACGTGTCCACGGCCTTGTCTCTAGCCTTCAAGAAGGCTTTAACGGCCCCGGGGTGCTTGTCGACGAACTCGCCCCTGGCGACCCATACCAGCATCACGGGGTCGCCCTTCATCCCGGCCTCCCTCCAGAGGCTCGTGTAGGATGCTAGTATCCTGTCTCCCTTGGCGAGGCCCATGCTAACGAGGGGCTCCCAGATCACTATGGCGTCGACCTGCCCTGTGTTCAGCGCGTCTAGTATACTGCCTGGGGGCACGTTGACGACCGTCACGACACCATCCCTGGGGCTGTCGCCTTCTACGACGTCTAGCCCGTAGGCCACCTTCATGTAGGCCTTGAATATCTTGTAGGTCCCGCTAGCCACGACCGCCCCCACAAGCCTGCCCTCCAGCTGGCTCGGCGACTCGATGGCGGGGTCCTTGACTAGGATGGCCTGGTTCTGCATCATCTCCACGGCTATTATCCTGACATCGCTTCCATCCTCGATCAGCCTGCCCGCCATCTCAGCCGGTATCACCGCCAGGTCCGTCTCATTGTTGGCCAGCGCCGCTATTATGTCGGGCGTCTTCTGCAGCCGGAGCACCTGGAGCTTGTACCCTCCCCCTAGGAGGCTCTTGGACTCGATTATGTCGAGCGTGCTTATCCCGCCCTGGAGTGTTGCGGCTCTGATAGTTACCGCCTCGTTTGCTGGCTGTTGTTTGGCTGTGTAGAGGTATGCTCCTGCGACGGCTATTATGATTAGGATGATTGCTATGGCCGCGGTCTTGGCCCAGTTACTCATAATCCACTACCCAGTGGTTTCCCTAACAGGTTACACCTCGGATTTAAATGTTAACCGGCAGGAGCTGCAATACGAGTCCAGGCAGACCGAGTTATTATCAAGCGCCTCCCCGGCGACACGAGGAGGACAACATCATGCAGGGTGACGACGTCTAAAATCCCTGTGTAAGGTAATAATCCTCGGCCGGGGTAAGGCTGGTAACCGGGGCATACTCTTGGCCTACAAGCTCACCCCAAGATACCTGGAGATGCTGGTCAACTCCTCAAGAGCCCTGGTAAAGGCGTGCCTAGACCTGGGGCTAGAATGCAGGGACCCCCCGATAGCCTCGACAGCCCTCCTCTACTCCCTGGGCCACACGCAATACGAGGTGAGGAGCCTATGGTCAAGGCTGTCCAAGAGGAATAGTGTGAAGGCTACTATATACAAGTACGAGGACTCGCGGTTCTACGCGGAGCTCAGCCACGAAATAGAGACGATTTACACCCTAGACTATGGGGGGCTCAGTATACCCGTCGATAGGCTCGACGCCGAGAGGCTGAGGAGGAAACACTGCACCTGCAACATATCCCCCCACTCCCACACAGTCCGCGTCTACATAAAGGGCAACCTCTCCCAGCACGTGTCAATCAGCGTCAACGCCGTGAGAATACTTGTGCTACTGGGGGAGTACCTCGGCTACAACGTGGTGGACAACCTACTAGACTCCCTCCTAAGACTGGTATGGCGCAACGAGCTGGCGGGGCTAAAGGAGAACATAGCAGTATTCTTCAAGCAACACAAATACGCCAGCGTCCTATCAATAATACTACCCTACGTCCCCAGAGACGAGGAGGACCTACTCAAGGTATCCCCCCTACTCAGGAGACTAACCGCACACTCCAGGCCAAGGATCCTTTAAATACAATCATCTACAGTAACCCGGCGGAGACACCCATTATTGATCTACAGAAACCCGTAACTCCACTCGCTATAATCCTCTATAAGGTGAGGGGGCCGCCCCTTGAAAATCATACTAACCCTACCACCCGAGGTCCACGAACTGGAGATCTACAGGATCACGGGCATGAAGGCACCCCCGCTAGGCCTGGCCTCGATAGCGGCAGTCCTAGAGAAGGCAGGGCACAAGGTCAAGGTGATCGACTCCCCCACACTAGAACTCTCCCTGAAAGAATGGCTATCCATGGTGAAATCCGAGAACCCGGACCTCGTGGGCATGTCCCTCCTCACCCCACTGGCCCCCAGGGGTTACAGAGCAATCAAGGCCCTCAAGTCGGAGCTCCCAGAGGTCCCCGTGGTAGTGGGCGGCCCCCACCCCTCCTTCCTCTACGAGGAGGCCCTGGCCAACGGGGCTGACGTGGTGGTTATCGGGGAGGGCGAGCTAACGACCCTAGACCTTGTGGATACGGTGGAGGAGCACGGGCTTGACCCCGGCGCGTTGAAGAGGGTAAAGGGTATAGCGTATCGTGCAGGCGGTGATGGTGTGAGGCTTACGCCCCCTAGGCCCCTGGTAATGAACCTTGACGAGCTGCCGTGGCCTGCTAGGCACCTGCTGCCGATGGAGAGGTATACGCTCTTCAACAAGCCTATACGGATCGCCCACGTGATGGCTAGCAGGGGGTGTCCCTACGGGTGTATCTATTGTACGACGAGCTATTTCTGGGGTAGGAGGATTAGGTTCCGCTCCGCCGGTAACGTGCTCGACGAGCTGGAGTACCTGGTCAACAGGTACAAGGTCAAGTACGTCGCCTTCGCCGACGACGAGCTGGTGGTCAACAAGAGGTTCGTGAGGGAGTTCATCCAGGGCATGAAGGAGAGGGGCCTCGACCTGCCCTTCGCGTGCGGCGCCAGGGTCGATCACCTGAGCAGAGAGTTCATGAAGTACCTGCACGAGAACAACTGCGTGACAATCTACGTCGGCGTCGAGTCCGCCAAGCAGGAGACGATCGACAAGATAGGGAAGAGGATAACGATAGACCAGGTGAAGAGGGTATTCCAGTGGAAGAAGGAGATAGGGGCCTTCGTCGTGGGCTCCTTCATACTAGGCTTCCCATGGGAGACGATAGACGACATGAAGCGCACAGTAGACTTCGCAGTCAAGCTAGACCCAGACTACGCCCAGTTCACAGCCCTAACACCATACCCGGGGACACCCCTCTTCAACTACGCCAAGGAACACGGGCTGATAGAGGACTGGAACTGGGAGCACTACACGACCATCCGGCCAGTCATGAGGGGGTTCCACTTCACTAGGAAGGACCTCGGCAGGATGGTGACCTACGCCTACAGGAAGTTCTACCTGCGCTGGTCGTTCATATCTAGGGAGCTCAGGAAGGGCAGGCTCAGGGACCTGCTCGGGGTTCTGGCCCGCGAGTTCGCCCGTTACATGAAGGACGTCGTCGTCCAACCCATAATCTGGAGTACCCGGAGGTGATCACTTAGAATGCCTGAGGCGGAGGACCTGTTCGAGGAGAAGGTCGCTAGGGGCAGGGGCGGCCTCGGCCCCCTCCTAGCCGGGTTCAGGTTGCTCTTCAACAACCCCGTGACTAGGAACGCGTTAAGGGTCTCGGCCAAAGACTACCCCTGCAGGTATAACAATGGGGAGAAGACGGCCTCAATCCTATACCACGCCCTCTCCCAGTTCGCCGGCGAGACTGTGGCGTGCCCCCTGACCGCCAGGTTCGTTTCATGGCTAGTGAGAGCCACTATAAGGACGGGGATATGGATCCTCCGCGGCGACATGGATGAAGCCAGGAGGGCCCTGAGGGACCCCGCTGTTAGGCGGGGGATAGCCCTGGTGTTCAAGGGGCTAGCCTACTACGGAGTCACGGTCCCCCAGAAGATGCCGGCCCCGTTCCTGGTGGTGTGGAACTTCACCAACATGTGCAACCTGAGGTGCCTCCACTGCTACCAGAGGGCTGACAGGCCCACGCCCGACGAGCTCACTCTCCAGGAGAAGCTCGACCTAGTGGACCAGTTGGACAGGGCTGGAGTTGCTGCCGTGGCCTTGAGCGGGGGCGAGCCAACGATACACCCCGACTTCCTGAGGATCGTGAGCGAACTGTCCAGGAGGGGCATATACCCGGCTGTGGCCACTAACGGGACTAGGTTCGCCAAGATAGAGTATCTTGAGAAGGCCGTCCGGGCCGGGCTGAGGTATGTCGAGGTCTCCCTCGACAGCGCCAGGCCGGAGAAGCATGACAGGTTCCGCGGGGTTAAGGGCGCGTGGAACCTGGCGGTTAAGGCCCTTGAGAACGCTGTCAAGCTTGGCGTGAGCCATGCGATGGCAGTGACTATAACCAGGCTGAACGTTGACGAGATAGAGGACCTGCTAGACCTGGCCGAGTCCATCGGCGTCGAGAGAGTCATCTTCTTCAACTTCGTCCCGGTCGGAAGGGGCGAGGAGAACGCCTGGCTAGACCTATCCCCAGACGAGAGGGAAGAAGTCCTCAGGCTACTATACCGGGAGCACAAGAGGAGGAAGCTGGAGATAGCCAGCACAGCACCACAATACGGCAGGGTAGCCCTCCAGCTAAGCGGGGGAGAGGAGGTAGCGCCAACCCACTTCTACCTCGGAGAGGACAAGATAGTCAAGGCCCTGGCAGAGTTTATAGGCGGCTGCGGCGCAGGGAGGATATACGCCGCGCTACAGCCAAACGGGGACGTGACCCCCTGCGTCTTCCTGCCAGTAAAGGTCGGCAATGTGAGGGAGAAGAGCTTCTCCGAGATCTGGACCACGTCCCCCGTCTTCAAGAAGCTCAGGGACAGAGAGCTACTCAAGGGAATATGCGGCAAATGCCCCTACAAGTACATATGCGGCGGCTGCAGGGCCAGGGCCTACGCATACTACGGGGACATACTAGCCCCAGACCCAGGCTGCATACTAGCCAAGAAGGAATGGGAGAAGATAGCGTCGAAACACAAGATCAAGGTGCGACCACTAACACGCTAACCCCCTATACCCCTCGGGGGAACCGCCTCCTGACATCGAAGCCTCCAGGGCCAGCTAGACAGGCCAGGGGAGCCAGGGCCAGTCCCAGCAGGACGCTGGCCAATATAATCATTGTAGGCCCGCCGCCCGGCCTCGCCGCGACATACAGGGCTGCTAGTAGTGGTAGGCTCGTTCCAAGGGGCAATATGGCTAGGGTATACGATGCGCCCAGGAGGAGGGCCGCCCCAGCCAAGGCAGGTCCCGGCGTGGAGCCGAGGATCAGGGAGACCGGGACGCTAACGACTGCCGCTGCCGCCCCCGCTCCGAGGGCGAGTAGGGCGACTGCTAGGGGGCATGAGAGCGTGCTACTCGCGTACTCCAGGAAGCCCCTGCTCCTAGCCAACACCGTGTAGAGGGCCATAGCCGCTGCTAGGCCCGAGTATACCGCTGGAAACGTGGAGTTTGGGCTGTTGACGCCGACAAGCCGGGCTAGGAAGAGGGCACCACCAAGCGCTACTACATGGATCCTAGGGCTCCTGAGAAGCCTCACAGCCGCGACCGCCACCAGCCTCTCTGGCCTCAGGGGCACCTCAACCCACCTCCGTCTCCTATGGGGCACTCAAGGGTATGGATGCCAGTGTTAGACAGCAACTCTAGGGCTCTAGGCGCCGCTCCACTCGGCTCCGCTATAACCACGAGACTACCCCGGGCCGCAGCCTCTGCCAAGACACCTGCGAGTACCCGGCCCCGCTCGTCGTCGAGGCCCGTGAAGGGCTCGTCGAGAAGCATTACACGCGCCCGGCCCAGGGATGGTGCTAGGAGGCCTGCGAGCCTCCTCCACCCGGTGCTTAGGCTCTCCATACTGACCCCGGACTTCCCGGCCAGCACTGCTGGGATGGGCTGTGCATGCATCCAATACCACTCCCCAACGAGCACCCCGTTGAGGTGGAGCTCGCCGGGAGGCGCGTAGAACCTTGGCCTAGCAGACCACAACCTGCCCCTAACCCTCCCCGGGCCGAGTCCTGCTAGGCGTCGTAGCAGGAGAGTCTTGCCAACACCATTAGGCCCGTGGATTACTGCGATCCTTCCACAGGGGAGGCGGAGGCCTAGTTCGAGGAGCCGCCTCCCATCAGGGGCCTCAAGCACTCCCTCAGCCACAGTGCAAAGCCCCATCCGGGAACCCCCGGGTACGATTGGCTAGGCCTCCACTATAATACGCATACTCGGTGCAGAAATAAATTATCGTCGGAGCCAGTCCTCTTCTCGGTTAGGAGGTTTGTTCCCAGGGGTCTGCTATGACTAGGCAAGGGCTATTGTCGTTCTCTTGGAGCAACTCGGCTCCGCTGTCTAGAGGATCACACGCTGTCTATCTGGAGGATCCATTATCGTCAAATGGTGGGCGAGAAATATATACCCCATGGAGTTAGACAGTGAGGCTTAGTTGAGGTGTAGTGCCTTGGAATCACTCGATTACAAGAAGAGGGTTCTCTTGGAGGCCTTTGTTGATCTCCGGATAGCTGTGCTCGTCTACCTTATAGGCGTCATATTGGTGCTCATAGCCTTGGGAGCCGCTGTCAGCGCGGTCATCAGCGCGGATACCAGTATAATAGCCGCCCTGGGACTGTCCGCTGCAGGGCTAGCCCTACTCGTCCTAGGAGGGCTACTATTGCTCGCCTCCTTCCTGAAACTCTATGGCTCCGCGGAGAAGTTCGAAGCCGCCGATCCGAGGCTCTCGGGGCTCAAGAAGAGGATACAGCTGGCGATACTCGCGGTTGCGCTCGTAATCCTGGGGGGAATAGTAGACTATGTATCCCCCACCATCGGATCAGCTATAATAACGCTCGCCGGCATCCTAAGCGTTATAGCACAGATACTGATAGGCCTATTCTTCATGGAGTTAGGTAATCTGGAGCGCGAGGGCATTCCTGTACCCTCCGGGTTTAGAACCGTGGGAATACTCTACCTAGTAGGGATAGTTATAGGAGTACTGCAACCAATAGCCCTCATACTAGCCTACCTGTATAGCGGAGAGGCCATAAGACGCCTCAGCACCGAGCTAGGCGAGAGCCCACACTCCCCCACAACACCTACCTAACTAGAGGTGCAATGCGACTTCCTAGTAGACCTAGTAGGGCTTCATAGGGGGATACAAGTCTACCCTTACGTGATAAAGAGATCTAAGGTAATGATGATGCACCGGGCTGGCGAAATCCTGGAGAAACAAGAGTATATAACTCAGTGCACGCGAGCCTATTCCATTATGCCTCAAAAAACCTCCACACCATCGCCTTTATATAAGCATACTACTGTAGTTCTAGATGAATTAAGCATAGATACTGTAGGTGAAGGATGGCCGCTAGATCCAGGTGGTCCAAGTCGACATTATCATCAATCACCGTGATTTCCGGCATCTATCCCGGCCACATAAGCTATGCTTGTTCTCCTCATAGAATCAGACAATTAATCAATAGCTTCTAGCTCTACGTCCAGCTTCTTGATCCTCTCCCACCCCCTGAACTCTACGACTCTCACAGCTAAGTCGCCGCGAGAGCGGAGGAAGGTTCTCCGTTCCGGCGCCTCGGAGACAAGCTTCTCAGCTTCGTCCTCACCCTCTACCACAGCGACCTGCTCCATCCTGGCCAGTAACACGTCAACTCCATGCTCCTGAGATGCCTCGAAGAGTCTAACCAAGAGGCGGAGAGGCAGAGCCTGTACTATAACATACTTAACGCCTCGGGAAGCCCATTCTGCCACCTGTTCCTCCACCCTGCTCTCGTCAACACCAGAGACCTGCTCTACGCTCTCAACGCCTAGTTCTCTAAGAGCCTCGAGCTGAGCCTTGAGCATCCGATGTCTACCTACAACTACGGCCCTTGCCACGGTAAACACCAGAGAAAAACTTTTGAAAAACAAATATATAAAGATCTCTAATGTAATAGAGTAGGCATGGGCTATAGGGTTTGAGTCAGAAGAAAGCCTCTGGAATCGACACGCTAGTGCCTGTTGACTGCGAAAGGAGTATTACAATCGTTAACCCCCAGACCACATACCTACACGGTGATGCGACAGCAGAGCTGGATTATCTTGTGAAACTTGAGGTTAAAGGCCACGGGAGGAGTAGCGGCGACATTATATACGTGTTTGCCGAGGACTTGAGCTCTAAGAAGGAGGCGGCGAGGCATGTGGGAATCCACAAGCTCTTAGGCCTCAAAATCGCTTATACTAAGGAGAAAAGAGGTAGTAGCTTTAGAGGGACGAAGGAAATCGTAATGCCTGCAAGAGAGATGACGCCGGCGTCGATTGCGCCGTATATAGACTGGGAGGTTCTTGGGAAGATTTTTGAGGCATGTGATGAAGCCGGGTTAAATGGTAAGTACACTAGATCATGTCCCGCGCTGGCGGTATTCTCACACTACTCGCTAGCCGTTTTAGCAAGAAAATACGCTAATATCGTGGCCGACTCTCTATGCAACCTAGCTACTGGGGCTTACTGGGACTCCGGACTTCCGGAATGCATCCAGAGATATTCCAACCTGCTAAATCCACTGTCAGGCACGGAGGAGACCTGCAAGATAGTTGACAGCCATGCTATAGAAAAGCTCCAACATGAAACCAGCAACCTACCGAAACTTAGTAGCCTGGTTAAATCCAAAGAATGCAGAGACATAAACTTGTTTGTAGTACTTCAATTCAGGTTTCATGCTGGGCTGGATAACCCAGAGGAAAAGGGATATGGTGACTTTGAAGCTCCAGTAAAGGGGCTTATTAGGATATTGTCATCGGAAGAGCCTACCCCCGTTATAAAGCTCTACCTAATGATTTCTGAGCAACAGAAAAAGGAGGATTTGAAGCACGCTGAGAAGTTACTGGATAGATTTACTGGTAAGGGAGCTCAGGAAGGGAGCGCTAGGATTTCCTCTGCAGATCTATGTGTTATTAGCGATACAAATAATGATTTGAACATTGAGTGTAAAAGAGATGTTCCCTCCAGCTCTGATTGCGCATTAGTTGTTGTGCTCTATGATTTCAAAAAGTCAATGCTAATAAAGTTATTTAAATATATTATTAAGGACTATAGAGATGGAAGCTCTTATCTAATTGTGATACCCCGTATGACCTATAGATTTGAGGATTCCGAGATATCCAGGCTGATCAAGGCCGTTAGTATCAAGGAATTATTCGAATCCAAGAACAGTGAAGTTAATATTAAGAAAAAATTTGATGAAATATCAATTATTATTAATTTAGAATCTACAGTCGAGATGCTGGGCGATTGAGGTGTACGGCGTGTCTTCCATATACTGGTACTTCCTAGAGCATATACCTAGAACGTCTCTCGAAAAGTTTCTAGCCTACGCCTCTAACGGGCAATACGCACCTGCCGAGATAACTACTGAGACTAAAATAGCAGTAGGCTTTGACCTATCCGCACTGGATACCTACAATGTGGTGAAGTACCTAGCCGTTGCGCCGGGAAAAGGCGTTAGCCAGTCTCTCCTCCGCGT
>WWDN01000095.1:0-32526 GCA_035615875.1 Thermodiscus sp. | reverse complement strand
GCCTTGGGCGTTGCGAATAGGATTTGTTCTGTGAAGGGTCGTAGGGCCGGGCTCTCGGACCTCTATAGGGTGAAGGGCATGGTCCTTGTTGGCTGGAGTGTCTTGGCTGGTAGCCCTGTCGAGTTCAGCAACGTTAATAGGCCTGGAGCGTTCGTTGATGATAGTGTCTCGAAGGTGGATGACGTCGTTGTCATTGACCATGAGTTCTTCATTGACGCGTTAAACTATTGGGAGTCTGAGCCTCCTAGGACCCTCTACTATCTTTCCAGGGAGGCGTCCTATTACTGGGAGAGGGGCTTGCTACTCTTGTACAGGAGGGCTAGGAGTGATATAGAGTCTCTAACCAGTGGAGTCGCCTAGCAGCTGCACTCGTCTATACTATAGCATGCATTGTATAGATTCGAGCCGGCCACATATATAGGATTTGGGCGTGCAAGCATTTTACCGGCCGAGGATATTAGACTCTAACCGGGATGAAGTAATGGGTAGCTTCCTCCAGGGCAACGAGCTACTCATAATCCTAGTAATACTCCTACTAATACTCGGGCCAACCAAGCTACCTGCACTAGCAAGAGGCCTCGGCCAGGCCCTAAGGGAATTCAGGAAGGCCGCCCAGGGAGAATACGAGAAGCCGGCTCCACCCACCCTCGAACCCCGGCCGGCGAGCCCGGGTAGCTCCTATGATAGGGCTACGCTAGAGAGGATAGCCAGTAGCCTTGGAATCGAGACGGCCGGGAAGAGCGACGAGGAACTCTACAGGGAGATAACCGAGGCTACAAAGAGGAAGGGCCCCGGCTAGCGTGTAGGCAGTATCGTTTTAGGGAGTACCCTCCACCTTTCTTCCCGCCAGGGTGCTGGAGCTGGTTGACAGGTAGATGCCGCGGTGTCTGAAGACGATAAGCCACTGTATGACGAGCCGAGGCCCCTATGGGACCACATAGTCGAGTTATCGATAAGGCTCCGCAGGATATTCATCGCAGTCATAATAGCGGGGGCTATACTCTCGGCTATACCAATCGACTACAAATACTACATCCCCCTAATCAGCTATTTCCCAAATATGGTCCTAGACTATGTTCTACCCGACAAGGTAGTGTGGCGTGGCAGGGTTATCGAGGTCCACATAGCCCAGTACAACCCCTTCGCCGGGTTCAACATACTCTTGAAGACAGCCCTGCTCCTAGGCCTGCTGGGTGCGAGCCCCGTCATAGCGAGGGAGGTCTACGGCTACATAGCCCCAGGACTATACCCCCACGAGAGGAGGAAGGTCAAGGTATTCTCAATATTCGCCATACTACTATTCGCCCTAGGCGTCGTAGTCGCGTTCACCATCGTAATGCCCCTAGCCTTCAGGATAATGATTATAACGTCGACAGCCGTCACAGGGGAGAAGACCCTCATAGCCTTCAGCGACGTAGAACAGCTCTTCACCACGATAATACTCATAGCGGTGGCAACGGGAATAGCCTTCGAGACCCCCCTGATAGTGTACCTCCTAGTATCCCTAGGCATGATAGACCACACGTGGTTCACCGGGGAAAACAGGAAATACGTCCTGCTGGCATCGATGCTCCTGGGCGCAGCGATAAGCCCCGACCCGAGCGGTATTGGCATGCTGGTGATAGGCACGGCGATGTTCACCGCTATAATGCTCGCGGCCTGGCTAGGCTCCAGGTCCGCCCCTAGGGGCAGGAGACAGGGTAGGGCTCCACGCATCCCAGGAGGGGAGGCTGCTTGACTATCATAGCTTCTAAGGAGGTCGTCGAGCGGTTCGGACCCTTCCCCGAGGGCCTCGATGTGAAGGCGGTGGAGGGCGGTGTCAGGGATCTCGTATTGGACCGCGTCCTCTCGGGCATGCCTGTAGTCGGCATATACCGGGGTGCCTTCAAGGAGTACCCCGAGATACATAGGCTGGTTAGGAGTGAGGGGGGAAACCCGTACCTCTACGAGCCCCTAGACCCCCTCTACATGGAATCCCTACCCAGGAGCCTAGCCAGGATACTACCCGGGGCCAGGCTAGAGGCTGTAATGGCCAGCAAGCCCTGGAAGATGGAGTATCGCGTCAGTGCTAGCAAGAGCGTTACCAGGCGCACGCTACTATTACGCCCGCAGAGGGCGATACGAGAGTACATCCCGTCCCCCATAATGGTGAATTACCAGGCCTGCGCGATAGTGCCCCGGTGTACACGGTGTATAGAGAGGTGCCCCGAGAACGCGCTGGCGGGCAAGCCGCCGTCACTCGTCATAGACAAGTGCACTGGATGCGGGATATGCGTCCACGAGTGCCCATTCAACGTCTTGACGATGCCGCGCTGGGGCCCCTACAGGGTCGAGAAGACCCTCAGCTACATCAGGAGATACTATGATGGGCCACTGAAGCTCCTGGTCACGGAGATAGACGAGCTAAAGGAGCTAGAGTACCCCCGCGAGGCCACGCCCTTCATAATCGAGATAGTCGACGACCTGGTGTGGATTGACGAGAAGACTCTCATCACGGGGCTAACCCATGGGGTGGAAACTATAATATACGATCCCAGGGGCAAGCTCGCCAACACCACCCACCTCGACAGACTAGCCAGGATAGCGACTTCGAGGAAGGAGCTGGCAAGAGAGCTGAGTAGGCAGGGCCTCCCAGAGAGCGGGTACGCCCCAGATGCCACCCCCGCCAGAGCCATAACCCTGCTGGGCTTGGACAGGCTTGAGACGAGGACTCCCGTCTTGGGAGTTGTAGAGGTCAACGAGAACTGTACGCTCTGTGATGCGTGTGTTGTGAATTGCCCGACCGGGGCTCTGGAGAAGAGGATCGAGGATGACAGGGTCAAGCTGGTGTTTAGGCATTCTAAATGCGTGGGCTGCGAGATATGTGTCAAGGCTTGTCCCCACGACGCGATCAGGGTTAGCTTCGCCGTCGACGCCGGGCTCTATGGTAGGGAGACCGTTGTTGCGGAGGATGAGCTAGTACGGTGTAGGGTGTGTGGCAAGCCTCTAGGCCCCCGTAGGATGTTCCTCAAGGTGGAGGAGATGATGAGGTCGAGGGGCTTGCCCGAGAAGGTTATTGAGGCGATCTATCTCTGTGACGAGTGTAAGAGGAGGGGCTATTGGGGCTAGATCCCTCTAGGCGAATTATACGCCGGGTATATTCCAGTCAGTACTCTAGCCTACCACGTTAGTACACGAATATATTCGGCTTCATCCTAATAAGAAAATCTCCATATTCGATGAGTAGCGAGAGTCTCGCCTAGCGGGGGATGTCTTCGTGTCTAAACGCATACTAGCCTACACCCTAGTACTACTACTAGTGCTGACCCCGCTGCTGATCCCATCGAGCCAGATAAAGCTCTCCATGGCACAAGGCCATTCCTCCCCCGACATGGACGCGCTCCTAGAAGAGGCCCTCTCCAAGGCCTCGCCGCAGACAAGGGAGTGTATCCAGTGCCACCTGCAGGAGACGCCTGGTATAGTGTACGACTGGCTTGGGAGCGAGCACGCCTGGAGTAAGCCGAGCGACGTGCTAGAGCTCTACGCTAAGATAAGTTATGACGCCTCGATAGCCGACAAGTTCAACGGCTACAACTACACTATAGGATGCTACGAGTGCCACGGTATGTTCAAGGAGTCCGACAGGCCCGATATAGCTACTAGCCACTTCGGCTACGAGATAGTGACTATAGTGACCCTCAAGGACTGCAGCCAGTGCCACGCCAAGGAGGCGATGGAGATCTCCTGGACCATGCACGGCTTCGCGGCCCTAAACGCCCCCTTAAAGCCCTGGTACGCTAAGATAGTCAAGTACGCCAAGGAGAACAGCAAGCTCGACATGCTGCCCCCGGTCTACGAGAACACGGGCCATGCGCTCGTCAGCTGGGACTGGTACAAGGAGTACGCTGGCAAGCTCCTGAACAACCCCTCAGACCCCGAGGTCCAGATGTTCGGCACCGTGTACGACGAGGACTTCAGGAACATAGTGTCCCCCCTGTACCCGGCTAGCGGCGTATTGAATTCCACGGACATAATGCATAGCGACGGCTGGAAGAACGCATACGTCTACCACGCATGCATGGAATGCCACGGCTCACTAGTTGTCCCCTACAAGGACGAGGGCTACAGGATAAAGTACTGGGGCTGGCCAAGCAACGGAGCCGGCAGGGTAGACCCCGACGGCAGCATAGGGACCTGTACGGCCTGCCACACCAGGCACTCCTTCAGCGTGGAGGAGGTGAGGAAGCCCCACACCTGCGGCCAGTGCCACCTAGGCTATGACCACCCGCACATCGAGATCTACGAGGAGAGCAAGCACGGCAACATATACGACTCCGAGGGCGAGAGCTGGAACTGGACCGCCATACCATGGAAGGTAGGCGCCGACTTCAGGGCCCCGACCTGTGCCGTATGCCACATGAGCACTATAGCGGATCCCGAGGGCAACATAGTAGTACCCGGGACCCACGACCTAAGGGCCAGGCTCGTATGGGACCAGATGCACTTCTTCAGCTACCCGAAGCCCAAGTGGGCCGACCACACGCAGAACGCCATAATCAAGGGCGGGAGCCAGCTGACCGGCAAGGGTCTGCTGGAGAACGGAGTAGTGCCTGAGGGCTATAAGGTGCAGCTCGACAAGGCGCCTGCTCCAGGCGAGTTCGGCTTCCCGAGGATTGTGAGCGTAAAGTACACTGGCGTGTTGAAGGAGAAGAGGGATGCCATGAAGAGTGTCTGTGAGCTGTGCCACACCAGCCAGTGGGTCGACAACTACTTCACCACATACGACCAGGTGATAGTAGAGTACAACATAACAGCCCACTACGCCTTCAGCCTACTACAGAAGGCCTATGAGCTGGGCATACACGATCCATCCAACAAGATAGACGAGTACATGGAGATAATGTGGTACTACATCTGGCACCACGAAGGGAGAAGATGGAGGAACGGAGCCTCCATGATGGGACCCGACTTCGCCCACTGGTTCGGCATAGTAGACACAGTAATGGACAAGCTCGGCAGAATGGTATCCTACTACAACACCGCTGTAGAACTGATGAACACCAAGAAACAGCTAGACGCTCTAATGGCCTCGGGCGTGGCGTCCCAGGAGGACGTACAACAACTACAATCCAAGATACAGCAGCTAGAGAACAAGCTAGCCGCCATGGAGTCCCAGATACCGCAGCTGAAGTCCAAGATAAACGAGAACAAGGCCGCAATCGAAACACTACAAGCCAACCTAGACGCCGTGAAGAAGGACGTAAACGAGCTAAACTCCAATGTCAAGAACCTCCAGACAACCCTCGACGAAGAGGTGAAGCCCGGGATAGACGAGGCCAAGACCTCGGCCAGCAAGGCCGGCACCGCCATGGTACTAGGCGGCATAGGGCTTGTGGTTGCACTCATAGCGATAGGCCTAGTCCTAGCCAGGAAATTCTAGGCCCTACAATCAAACTACTCATTTTTATACCCCATTTATACTCCTCCCAACAATTTTTGAAGCCATGGAGAGAGCCGGGGATACCGGCGGGCGCTGAGACCATATAGGATACGCCCGGGGGGTGTAGAGGGTTACAGGCCAATAGGACACCCACAGTCGTGGCGGCATCTATAGCCCTCCTAGCCCTTTCCCTCCTAGCATCCTGGTGGCTCCGCGGGCTACCCGATACGCCATGGACCAGGTTCCCGCTACTACTAGAACCAGCACTACTAGCTCTGCTCTACACCGCGGTCCTGCTGGCAACGGGTTGGAGGCTTGAATGGAACGAGGACCTCACAGCGGCGATAGCACTGGCAGGTGTGATGGGCGCGGTAGCACAAGCCCTCTCCGCCAGGAGCCCAGGGCCGTCGCCCGTCTACCACGCAATAACATTCCCCATCTACGTGGCTAGCCTAGCACTCCTGTCAAGCCACCTCCTATCCGGGTCTAGACCAGCCGGCGTCCTAGCACTCCTGCTACTAGTATCCGGCTTCTTCGAATCGCTCTACCTAGGCGATATACCGATCCCCCCAATGATCTCTATCGCGGCGGCGCTACTACTCGTTGGAAGCCGGTCCCTCGGTGCATCGGGGAGGCTAATCGGCATCCTCACCGCATTACCAGTAGCGGCTTTATCGTCGACCGTGTATCGCGGCGGCCCTATCCTAGCCGTTGCAAGCATAGTGTTGGCCCTCGGGATCGTGTACTATTGGATTAGGCGTTCCGAGGCTGGTCTCGACCCCTCAAGCTACCTGGCACTCGCAATCATCCTCTATATGCCAGCAATGCTCGCAGCCCCCCACAGCTATGCCTACACGGTGGCGGTTACCGTCTTAGCCATAATCCTGGTCATGTATGTGGCGTCAAACACGGGGTACAAGAGGGGGCTCCTGGCCTCGGTACTGGCCGCGGCGATCTCAGTAGCGATACAGTACTTGCTAGGCGAGTCTAACCTCGCGGTGAGGCTGGCCTCGATCCTCATAGGCGTGGGGGCTGGTGTGGTAGCGGCTTCGCTCCCTGGAGTTCTCACAGGTTCGAGAGGGGAAGCTGCTAGGGGGGTTGGAGCCTTGATCGTCATAGCAGTGGTCGTGGGCCTGCTGGGGGCCTCGTTTGTGCCAGGGTCCCACGTGGTTGAGGAGACGGATACTGTAGCCTTGGAGCCCTGTGACAGGATGGTTGGGATCAGTGTTGAGGGCGTCTCGATCTACGATTTAGCATCTGACAAGGCGAGGCTCCAGGAGCTGGGCCAGCGCTACGAGTCGGTGGACAACGAGCATGTTGCAGGGCTTGTAGTGTCTGGCGTGATCCCGGGTCTCGTGGAGGCCCCGGGCTTTGTAGGGAATGTGAGCCTTGTTGACCTAGCCACTAACGAGACCGTGGAGGTCGCTGGCGCCAACGGCTATCTCATGATCGACGTCGAGGAGACGGGCTATGCCTATATAGCCGTCGACGAGGGAGACGGGAGCTACACCCTGAGGATGGCTCTAGAACTGCACAATGTGATCGTGCCCTACAGCCTGCTGGGAGAGTCCAGCTTCAGCCCAGTACACTCCTATATCAAGCTCAACTTCGCCCAGCCACTCATATTCAAGACGCCGGGCTACCTGACCCTCTATGTGTACTCGGGGATACTATCATCGTCGATTCTAGTAGGCCGGCAATCAGGGTTCAACGAGACCCTAGAGGGGGTTTACATGGAGAAGGCCTACCTGGGCCTTACCCAGGCAACCCTCATCTTCGAGGACGCGGCCTCGGGTATAGGGATCCCTCTAGAAGTCGACGAGAATGTATACAGGCTATGGGCTGGAGCCCGACAGCTACTCGCAAGGGACCGTCAGGCTGGTTTAGCCCTCGCAGCCTATCCCCCTCTGCTACAGCTAGATGGCGCCACCCATGAGTATAGGGTCGAGGTCCCTGCGCAGGCATCGGCTTATATCAATGGGGTCTACTGCCAGTACAATGTGTTGGAGGCCAGTGTCCAATGCCTGGACTCGGTCGAGCTGGACGGGTTGAAGGCGAGTGTCGCGGGCGCGGGCAAGGTGCTGGTAGCTATTCCATTGGGGTATAGGGGTGACTACCTGAAGGCTAGCGTGCTCGCTTATAGCGGTGGGGGCGGGTTGGAGGCGTTACTGGGCTTGTCTTATGCTGTTGATAGGGATGGTTGGGGCGGCTTGTTGTGGGTCTCTAGGTATTATGAGGTTCTCCGGCCTCTCGGGAGTGTCGAGTATACTGTTTATCCGTATTATGGGTTGGGTTTTGCCGCGTCTACGATGCTCTTGGCTGTAGCGGGGTTCATTCTTAAAAAAGATTGATTTTATATTTATTATTTCTTTATAGCGTTAAGGTAGAGGTAGACCAGGCCTATCACAGCCAACACAACAGCAACCACAACAGCATACTTCATAGCTCCCGGGACCATATACTCCTCGGCCGGCGTCTTCTCCTCGGTCACTATGACCTGCTTCTCCTCCTTCTCCTTAATAAGCTCAGTTACAGTCTCCGTCTCAGTCTTCTCCTTAGTCTTAGTCACGGTCACGGTCTCGGTAACCGTGGACACGCCACCCGTGCCCGCCGCGGTCGTGGTCTCAGTCGTGGTCGAGGGGGGTTGCGTGGTCGTTGTCGTCGTCTGCGCCTGGGATCTAGCCTCCTCGAAGACCTGTATGAAGAACTGGTATAGCAGCTGGTACTGCTCGTCAGTTATGCCTGGCGTGTATTGCTTCATAGTCTCCATCATCTCGTCATAGCTATCGGCTCCGCCAGCGAAGGTGTATTCGTTCTGAACCGCCTCGTCAAGACTGTTATAGTTCTGGGCCCACTCCTCGATGACCTGGACTATGCCGTCCCAGTCCGGTGCTGCGCCGCCGTTGTGGCATGAGGTGCACCCTGCCTGTTCGAAGGCCTGCCTCGCGTCGTCCTCGGAGATGGACTGGCTGTAGGCTAGTCCTGCTAGGCCTACGGAGAGTATGAGTACGAGGAGCAGGTATCCCTTCCACCCGTTCAAACAGTGCTCACCCCCATCTTGTGCCTGAGGGTGACAATATAAGATCTAATTAAAATAGCGTAAAGTATGAAGACAGTTGCATGTATCCCGATGGATACGAACACCTCCAAGGGCGTTATATTGTATGTGGACGGCATGTTAAGGGGGTTCACTACGAAGCCCGGCAGGATCGTGGCCAGCGTCTTCTCGGAGAACACTGCTATGAAGGTCAGGATGGATATGTATAGCGCCCCGACCCTGGTCCGCCTAGCCGACGGTATAATACCCAGCACCGCAGCGGCAAGCCCGAAGGTCACCCACAGCCAGAACAGCTGGGTTAGTATGGGTATGCTCCCCCCGTAGAGCGTGGCTGTCCACTGCTCTTTCTTGAAGGGCTCCGTGGTGTACCAGAACACCTCGTGCACCTCGGCTAGCGTGAAGAATAGGCCCGTCACCAGCGCTATCGTTATCACGTATATCGTCTTCCTATACACGTAGAAGTCGACCTTGAACCACCCAGTAGTCTTCTCAAGTATGAACAAGACGATCAACAGCAACGCGGGCCCGCTGGCGAAGGCGGTGGCTATGAAGCGCGGCGCTAGCAACGCCGTGTTAAGCGCCGGCCTGGCCGTTAGCGCGTGGAAGATCCAGGCCGTCACGGTGTGTATTCCTATGGCGAAGGGGCTCGATATGATCATGTAGGGGATTATGAACTTCTTCGGGAGCTCGCCGCCACGCCTGTAGACGTGGATGGTGTATACGAAGGCTACCGCGTTCAGTATCATGTACGTGAATATCACGGTGAAGTCCCAGTCTAGCATGCTCCTCAGGTTGGGGAACTGGGGCATCAGCACGAGGCCCCTCTCCGGGTGGCCCAGGTTCGCCACGATGCCCCACACAGTGATGATCAGGGCGACCACCGCCTGGGCCTCGGCGATAGGCACAACGACCTTGAAGGCCTTATCGTTGAAGACGTACCCGGCGAAGCTGAATATAACCGCGCTGGCGGCAACCCCGACCCAGAACGTGAAGAACGAGATGTAGAGGCCCCATGGAACGTCCTCGTTAACACCCGTGAGCACCAGGCCTCCCTTATCGCTTCCAAGGAATATCGGGGCGTGCTGCACGAATATCCACAGGTATATCCCGTACACAGCCATTATAGCGAGGCCCGCCAGCACCAGCTTATAGGACCTCGGCCCCCTGAGGCCCTCGCGGAATATGAAGACCAGCGTATCAATGGCTCCTCCTATCCCGCTACCCCTCCTCTTCAGCCCTCCTCACCCCTCGGACTCTTCTGGCCGCTGAAGAAGTAGAAGAAGCGCGGGCGCGTCCCGGCCTCGGGCTTGAGGACGAACACTCCATACTCGTCTATAACCCTCCTGATGGGGCTGTCCGGGTCGTTGAGGTCGCCGAAGACCCTCGCCCCCACAGGACACGCCTCTACACAGGCCGGGACCCCGCCGTCCCTGGTCCTCTGGATACACCACGTGCACTTCTCGACCACGTGCACGGGCCTCGGGACGTTGCCGAATATGTGCATCTCCGGGTTCAGCTCCAACGGGCTGATGCGTGGCTTGAACAGGTTGAACCGCCTAGCACCGTATGGGCACGCCACGACGCAGTACTTGCACCCGATACACCTGTCATAGTCTATCACAACGATTCCATCCTTCTCCTTCCAGGTCGCGACGACGGGGCATACGTATACACATGGGGGATCCTCGCAGTGCTGACAAGCTACCGGCACGTACACCTTGCCCGGCTTGGGCGAGAACTCGTAGTCGTCCCTGGCCCCCTCTAGCTCGGCAACCCCCTCGCGGTCTACCTCCAGCACCCTTATCCAATCCATGCCCATGTCCTTGACGATATTGTTCTCCATGGCGCATGCATACTCGCACCGGCGGCATCCAATGCACTTGTCCACGTCGAGGGCCATCGCATACCTAACCCCCTCCCTCGGCCCCGTGGCCTTGACATGTATCTTCCTACACTTGTACTTGGCCAGCATGCACTCCTTACTGGCGTCGCCCTTCTCCTGGCATATCAGGTTGGCCGCCTCCATGCATATCGACTTCAGCTCCTCCTCCTTCTCCCTAGCCCGCTTCTCCAGGGATCCACCGTTCCCACCGGCCAGCTGCTGCTCCCCGAGTATCTCGTCGAGCCCGACCCTCCTCAACATCTTGACGAACTCGTCCCTGTCGAACACGGCGAAGTCTATTGCGGAGAGCGCCGCCGCGAGGCCGATCAGTTTAAGCGCAGTCCTCCTCCCCTTATCCACTCCCTCGCCAGAACCATTACCTCCACCAGCCACGCGCCACTCACCTCCCAGGGGCCTTCTTGAAGTGGACCAGGGGCGCCGCCAGGATCAACGCCACCCCTACCGCTACCACGGCTATGCCTCCGTAGAGTATGCCGCTTTCGTCAGGAGGCTCGGGCCTGTGGGAAGGCTTGGGCAGAGGGTTGAGGGGGTACATTGTGGGATGGTGCGGGTCGTGGCAGTCTATACAGGACTTCGCCGGCGCGGGGGTGTAGGTTGACCCCGGCGGGCACTCGTGCTGGTAGTAGCGTACTCCCTTGTAGCCGATAACCTCTGTTACGTCACCGTTTAGGCATGTGAAGGTGGTGTTGCCGTGGGCCAGGTTGAGCCAGTCCTTGTAGATCTGGACGTGGCATACCGCGCATGTCTTCGCGACATCCATCCTCTCCTGGCTACTCTTAGAGAAGAGTAGCTTCGTGATATTCACCCCGCCGCGGAGCGCCATCATATTGCTACCGGGATCGTGGCAACTGGTACAGTAGAGTCCAGCGTGGGCGCCGCCTGTAAGGTTTATGCCGTGGAAGGCGCTATAGGATGTCTCGGGTAGCTGTTTCATCGTAGCGTGGCACGTGGAGCAGGGGTAGGGTGTCGTGCCCTGCTGGTAGGCTTGAGCTACGGTTGTTGCCAGTAGCAGGGTTATCGCCGTCGTCATAGTTATGGCTTTTATAAGCTCGCGGAGTCCCTTCTCCAAAAGGTCACCCCGCGTTATGGCGGATTGATACTATCTTATTACTAGTATACCGAAAATAATCGGTTCCCCATCATGGCGGGCTAGCAGCTGCACCTCTCCTCGCTGAGGCACTTCATTATACAGAGCTCGTCCTTCACCACCCTCCCAATGATCTTAGCCTCGGCCTTGCGCAGTTTCTCCGCGACGGTGGACACCGACAATCCAAGGATCCTCGCCAGGTCCTTTAGACTAGCCCTCCTGGGATAGGAGTAGTACCCGATCTGATACGCCAGGATAAGGAGTTCCTCTTGTTGCGGTGTAAGCTCCTCATAGAGTCTATCGCCCTCCACGTAATCCAATACCCTCACTCCCTTACCACTCAACTCTTCGAGCGCCTTGATAGACGATACTATGATTACGCTGACAGCCTTCCCCTCACCTATGACCGTCGATACGGCGATCGCCTTGCTTGACGGTGAGGCTAGAGGGCACTTAGACCTGAAGGGACACGCGATGGAGGGGAAAACAATGTGGACGAGCTTGCTGGTCCCTGCATCATGCAGTATAGTGTATCTAGCCCCCTTCTCGCTGGCCAGCGTCTTGAGGAAGTCCCTTATCTCCTTCTTAGCCCCCTTAACCACGACCCACACGTTAAGGGTATCAGAGGCCTCGTGGGCCCTTAACAGGAGTAGCCTGACCCGCTGGCTGGTTTTGAGTAGCTTGCCCAGATAACAGTGGGTTATCTCTACGATCGCTCTTACCCGCTTGTTATTCACACAACCCCCCGTTTCCTATGTAGAGAACGCATCTTTTAAATAATAGTTATCTTCAAGAAACGAGATTGAACATGGCTAGGACTAGGGAGAGCCCATACGCTAGTTCATATACAGGAACCGACGACGATGAGGTTATCTGGGGCCTGGGTAGGGCCTTCGGATAACACTGAAGTCGCACGCCACGTCCATAGTCTATCTAACCGGCTGGGGGGTGCTGGCCACGGGATGACGCGAGAGTGTGTAGAGGTGTTGAAGAGTCACGTCAGCATTAGGAAATACGAGGAGAAGGAGATTCCAAGCAGAGACCTCAAGGCGATACTAGAAGCCGCTCGGAGGGCACCAACGGCCTGGAACCTCATGCCAGTCCACGTCTCAGCCATAGTCGATAGGGAGTTGAAGAAGAAGGCCGCCATAGCTGTTGGCGGGCAGAGGCACGTGGAGGAGAGCGCTGTATTCCTGGTCTTCAGCCTCGACTACGACAAGATACTCCGGGCGGCCGAGAAGCTGGGCCTGGAGCCCGCTCCCAAGGGCCTGGCTCACCTGGTCGAGGCGGCTATAGGCGCTGGTATAATGGCTGCATGGGCCGCTGTAGCCGCGGAGAGCCTGGGCTATGGCGTGACCTTCATAGCGGCCTACGCGGATCCCTGTGGGTTGCAGGAGGCCCTTTCATTGCCGGAGGAGTTTGTACCGCTAGTAGGGCTGACTATAGGCCATCCCGGCGAGAAGCCCAGTCTACGCCCCAGGCAGGATAACGTCTACAGTATCGACAACAAGGCTCCCAGCCTAGATGCGAGGGCTGAGAGCGTTGTAAGAGTATACGGGGGGCGTGCGGGCAGGCTATTGTCCTTCGTGGTGTCTAGGGAGGGCTATGTGTCTAGGGTTGAGGAGGCCCTGAGGAGCTGTCTGGAGAGGAAGGGCTTCAATGTATAGCGTGGGAGGTGGTATTGTGTCTCCTATTCTAGCTGCACCAGTCGCTGGGAGGGGGCACGGTGTAGTCGGGGGACCAGGCGGGCTGTGGCACGGGGCTGAACCCGTAGCTCCAGGCTAGTCCGCAGAACCGCTCGGCTTCTCCACTATTGCTCTGTGGATCGACCACTATGACGTGCTTCCCGAGCCCTCTAATGTGTTGCAGTGCCTCTAGCACCTCGTTCGACTCATTCACGTCTACCGGCTCTGGACCTGTGGGGGTCCATCGGGTCCAGAGTTCTTCCCGTAGCACGCCGTCTATGCAGGTGGCTAGCTTGTCGTTGTAGAGCAGGTCTATGGCGCCGCCAATGTTTATGAACACGTACGCATTGTAGCGCGCTTTAACTGCATGTGATATGTTGCAGACCAGGTCGACCATCGCGTTGGCCAGATCCACGCTGGCCCAGCTCGCATTGCTTACGTACTCCAGTGCGTCTATGTTATCAAGATACACGCCGTCATAGCCACGGGCTAGGTAATTCAATGCCAACCTAGTCATCAACCCATGCCACAAATCGCTCCAATACTCTACCAGGAACTCGCCCTCATACTCGGACTCCCCGTGGAGGATCGAGTCAGGAAGACTCCCATAGTAGCCGCGCCACTCCTCGGCGTAACCAACGTTCAAGTACGCCAAGACCACATCATAGCACCCGCACTGGGGTGGAGTCTCGAAGGAATCCGGGTCCAGTATGAGATAGCGCCAATGACGTATCCCCACCTCACCAGCGTCGTCAACACCGATCAAATACCCCGAGACACCCTCTCCAGGACCGCTAGAACCACCAATAGAATACACGAGATAGTAAACCCCTATAGCGGTGAAGACAAGCAATAGGATCATCAAGGCCGCCAGTATGGTCTTGTCCACAACCGCCACCACAGCCTAGAGCACTCTGGAGGCGTTATGGTGCGGGGGGCGGGATTTGAACCCGCGCAGGCCTACGCCATCGGGTCCTGAGCCCGACCCCTTTGGCCAAGCTCGGGCACCCCCGCACCCCTCCCCGAGCCTTTGCTCCTAGTCTCGCTCCATTGTATATCTGGGTTTTTATTGTTAGAGGCTAGTCTTCCTCCCGGGGGTGTCTTAGGAGGGTGTCTGGCTACTGTGAGGCCGACAAGGTTGGAGAGGCCATTAGCGTTAGGGTCGAGACGCTGAGCGACCTCGTAAGGCTGGCTAGCAGCCTCGCTGGGCGGATGGTCGTTATGCCGGTCTACAGGTTCAAGTCGGAGAAGGGTAGCGTCTACTTCCTCCAGATGATGTACAAGGACTACTACCGATGCTACGGGCTCCCCGTGATATACTACTATGTGGCCGAGGACGACGAGAGGGATGCGAGCCAGGTGAAATACATTATCGCCAGGACTGACGAGTCGGGCGAGAGGATCGAGGTCACCGACAGGGCTAGGCCCGGCTGGGTGGTCGTGCCCGTGATAAACCTGGCGGAGAAGCCAGTCTACGTCTCGGTCGAGAGCTGAACCCCTGCAACACTAGACGAGCCCAGCAATACCTTCTCCAGCGCATAGGAGAGTCCGTGGCCCTTGGCCTGCCTGAGCAGTTCTTTGCCTAGCACCGTGACCTGGTATATCTTGTAGGTGCCCCTCTCATACATCTTATCGATGAGCCCGAGCTCCTCCAAGCAGTGGAACGCCGCCAACACCCTATACCTCGGCTCTCCCGTTATCGAGACCACGTCCCCGGGGGCCAGGGCTCCCCTCTCCTCCAGAACCTCCAATATCTTCTGTGCTACCCCAGGCATCTACTCCTACACCATTCTCAACTGATAAGGGTATCAACAGTAGTTTGCAGGTGTAGCCCGGTGTTACCACTGTATGAAAGGTAGAGGCTAATAGTAGCCCAGTGGAACTGGTAGACGGGGCGAGGTAATGAGTTGGAGGAAGAAGCCAGCATGGACCTATAGGAGCAGGGTCATTGTGAGGAGCAGGTGCATACTAGAGCGCGACGGCAAGATCCTCCTACAGAGAGAGAAGAACGGCGTCTACAGCGTGCCTGGCGGGAGGCTTGAGTTCCTCGAAAGCCTCCCCTTCACCGTGGTTAGGGAGATGAAGGAGGAGGCAGGCCTTGAGGTCGAGCCCGTCAGGCTAACCTACATAGTGGAGAGCCTCAGCGAGCGGAAGAAGGGGCCTAGACACGAGATCCTCTTCTACTTCTTCTGCAACGGCGGAGGAGAGCCTAGGAGGAAGTACGCGACTCTCACCTTCGAGTGGAGGGACCCTATAGAGGTGGCGGACAACTTCTGGCCCAGCGGGATGGCGGAGCTCATAAGCCAGGACATACCGGACTTCAAGAGGTTCTTATACGTCACCTACATCGACGAGAGGCTCGCCTTCATAAACACGTTCACCACACTCCCGCAATGCATATCGATAACCGCCAAACTCCCGGTAGCCCTGAGCGAGGAAAGGGAGGGGGACGTGCATTGAATAAGAGGATAACGGGAGGCCTCCTAGTACTGATAGCAGTCGCCACCCCGATACTACTCTACGCGTCGGCCCCGACAAGCATGGGGCAGCAGCAGGAGGTGGTCCCGCTATACAATAAGACCAGGCACCCCATACCCGGGAACCTGCCGTGGTACCCGGTCGTGGTGTTCGGTGACAACAGGCCCAGAGCGATACCATGGGTCAAGCTACCACAGGTCTTCTACGACAGTATACGGGAGATATCGATGGTGAACCCCGTGGCCACGATAGGCCTGGGAGACCACGTGGGCCAGGGCAGCAAGAGGCAGTACAAGGAGTTCTACAGGGCCATGAACGAGTCGGGGCTGGAAAACCAGCTCTACGCCATGGGCAACCACGACGTCTCCTACGGCGGAGCGGCCTGGAAGTACTGGGCCCGGTACATGGGGCCCTACACTCTGGTCTTCGACGACATACCAGGTTGGAGGATCGCTGTACTAGACACCGAGGGCAAACCCGAACTCTGGAGGAATGGGGTCGAGGAAGCCTACCGGGGCCTCGGAGACAGGAGCCTCATAGTAGCATTCCACAGGCCCATCAAGCCATACGTACACCACAACCTACAGGACGATTACCCGGAGAAAGCGGAGCTACTCCTTGAGAGGATTAACGAGACCGGGCAGCCAGTCCTGGTATTGCAGGCCCACTGGCATGGATGGGCCGAGTACAAGAGCGGGGATACCACGTGGCTTATAGTCGGCAGCCTCGGCGCTCCACTCTATAAGGCTAGCGACTGCGAGGCCGCGGCCTCGTGCGCCTCATCCTACAACTACCTAGTCCTCCTGTTATACCCGGATCACACCTACCGGTATATCCCGGTTAAGGCTGGAAAGGGCTCCGGCAACTTCACGGTGGAATACGTTAACGAGACATACGTGCTCGTAGGGAACAGCAAGGTCACAGTCTACGGGGACCCGGCTGAGATGCCTGTGAGACTCCAGTTCAATGTAAGCGTAGACGGGAGGCTCTACAGGGTCTACTACGTGTCCATGATACCGCCCAACGCCACGGTATACGTTAGGCTCCTGGAGGGACCCTCCGGGTACAGGCTTGAATCCAACGCCACCTCCAAAGACGCGTACGTCTACATAGTAGAGGCCGATAACGAGTCGGCGGGAGCTACGGTAGTCGCCGCCGGATCCCTCGGGGGCGCGATAGACATTACCGGGTACGTCGCCCCGAGCCAGGCAACAACCACGGCCACTACCTCTGAGGCCATGACCACGGCAACAGCAACAACCACTCATACGAGCCAGCCCACCGAGGCCAAGAGTACGACAAGGACCGCCACTACCACTAAGTTGACCACGGCCATGTCCTCGACCGAGGCCGCAGGGGAGAAAGCGGGAGCCAACACACTGCTGATAGCGGCCTATATACTGGCTATAGTAGCCGTCGCGGCTGGAATCTACCTGGCAAGCAAGAGGTAATCCGTCTCAACCAACCCTTTATTCTCCAGGTAAAAATCTAGCTCTCCAGGGTCGAGCCTGGCACCGACAACCCTATACCCGGGCTTAACCAGCCCGCTCAAGGCCGAGACCCTAGAGGCGACTGCACCCTTAACCTCTACGTGAGCCCAGCCCATCAACACCATCCCACTCCTCCCCGTCTTCAACTCCTCCGCGATCCTCCAGGAGGCGATAGAGTCCTTGTAGGACTGGGCCAGTAGTAGCCTCTCAACGGGTATACGGGCCATAGGCCCCTCCCGAGGGAACAGTCTTGAGAGCAACTCGATATACTCCCTACTCATATCCCTGGGATCCGGGGCGCCCTTGGGGAGCCATGGCATGGAGCCGGTTCTAGACGCTATCTGGGCCTTGTCTCTCGGCGGCATCACGCCTATAACACGGGCTCCACAGTCCCTTGCAGCCTCCATAAGGGGCCTATACACTCTCAGGTTGAAGCCCTCAGGCCCCTTCTCGTAGACGGCGGCTAGCTCCTCGAAAGACAACTTGTCTTCTAGCCACCCGTCGAGTATCTCCTGCTGTTCGATGTTGAAGTGTTCCATTGCGAGGAACCCGAGCTTCCCGGCCTCGCAGGCCTCCCCGAGTAGCAGGGTTACTTCCTCGACTAGCCACTCCTGCTCGTGGACCTCCCCTATGTAGAGTAGCTTCTCGTAGCTCTCAACCACGGCGTTGCGGTCCACTTGGGCATGGTCTTCTAGCCGGATGTAGCGTGGCATCCCGTCCTCACTGGTCTACTCTTGGTTCACTAGTGACCATAAAAACGTAATTACCTGTACAACTAGTAGTATTCATGACGCCTGTGGAACGGAGGTGGAATATAGTGGCAGAGGAGGAGAAGAGGTCCGGGTCCGTGAGCGAAGACGTGGAAGAGGTCCGAGGCATCCTAACAGCGGTATCAGATTTCCTAAAGGAGATACAGGGGCCGATAAAGGACCTGCTGGAGACCCTGCTAGAGCCAGTGAGGGGCGACAAGTTCGGCAGCGAGATAGCAGCGTTCTACAAGTCACTAGTAGAGAGCGGCATACCGGAAGACCTGGCCAGGGAGATGACCAAGGAATACTTCGAGAAAAGGACCAAGGTACTAGACGCAATGTCAAGTATAATGGGCATATTCAAGGGAGGAAAACCCCCATTCATGGAAGCCCTAAAACAGGGCAAGGAGAAGAGCCGCGAGGAAGAAGAGGAAAAGGTCGAGGAGGAAGAAGAGGAGACAAAAGAGTAGCCAACACAGTTGAGGGCAAGCCAGGTTGCCTCAAAGCCTGGAGGAAAGGCTCGCCAAGATAGAGGAGCTACTAGCCGAGGTACTCGAAAGGCTCAAGTGGCTCGAAGACAAGCTTAGAGCGGACGAATCGCTCGGCGTAGCAGGAGAGCTGGCCGCGGCATTCAACCTGCCGGCCCAGAAGGCAGTGGAGTACGCGAGAACAATAATCAGGCTAGTGGGTGGGATGGGCCAGGTCGACGAGATCAGCAGGGCTGTGGTGGAGGTGCTAGTAGTCGAGGGACCCATGAGCATAAGGGGGCTTGAGAGGGCTGTAAGGAGGCTGAGGGGACGCGCCTCCAGGAAGACCCTGGTCGAGAGGATCAAGCAGCTTGAGCGCCTCGGCATAGTGAGTGTCGAGAGGAGGGGGACAAGGAGTATAGTGAGGCTGAGGGACTATGGGGAGGGCGGGAGAGGCTAAGGCCATACTATTACTAATAACCCTATCCCTCTTTTTAGCAGCCAAGATAGTCCTGGTCATCCTAAAGTTAAAGCTACACCTATGGGCGACTAGGAGATCCTACACCAGGAAGTTCAAGAAGAGCCTCAAGGGACTTCCCAAGGACCTCGTAGATGAGCTGGCGAGGAGCTACGATTATAAGCTCAAGACCGCTTTAAAGCTAAGTGTGAAAGATTTTGCAAAGCTATGGAGAGAGCGCTAGAATAATACTAGTAGCGCTGGTACTGGGGGGAGCCGGGGCAGTCTTCAAGATCCTCGGAGGACTACTCTACGGCTCGCGGGCAGTATTCATAGACGGGGCAACCTGCATAGGAAACATCGTGGCCGGGATACTCCTTTACAGAAGCTTGAGAGCCGCCTCCAAGCCACCCGACGAGGACCATCCCTTCGGCCACACCAGGCTGGTCTACCATGGCGTGTTGCTTGTCCTCGTTACCTACTCCTTCATAGCGGGCCTAAGCACGGCGGTACTATACTATTCCCTCGGCCAAGCCTATAGCGTGGAAGAGGGCGCGCCCCTCTTCGCCCTCATAGGAACACTCTTCTACGGGGCCTCTATCATGGTATCGAGGAGGCAGGGCTATGCTGGAGGCGTCTTCTCAGCCTTCACGTTCACGGAGGTGATTGAGGGAGCAGTAACCATAACCGCGAGCTACACGGCGGTCCACTATGGGAAGGTGTATGACATCGCTGGCGGACTCGTCATCACCATGTACCTGGTCTACGAGCTCTGGAGCGAGTCTCAGAGGCTGGGAGTGCTCATGAGCGACACTATAGACCCGACAATCCTGAGGAGGATACGAAGCCTCTTCGAGGAGAGGGGTCTCAGGGTTAAGAGTATAAGGCTTAGGACCGTGGTGCCGGGCAAGTATCACGGGGACATGGTTGTGGAGGCCGTGGGCATACCCTACGAGGTCGCGGATCTGCTGGTCGACGAGGCCTCCTATATAGCCAGGGAGGAGTACAACGTCGACCTAACGGTACACATAGACGTCAGGGGGAGGAGCTAGCCGGCGTGGACCTCTATGACATCGCCGTCCTCCAGGACATGGTCGGCTCCAACCCTCTGCCCTGGGTATTTTGCACTCGGCCCCCAGATCTTCGCATACCGGAAGCGCCTGGCCAGGTCCTTGTGGATCCTCTTGGCAGCATCCATCACGGTAGAGCCCTTCTCAAGCACTAGAGGATCCGGGTCCGGCTCCTTGTTGGGCTGCTTCGTATAGACCCTAATGACGCCCAGCACCTTGAAGATGGTCTCGCCCAGGCCTTCAAGGCCCTCGCCGGTCCTCGCACTAGCAACTATTAGGGGGACATCCGGTGGAGCGACCCTCTTGGCGAGCTCCAGTTTTTCCCGCGCGCCGGGTAGGTCGGCCTTGTTCAGTATGATTATCGCTGGCTTGTAGACCCTGGTCGTGAATATGGCGTCCTCGACGTCGTCTAGGGTGACGTCGCCCTCAAGCTCTACGACGGCGTTGTATATCCTGTACTGGGAGAGGAGCCTCCGCAAGTCGTCCTCCGTGAAGTCGAGCATCCTACCGCTGCCCACGAGCTTCAAGCCGTTAACACTCCGGTCACGCTTTATCCTAACCAGTCCACGGGTCTTTGTTATGACTATACCACGCTCTGCCAGAAAGCCTATAAGCCTAGACAGCACTCTACCAGGATCATCCTCGTCGAGCCCGACCACCAGGGCCACCGCGTTGGCGTTACGGGCAAGCCCGATCACCCTGTTATTGATAGGGCTGTTGGGCTGGTCGAGCAGTAGCGGGGGCGTGTCGACGAGCTGGAACTGTATATCCTTGTAGGCCAGCATGCCGGGGACCGGTAGCTGCGTAGTGAAGGGGTAATCCGCTATCTCGGGCGATGCATTGGTGACCCTGGCCAGGATGCTGCTCTTGCCAGAGTTCGGGGGGCCCAGCAAGACCACCTGGCCAGCCCCCGCCCTCTCCACGAAGATCCTAGGGCCCCCACCTCCCCTCCTAGCCCTTCTCGCCTCGACCTCCTCCCGGAGCTCGGCCAGGCGTCTACGAGCCCACAGCCTTATGTTCTCGGTACCCTTGTGCTTTGGGACGGCCGATAGGAACTCCTCTAGGGCCCGCATCTTCTCCTCTGGTGTCTTCGCATCACTATACTTGGCCAGCTTAGCCTTGGCTTCCGGCGGTAGATTCGCTGGCATTGTAGAGTAGCACCCTCTCAGACCGGGTTAATATCATCCGCTGGCCTCAATAAATCCTACTAGCAAGGTCGACTCCTCTGGGCCCCTTCCTAGACCCTACGCGTCTTGTGGGGGTCTACACCCTCTTGGATCCTCTCCCAGGAGCCTGGCCGTCTCGACACATATCTCCGGTAATGCCTCCTCGACCGGGGCCTCCAGGTATATGTCGGCGATTTCCCTCCCGTAGACGTGCCCCATGTTGACTATGATTATCCTAGCCCCGGACTCCTTTGCTATAAGTGGGACGTATCGTGCTGGGGCGACGTATAAACTGCTACCGGCCACTAGCACGGCGTCACTAATCCTGGCTATGTCAAAGGCCATCTCCAGAGCTTCCAGGGGTAGTGGCTCGCCGAAGAAGACGACGTCCGGCTTGAGTAGTCCTCCACAGTAGGGGCATCTGGGCCTTCCCTTCTCTGCGATCGCTATGGCCTCCTCCAGCGTGATCCTCCGCCCGCAGTCGAGGCAAACGGCGTACCCTATCGAGCCGTGGAGTTCTATCACGTTCCTGCTCCCAGCGGCCTGGTGGAGACGGTCTATGTTCTGGGTTATGACGTGCTTGACAACGCCTATCCGTTCGAGGTAAGCTAGCGCGTAGTGCGCGGGGTTAGGCTTAACCCCCTTCATAGACTTGTAGAGCTCTATGAACACCCTCCAAGCCTCCTCGGGATGCCTGCGGAAGTAGCTTATCTCGAACACCTCGGGCGATATCCTCTTCCACAGGCCTGAGGGTCCCCGGAAGTCGGGTATGCCGCTTGGAGTCGATATCCCGGCTCCGGTGAATGCTATGGCGTGGGTTGAAGACGCTAGGATCTCGGCCGCCCTCCTTATCTCATCCCTTCTATCCATAGCTCTTCATCTACCCTCCTAGGCCCCAGTGTGTCATCCAGGGTCTTATCTCTGCCCCCACGGTGTTCCCATGCCGTCTTAGGGCCAGGAGGGGTCTCGGCATATATGGTAATACAGGGCAAGACATGGCACTAGGGGCAACCCAGTACTACCGGGAGAAACCAGGTTAGACCCCCAGGCCCCTACAGTAGACTCTAGGGATGGGCGCGTTGGAGGACAAGATTATAGTGGAGTACTCGGAGGATAAAGCGCTGAAGGCGGCGAGCCTATCCTACCCCTTGAAGGATAAGGGGCTGAGGATTGAGATGCGCAGGGTATCCGGGAAGGGCGTGCTCCTCTTCAAGATAAACAAGCTGTTCTACAGAGAGGAGGATTACCCATACATGGTTGCAAGGGTTCTGGTCCATGGTCAACAGAGGGACTTGGAGTAGGCTTCCACGAGCTCCTCATACTCCATACCCTTCCTGTAGAGGACTGGTAGGACGCACACCCTGACCCCGCCCCCTATGGTTGCGAAGAGGCCTCCCCTCTGTATCCTGACCCCGCACCTCCTGACCGCCTCTATAGCCTCCTCATCGTCGCCACAGGCGTTGGCTACTGTATCGGCGTTGCACTGCTTGAACCCCGATGCCAGGGTCTCGCCGAGGCGCCTGGCCTCATCCCTACTGGTGGTTGCTTCGAGTAGAGTGTCGGAGCACAGCGGTAGCAGGTAGTAGGTTATTGGTTTGGCTAGGGCCCTAGCCCGCTGTATCTCGGCGTCCATCCCAGTGCTCCATGGGATGTATATGCCTGGCTCTATGCCCATCTCCCCGGCGTCCTTCTCGGAGACTATTACCGCCGTTGTAGCGGCTATTATATGGTCCGACTGTGATACGTAGGCGTAGTCCCTCTCCTCTATCTGGGCGTTGACGAGGTCTAGGAGCTGGGTCATTAGCATCCCCCTCATAACCCCGCCACTGGAGCCTGGCTTTACCATGTTGTGGACCACGACGTCTACGAGCAAGTTGCTATACATGTCATCTCCGTATATCACGGCCATCAAGGGATCCAGTATACTGAGCCTGCCGCCCTCTCTGTAGGGATACACAGGCTGGCCAGCGCAATACTCGCGGAGGTTCACCTCGCTATAAGGCCACCTATTCATGGAATCCACGAAGAGCGAGTGTATAAGGGGAGGATCACCCTCTACTTCCCCGACGCCCACGCTCCCCCCGAGAACGGTTTTCTCCAGCAGATCCCGGGGCACGACCTCCCTTATCCTAGAATACCTGTCCTGGTGTAGCTCATCCACCGTCGTGGGCTCGTATATCACTATATCATCCTTAGCCCTCCTCAACGCCTCCTTCAAAGCCTCTATAGACTTGACAAGAGGAAGCTCGCTCAACGGTTTACTGCCGAGCGCGACGTACAGCGCTCTAACCTGCGTTATCGGGTGCGAGAGATAGGCCGTGACCGGCGTCGAGTCAACCATGAACTCCCGCCGCGTCTTCAAGACCCTCTTGAGGAGGAGCTGGAAGTCCCTAGCCGGGTGTTTGACTCCGAAGATATAGGTTTCCGTCCCCGGCTTTATCTCGACGGCCAGGCTCAGTATGTTGGAGTCCACCGCGCGCCATGTCAAGTAGAGCACAGGGTCTATGTTGTAGGGAGTCTCGGGTAGCCCAGCGCAACCGCCTGAGCCCCTGACTACGCGGTCGCCTGCGCTGAGGGCCATCCTATAGAGTGCGTCGAAGTGGTCGTCGGTCATGTAGATTATCGACGCCTCCCTGGCCATCCTCAGCAAGTCCACAAGGGCGGGATTCGCTATTATGCTCCTCTTGCTCAAGTATGTTAGATGAGCTACTACAATCGCCTTGTTGCATCCCCTCTCGGCTATTCTAGCCCTTATACGCTCTATCCCCCTGGAGAAGGCCTTGAGAGCGGCTGGCCTTGAGGTGAGTGTCAGGGCTATCAGCTGCTCTATATCGCCGCACCGGCCCGGGCGAGAGTACTCCTCCTCCAGCATGCTCTCGAAGTGGAATACGCATGCATCCCCAACATCGAATTTCCTAGTTTTCAGGCAATTATATAGTCTTTTTAATCCGATCCCGGTAGTGCCGCCGACGATAACGATCTTATCCAATACCTCGCTAGCCAAGCCCAGGACCCCAACGACACGATTGTCCGGCTATGCCATTAATTAACTAGCCCCTCCAACCCTAAAGATACTACTCAACTATTAAACCACCAGGAACAAAACACTATCCCCAAGGCGACAGAGACTATGCAGAAGACGATATCAGTAGTGCTGGAACACGGCAGGTGCAGCTGGGGCGCATGCTACTTCTGCGGCTGGGGGAAGAGAAGAGCCGAGACTAGCCTGGAGGCGCTCAGGCGGAAGTACCTCAGGGCCCTCGACAAAGCGGACAAGCCCGAGGTAGTGAAGCTCTTCTCATCGGGCAGCATGCTAGACCCGAGACAGTTCCCCCTCGACTTTGTAAAGTCCCTGATAGAGGAGGCGAAGGCTAGGGGAGTTAGGGAGATAGTGATAGAGGGCAAATCCGACGACGTCACCGCGGAGAACCTCGACCGCGTGTGGGTAGACGGGATAAAGATCACAGTGGCCATCGGGCTAGAGGTGGCCGACGACATAATACTCTACAGGTATTACAGGAAGAACACGGGGGTAGCAGACTACATCCGGGCCGCCAGGCTGCTCCGGAGCAGGGGCTTCGGCCTGAGGACCTACGTGCTAGTAAACGGCCACCCCATCATGTACAACAACCTGGAGGTGCAGGAGGAGCTGCTTGAGAGAACGATCCACCTGGCAGCGGTCTACAGCGACTCGATAGTAGTCATAAACACGTACCCCCACAGGGACACCAGGCTCATACTGGACTGGATAGAGGGCAGGTGGAAGCCCCTGGACGAGCAGAGCTTCCACGGGCTCGTCGATAGGGCTATATCGAGGCTAGGCGGCGTTAGGAGAGGCGAGGGCCGGTACGAGTACATGGGTGTCGCCATAGAGGTCGATCACAGCAACTTCGCATTCGTCCCAAAGATCCCGCGCAGGCTATGGCAGAGGATAAAGGGCGTCGGCAGGGAGATACTCCTCCACCCCCACTTCGAGGTATGGCAAGACTACATCACGAGATTCTACAAGCCGCCCAAGAACAAGGAGTACGCGCTACTACTCCCCTGCAGCTATAGGAAGCCCTATAGGAAGAGCAAGACCCACAGAGCCATACTATCGGCCATATCCGGGTACCCATGGTTCCCGAAGCTACACCTGATAGTAGTCTCGACTCCAGGAGTCATACCATGGGAGTACCATGACAGGTACCCCTTCACCCACTACGACTGGCCCGAGTGGATGGAGACGGAAGAGGTCAAGAGGGACTACATAGAGATAACGAAGAAGAGGGTCAAAGACTACCTGGCCGCCCACGGCAGACACTATAGAAAATTCATCGCCTACTTCCACCTCGAATCCGAGACCCTAGAGGCCATAAAACAGGCCTTCGAAGAGGCAGGGATGAGGGAGAAACTAGTAGTAGTCCTAGACGAGGAAACCTACGAGGCAATCAAACGGGATCTAGGGAGGGAGCGCGTGGGGAGTAGCGTGGTAAGGCACCCGCTAGCCCTGGAGAAGCTGAGAGGGACCCTCTCGGAGCTACTGGGAACCGATTAGACCCTCCAGTCACGCTCATAGACCCCCCGGGGAGGGGCCTGGCGGATGACTGGAACCTCCGACCCCGACCCCCTCGTGGCGATGGGGAGGCCCTGCGATGAGGATCGCTTGGCCCCTCTCCTCCCCGGGAAACGCATATCATCCAAGGAGGGCCCCTCTCCTCAATCGCGACGGGTCTACAGCCGTAGGGGAGGCCGTGGAGGGATGCTGAAGAAGTTCGGCTACTACTCTGGCCTGGCCATAATGGCGTCTAGCCTGTCACTGATAGGCTCCGGGCTATACGGCCTATACCTAGCCTATCTGCAGGGCCTCCCCCAGGAGAGGTACCCGGCTATAGTGATGTTCTCCATGGGCCTCTCCTTCATACTTGCAGGGTACCTGTTGACCCGTAGGGGCACTGAGCCCTTGAAGATGAGTGAGGCTGTCGCCGTAACAGTGCTCATCTGGCTCCTAGTGCCGACCCTGGACGCGATACCCTTCATGATGGCGTCCCACATACCCTTTATCGACGCGTTGTTCGAGAGCGTCAGCGGGTGGACCACCACCGGGCTAACGATACTCTCGGGCGAGCCGAGCACCTGGCACCACACTTACGTCCCGGAGGTCAGCGCCATACCGGAGACGTTGAAGGTCTGGAGGAGCTTGATGCAGTGGGAGGGTGGGCTTGGCATAGTCATCTTCACAATAGCCTTCCTCGCGCCGCCAGGCGTGTCGGTCGCGACGCTATACCTGGCGGAGGGTAAGTTCGAACGCTTAGAGGCCAGCCTCCGGAGGAGCGCCGTCAAGATGGGAGCCATATACATCGTCTTGACCATTATAGGGGCCGTGCTCTTCTTCCTGGCAGGCATGCCTCTAGGCGACGCCATACAACACTCGATGACTGGTATAGCCACGGCAGGCTTCTCGACCCACACTGAGAGCATAGGATACTACATGGACAACCACTGGATTCTCCTGGTGGCGGCTCTCGTAATGTTCCTGGGAGCCGTGAGCTTCGCCGACCACAACGCCCTCCTAACAGGCAGGTTCAGGGAGCTGAGGCACAGTATAGAACTGCACGCGCAGCTAGCGATCATAGCGGGCTCGATACTCCTGGCGGGCTACATGTGGATGAGGGACCCCCTATTCCACAGCAACTTCACCTTCACCCAGGTATGGTTCCACGTCGTCTCCTCCTTCGCCACCGCGGGCTTCCAGGCCGGAGACCTCCACGCCACCACGGAGTCCTACAAGGTCCTACTGGCGATCCTAGCCTTGATTGGAGGGAGCGCCTTCTCCACGGCCGGGGGCATAAAGGTGTTCCGTATACTGATATCGCTCAAGAGCATATCCTACGAGGCAGACCTCGTGGTCCACGCTAGGGGGTATGTGCCTAGTAGGAGGCTGGGCAGGTACGTGTTGAACGAGGAGCTGGTGAGGAGGACTCTAGCCACCGTGACGGCCTTCGTCGTGACCTACACCCTGCTAGTCATACTGCTAGCCGCCATCTACCCTGGAATGTACGACCTGGGCGATATCGCCTTCGAGATAGCCAGTGCGATGGGCAACGTGGGCTTAAGCACGGGGTTATCGGCCGCGGGTGCGCCTCTCGGAGTTAAGGCTATACTCATAGCGGCCATGCTACTGGGTAGGCTCGAAGTCGTCGCCTATATCGCCGCCCTCCGATACGTTGTCAGGAGAGGCTAGCTCCTCCTCCAGGCGGGCCCAGATTATCTTGTCTCTCACGCTACTCGGTAGCGCTACGTCTTCCCTGCGAGCCGTGACCGGCCTCGTGACAACCATCCCCTTCCCATCCACTATGTTGATCTCGTGCATAACCAGGCTGTGGGGCGTCTGCCTCATCTTCTCTACTAGAACATACCTCCTCAGCACGCCTCCCCTGATATAGCGCCTGAACCTGACTATGCCGTCTGCAACGTGCTCGACTCCCCAGCCGAAGGCCTCAGAGGTCGTTATAGCGTACTGGCTGACCAGGTAGCCCGTGAAGTCCCACTTGTAGAGTATCCTCTTCACCGCATAGCTATACTTCCTGGCCATCGCCGGCTTGTCGAGCCAGAAAGCGCTCATCGAGTCTATGACCAGCCTAGCCCTACCATAGCCGAGCTTCTTCTTGGCCTCAAGCACCTTCTCAACTAGCTCCTCGATATCGAGCTCGCCCAGGCTCCACTCGTCGCCCTTACTCTTCATCAACGCGTCGATTATAACCAGCCTACCCTTATCCATCGCCCTAGCAAGGTCCATACCGAACATCGCGGCCTGCCTCACGATGCTCTCTCGGCTCTCCTCGGTAGTCACATACACTACCTTGTCGCCCTCGACAACGCCCTGCCACGCGAAGTGGATGCTGAAGACCGTCTTCCCAGTCCCAGGCTCGCCCACCACAGCTACGAAGAAGCCCCTGGGAATCCCTCCGTTCACCAGGGGATCGAAGCCAGGCACGCCAGTCTTCAGCCTCTCAACGTACACCCCGGTCGAGGCCGTCAAAGCCGCTCGCCCAACCTCCTCCACGACCAGAACGTCTGCTCTAGAGGCAATATACCCATGATAGAGGATAGGGGCCTCCGGGTACCCCAGAGCTAGTCATCGCCGCCAAAGCCACAGTCACCGGCTTAATGGGCTCCTCTACCGGGCACGACTCACCCCATCGGCCCGCGAACCCCACGTGGCCCGGTGGAGGTGATTAATCTAGCCGTCCACTCCTGCCGAGTATGTAGGATAGAAGCGGGTCCAGGTCGGACTCGCTGTAGCCCTCTATAGGCTCCACGAGGAAGGGCAGCTGGAAGACCTCCTTCACACCGGTCAGGCTGAGTACGTCCCTAGCGGTTAACGCTCGCACCCCACCGGTACCGGCTAGGACCTCCACGGCCTTAGCCCACCTCTCCCCCTCAACCACGGCTACCACGCCCCTGCCAGAGACTAGGACCCACTCGGCCCCCAGCGAGCTGGGCGTAGGCACCGCCACGTCGCTGTTGGACTCTACCACGACCAGCTCGTGGCTTGAATACACCTTGCTCATACAGGACTCGATTTCAGCGGTGAAGCCCCCCGTCACAACCTTCTCCGCAAGCTCCCGGCTCGCTCTAAAGGGATACGGCTTCAGCCGGCCCCCCGCCTCTAACACGCTAGAAGCCAAGCCGTTGGGTATTAGATTAAGGGCTTCAACGTTTATGAAATGCATGGTGTCGACTCTATCCTCCCTGCATAAGCTAACCCTGCCGAGAACCTCCACATTACCCTCGCCGATGCGAGGCCTCCACTGCACCTTACTCGGATCCACGGGAGCGTAGATCAGGGAGACCGGGTTCAAGACCTCTGGGTCAACGCCGCCACCGCTAGCCTCGGCTAGCTTCAAGGCGTCGCCGCTAACTACAAGCCCCCTGGCCTTGATCTCGTTTAGGACCCACGGCGACTCCCACAGGTCCACGCCGGCCATGGGCTTAACCGCTACGGCATCGACTCCCCGGCCCCTCAGTATACTCACTAGGCTACCGGTTAGGATCGTCTTGCCCGCGTCGTGCTCGTGGTACCCCACTACTAGTATCGAGGGCATGACGTGGGCCACCGGAGGAGGCCTAGTCACTCTAATCTGTGCCTTAGGAGCCGGTTGAGCGTGCCTGGGCTATGCTATATCCCTTGGGGCAGCTCCCTGGCCTTATCCACTGGCACGTAGACTGGCGCTCTCCTGCTGGCCCCGAACTTTACTATTAGACCCTCTCCTTCGAGGGCTCTCAGTATCTTCCTGGCGGTGCTCAGCGTCACATTGTACTTCTGGGAGAGCTTCAACGGGGTCAGGTACTTCTCCCTCTTCAAGTCCTTCTTAGCCCTCTCAAGGAGCTCCAGCGGGAGACTGACATCATACCTGGCCTGCTCTACCAGGCTCCTCGCCTTCCCCTTGGCGCCGCCCTCGGCCTTACCCTTCTTCTTCGCCATAACCGTCCACCATCTACACTGGCCCGGCCTAGTGGATATAAAAGCATCTACCAGGGCCTACAATACTCTAGCCTGGATAGCGCTGGCAGAGGGTTTATGGGATGGCTAGGATCGTCTGGGTCAAGGGGGAATACAGGCTCTTCGACGATCTAGGGGAGGCCTTGAAGCTGGCCCGGGAGAACGGGGGAGTCGTAATCCTGTTCGAGGACGAGCCCATAGTGTTGAGGGTCGAGAAGCCCCAGGTAGCACGAGAGAAGGAGGCGGGGCCCGGTTCAGGGGCCTCTTCTAGCCCGGCTGGCGTCGTGGCTATTGTTCTAGACCAGATGTTCAGGGGCTTGGCGGAGGTTGTGGCCAGGGAGTTGTCTGGGCCTGTTGAGGTGCACGAGGTGCTGGGTAAGGGCTTGGAGTCTCCCGTCAAGGCTGGCCGGGTCACGCGTTGGCCGGCTCACGACGACTATGACGTGTTGAAGATCGTCGAGCGTCTGGCTGGTAGTGGTAGGAGGGTGATTCTAGTTACTGGCGATAAGAGGCTTGCACGGCAGGTGGAGTCCCTGGGGGACGAGCGTATACGGGTCGAGTATATGCCTCCCAACGAGTTCCCGGGCAAGGAGAGCATCATCAGGAGGATAGTGTCGCTCGCCAGGTAGCCTCACACCACTACCACCGCCAGGCCCTGTGGCGTCGGCACGACGAGATGCCTATAGCCTTTTATCATCTTGTAGAAGGACTTGGGCGGGGGCGGGAAGTACGCGTTATGGAACGCCAGCACGCCGCCCTTCCTGGTCCTCGGCACTAGCTTCGCGAGGGCCTCCGGATACTGGTTCTTCTCAATATCAACGAAGGCCAGCGAGAACAGTTCCTCCTGGGGGAGCGAGTCCAGGTACTCCAAGGCATCATCATTGACTACCTCGACTCTAACACCAGTCACTCTCTCTATAGCCGCGGCATTCCTAGCCAATACCTGGGCCAAATCCGGATCCCACTCAACCGCCACAATCCTGGCGCCACTCCTCCCACGGGCTCCAATGGCAAGCCAGAGAGTGGAATAGCCAACTCCCGCGCCCAGGTCGACGATCAAACTCCCGGGAGCCATGAAGGCGAGGGTGGCTAGCGCAGCACCGTCCTCCGCGTCTATCAAGGGCACGTAGCTATCGAGGGACTCCTTCCTCAAGCGGGATAAGAGCTCCCTCACCTCGTAATCCGGTCCATTCAAAACACTCTACACCAAGCCATACACGGGTAGATGCCCGGAGGGTATTAGGCTTATCAAGCCAAGGCCACCATATTAACCTGGGCTGTTGCTCTATAGAACGTATGGGTGGTCTTGTATGAAGGAGAGGATTGTCGGGGGACCAGCCTACAGTCTCCTCGAACTGGAGCTGAACGCTGGAGAGGAGGTATGGTTTGAGGCGGGGGCCTTCGTGTACAGCCGAGGCCCCATAGAGGTCACGACAACCAGCGGCGGCTTGGGCTCGGCTCTAAAGAGGAAGTTGCTGGGCGGGGAGTCATTCTTCCTAAACGTGGCCAGGGCCAGGGGGCCCTCTGTGGTCGGGCTCGCTCCATCGGCTCCAGGCGATATAGTCGGCGTTGATATAGCTGGAGAGCTGTTGGTGCAGGACACGAGCTATCTAGCCCACTATGGAGACCTGAAGGTCACGACTGCCTGGCGCGGCTTGAAGGGCTGGCTATCCGAGGGTCAGTTCTTCTGGCTCAAGATCGAGGGCAGAGGGAGAGCATGGCTCTCGTCCTACGGGGCCCTGGAGACGTATACGCTACAAGCTGGCGAGACTATGATAGTCGACAACTTCCACCTCGTGGCAATGGATCCCACGGTCCAGTGGAGTGCTAGGAAGTTCGGGGGCTGGAAGTCCTTCCTCTTCGGGGGAGAAGGGATAGTATTCGAGCTGAGGGGTCCTGGGAGGGTTTGGCTCCAGACGAGACTCCTACCAGCCCTAGCGAGCCTGGTCTACAGGTATCTCCCAAAAAAGGGTTGAATTAGGAGGGCTAGTCTTTCCCGGAGAGCAGCTCCTCTATAACCTTCTCGGCGTTCTCTCTGACTTTCTTCAGCCTCTCTTCGTAATAGTTCTTGCCGGTGGAGTCTATCGTCACTATGAGGGGGCCGAAGTTTTCTACCTCGAAGACCCACACGGCCTCTGGTATGCCCAGCTTGTCGAGCCAGTAGACGTCTACCACCCTCTTGATCCTATCCGCGGCGAGGGCTCCAGCGCCGCCGGTGAATACCGCGTAGACTGCTTTGTGCTTCTTCATGGCCTCAGCGGTCCTCGGGCCCATCCCGCCCTTTCCAACTATCATCTTCACGCCGGTCTTCTCTATGAATTCGGCCTCGACTGACTCCATCCTCATGCTGGTGGTCGGCCCGGCCGCTACGACTTCCCAGCTCCCGTCTGGCTTCTTCCTGACTACCGGGCCGCAGTGGTATAGTACTAGGCCCTTCAGGTCGATGGGTAGCTTCTCCCCGCGTTCTATGGTTTCGAGTATCTCCTTGTGGGCCTCGTCCCTAGCCGTGACCATTATGCCCGTCACGTAGACTATGTCCCCTATCCTGAGCTTCTCGACGTCCTCGTCCGAGAGGGGGGTCCTGAGATGGAATACTCTAGACTCGCTCACCACAAACCACCCCACTCACCTAATAACACATCCACCGTCCCCGGGGACCAGGTGCTTGGTCAGCATGCGCCAGCTACCGTCGGGGCCTATCTCTATGCTGCCTCTTCTGGTGGCCCAGCAGCTAGTCACTATGCCTATCGCGAAGGTAGCCGGGTGCCTGTGGGCGTATTCGAACTTGACGTCTAGCGCCGTCAGGTGGCCTCCGAAGCCGTGGGGGCCCAGCTCTAGCTTGTTTAGGGCTTCGAGTAGCTCCTCTTCTAGCTTGGCGGCGTCTGGGTCTGGATGCCTCTCGCCTATCGGCCTTAGTAGCGCCCTCTTGGCTAGGCTCATTACTATGTCGGCTCCCGCGCCTATAGCCACTCCCACTATCACTGGCGGGCATGGCAGTGGCCCCGCCCTGGC
>WWDN01000094.1:0-8660 GCA_035615875.1 Thermodiscus sp. | reverse complement strand
CTACTGGACCCCTCCAAGATAGACATACCCAAGCTACTCAGAACCCTCTCAGTCAACGTGAGGGAGACGTCAGAGCTACTCAGGAAAGTCCTCACAGGAGACCACAGGGAAGTGGCGGAGAGGCTCAACATAGCGCGGACCAACTTCCTGAGGACACACTACATCATACTGAGGTACCTGGCCGCGACCTACTCCGAGAAGGGCGGTGTTAGAACCTACCAGACAGCCCTTTCAACAAGCTACGCCGGCTTCGCGCTAGACCTGTTGCAGGAACTCATCCAGATAGCCCCCAAGCTAGTCAAGGATGGCCTAAGCGAGAGGGACATAGATAAGCTGATGAGGGTTATCGAGGGGATAGAGAATTCCGGGGACCTCCTCTTCCGGGTCCTCGCCAACCCAAGCGTGAAGAGGCTCGTAGAGCTACAATCCATCGTAGCCGAGACCAGGAGGCTCGCCGAGGACCTCATGATAAACGCCGACTCCAGAGAAGCGGCTGTGCTGGCGGGGAAGCTCCACGACATAGTACGGCTGCTCATAATAGCCTACTACGTGGCCATATGCAGGGTCATAACAGAGGTCTCAACCAGAAAGCCCAAGGGCTAGGAGCCAGCCCGCCTACTCCTCCTAACCACGCCTACATAGAGGCCCAATACCAGGAACAAGAGTATACCCGAGACTATGAAGGGCAGCCCGGAGTAGCCCCTGGACAACTCGTACAGGTACCCGGCCAGGAGGGGGCCAGTAACCATTCCAAGCCCCGACACCATGTTAGACACCCCCACGACCATGGAGCCCCCGACTCCCCCGGCTATAGCGGCGTTCCTAGTCAACGGCATACTAGCCCTAGCCCCTACCACTGCCCCGACATAAGCCAAGGCCAGTATGGTTGTGCCGGGCGATAGCCCCAAGACTATGGCTGAAGCCCCGGCGGCCAAGACTATGGCCGAGAGCACCCTGGCGATTCCGAGCCGATCCGATAGGAAGCCGGCAGCCAGCCCGGCTACGACAGCGGAAACCCCGCCTAGCAAGAGCAGGCCTCCCAGAGCCCTCCTGGATATCCCATAGACCTCGTGGGTGTACAGGTAGAAGTACTCCTTGAGGATCCCCCCGAGGAAGCCGAGCGTGAACGCCGAGAGTATGACCCATAGTATAACAGGGTCCAGGACCCTTCCTATAGCCCTGCCAAGACCATACCCCCTCCTATACCCCACCCCGTACGACGAGAAGGCCAGCAACATGCCGGAGGAAGCCAGGGCCAAGCCACCGGCCCTTATCAACTCAACCACCGGCCTGTCCAGGACACCGAAGAGCCAGTTGCCCAGGCTTATCCCCAGGGTCCCAGCCGCGAAGTATATGCTCATCGCCAAGCCGCTCCTGGGCCCGGCGAGCTCGCTCGTCACGACCTGTAGCGAGGGCCATATGAGGCCCGAGACAAGACCCCACACGACCATCAAGGCCACGACACTGCCCGGGTCGCTGGACCCAGGGATGAGTACTGCCAGTATCGACCCCGAGGCGAGTAGGCCCGCCAATACGATGAGCCACCTGTAGCCTGGGATGTACTCTCCTATCAGGCCTGCCAGGAGGCTTGCAAGCGATCTACCCGTCATGAACCCGCTCGTCAGCCCAGCCGCGGCCAGCATCGACGCGCCCAGGTTGTATCTGAGGTAGAAGGCTATGGAGGGCCTCGCGATACCCACGGCTACGCTCGCAAGGATCAGCCCCGTGTATAGTGCTGCTAGCCTTAGCCTGGCCGAGTCCCTCTCCATCATGCAACCCAGGGGGGATGTCGCTCCTCCCTAGGGAGTGCGGAGGGCATATACCGAGATATTAAGCTGGGGCCGCACAGTGGTATGGGTGTGGGTGGTTTTGGTTGAGGGGTTTGAGGAAGTGGAAATGCCCTCTCTGCGGGCAGGATATAATCGAGGGCCAGAGATTCTTCTTCGTGCCGGGTAAGGGGTATGTTCATATAGAGTGCTACTATGAGCGGGTAAAGGCTTCTAGTGCCGAGCGCGATGTCATGGCGTTGATGGACGCCAACGAGGTGCTCACCTACGCCATTGTGAGGCTTAAGGAGGCGGGTAGGATCGCTGCGAGCGACGAGTTGAGGGAGGAGATCCTATCGGCTAGGAGGAGGATAGAGGAGCTGGCTGAGAGGCTGGAGAGGCTCCTCCACGAGAGGGCGCCAGTGTAGGGATCCCCCGGGACGCCAGCTGTAATTATTGTATAGGGTCCAAACAGAATACACTATTAATCCAAATATATCCTCATATTTATAGCAAATACTGTGATGATCGAACCCATATATACAGCGCTACCCCAGTGTAAACCGGGTCGACCACCCTTGACACACCCCAACCCCCTATTATCAGAAGCCAAGACCGCCCAGGAAGTCGAGGAAGACCGCAATCACAAGGAGATCGAGACCCGGATAGAATACAAGTTCCTCGAAAGGAGAAGCGACCTCGACTAGCCCACACCCCAACCCCCTTTATCAAGAAACCGCACCCTGGAGGTGCCCCTAGATGCTAGAAGCCCAGGATATAGCTGGTATACTAGGCGAGCTAGCGAGGGACCCAGACATCTCCCCGTCTATAAGGGAGGTGTTTTTAGAGGGACACGCCGATAGGCTCAAACGCCTCGCCGAGAGCTACGAGCCTGGCTCGCTGAGAATAGTGGACCTAGGCGAATACATACTAGTATACAACCCCAGCCGGGTCGAGGCCCACTGGTCCAGGCTCCTAGAAGTCTTAAGCGGCTACACCGAAAAGCTGAAAGCCCTCGCCCAAAGCAACGCCAGCATCTCAAGCGAGACAGCGATCAACGAGATAGAACCGATAGTCCGCCAGGCCTCCAGAGTCGACCTCGACCAGCCGAGCGCCTCCATAATAGGCGAAGACTGGGGTCTTGAGAGGATGTTCGTACACCAGCTACCGCCAACCCATGAAGCCCTCATCCACTGGTGCAGGGACAGCCTCGACTCAGAGGTAATCCGCAGCCTCATGGGGTTCGACTACCACTACTGGGAATACCCAGGAGACACTGGATCCGTCAGGGTTCAGGGCGATATTGTGGTGGACATACTGGATGTTCCATTAACGGGCTCTTGCAGAGTCTACAGCAAGCTAGTAGCCAACGAGATATCGAGCGTCCTAAAGAAAAACGCCGCTCATCTAGTGAAGGGTCTACTCGAATATTATGCCAGGTCCATCCTGTCAAGCACTCCAGCAGGGGTAATCGCGTCTCTCAACGAGGCGGTCTCGGATGCGGTACAGAGGGCGTTCTACTCAACTTTAGAAGACCTCGGGATATACGTACCAGCCCAGGCAATGCCTGATATTGTCTCGGACGAGAAACAATACGAAAACTCGAAGGCAATCAAATCGTACACGGCGAGTCTACGTCTATTCAATCCAAACAATGAGGACATAATCTCCTTCGTGGCATCGAGTAGATACAGGAATCTCCGGGCTTTCTTCAATGGCTTGTACAACTTTATCCTCGCTAGTGGATATGGGGAGCCCGAGCCCAATACCAGGCAGTGGGTTATCCCCTCCCAGAGCTACGATCTCGAACCAGTTGGAGTCTCCAGTAGAGAGCCGGCAGGTGGGGAGTTGAGGCTGGACGACATTGTCGTTCCCCTGGAGAAGCTGGGCCTGGTGCTGAGGATAGACGTATCAAGGCTAGTGAAGTTCATCGAGACGCTATTTACCGCAATTATCGTAGGGAGGGTCAAGCCTCTCGTATCTCATATAGTCTGTGGAGAGCCCCTCCCCCAGGACCCTATAATAGCTCGCTTCAGCTCTCCTTACAGCTCGCTATTCTATAAGCTAGTCTATAACATGGTCATGGAGTACGCTAGAGGGTCAAGGATAAGCGGGCTGAGCTTAGAGAGGCACAAGGTAGGATTCACTGGGAGCGTGTATTTGTTGACGGAGACCCTCTACCCGGCGAGTATCTATATCAGGGAGCTGGTCGACGCCGTGGAGGTGCTCGGATACATCGCCGAGAACAGATCCGGTGCGGAGTGTACTCGCGAGAGGGTTAGGACCCTCTCAAGACTATTCGGCCAGAAGCGCGGGGAGGTAATGCTCGTCGCCAGCGGCTCCATGAAGTTCACCCACCCAGAGCATGATACTGTTGTGTTCAGGATCGGGGACTCGATAATAGCACGGATAACCACGCTCAACACATGGCCCGGATAGAGATAGAGCCAGGGTCAACTAGAACCCCCTCCCTCTTTCTAACCCTGTCTTAAACCCCAGGTTAAGGCCGGGAAGGAAAATAATGGTTGGAGGGGTACCCGTTCTTCCCTGCTAGAGGGTTGCCTCCTCCATGGCTAACTGCCTTACCGCTTCCAGCAGCGCCTGGCCCGCGCTAGTCAACCCTCCTTTCTTGCCTAGGTACTTGGCGGTCCTCGCAATCACTAGCGCGTCCTTCACGGTCCCCAGGGTGAGGCCCGTGTAGTTGACGATTCTAGCCAGGTCCTCTGTGCCTAGCTGGTTTATCGCTGCGAGTACCCTTATGAGGGCCGGGTATATTGGCGTGGCTATCCCATCGGGAACCCCCAGCAATGCAAGCTTAACCAGGCGGCCGGGCCCGGTCAGCCTTACCGTATTGTCGGGTAGCGTCTCTATTAGGCCCCGCGCCTCAAGCCTCTCCAGGCTCCTCTCCGGGTCTGTGCCCATGCTTTCAAGTAGAGATGATAGCGTCTGCCTCCTCACGCTCTTCTCATCCGGTATACTCTGCAGTGCCCTTGCCTCTGGCCTCGTCAGGAGGGGTATTCTCGGCGTGTTGCTTAGCCTTGCCAGCTCCTCTCCCTTGCGGGTAGGCCCTCCGGCTCCCACCAAGCCGGCCTCTCTAGCGGATTCGACCCATGAGAGGTGGGGGCTTAGGAGGGCGTAGGGGTATGTTATCGCCTTCACCGCTGGAGCGGGGCTGCCGTTGCCGAGACCGGGGGCCTCGGCTAGCCTCTCGCCTTGCCGTGTTAGCCTGTAGGCTGGCTTCTCGTCTATACTGTACTCTTCTATCAGGCCCATGCTCTCTAGGTGCATTAGGTCTAGCCCTAGGCTGGCTCCCGGGTCCTCGCCCGTGAGCTCCCGGTACTTCTTTGCTATCAAGTCCTTGTCTGGCACCAGGTTGGGCTTCTCCTGCGCCTCCCTCACGGCATCCCTTACCGCCTTTACTAGCTTCTCCTCCTGGGAGGCGAGCGCCATTGGGGGCCTGAGGCGTGTCTTTCTCAGGCTCTTGTAGGCCTCTAGCACTAGTTTCCCGGGATAGTCGAGTGTGCCCGTGGGCTTCAGGTAGCCTAGCGTGCCTAGCAGGGTCTTCTCTTCCGGCGTGAGTTCTCCCCCTTCTTCCAGACTTTGCAGTGCCTTTAGGACTGCCGGGTTGAGGATACTGGGTAGTGGGGCGTCGAGGTTCAGCCTCCTCATGGCCCTGGCTAGGAGCCTGCCTGGTAGTGTGAGGCTGTAGTAGGGGTTTAGGGGGACTGTCCCTACTACTAGGCCCATCGCCTCGTATACAGGCAGGTATCTGCCGTAGTCTTTTCCTGGCGCTGGGCCGTCGGGGGCCTTTGCTAGTGCTCTTGCCATTGACTTTGTTATGACTAGGCCCCTGTCTAGCCTGGGGGCTAGCTGGTATACTTTCTCGCCTGCTGGCGTGAGCCCGTCTCCCCCTATCAGGCCCCTGTCTCCTAGTATGGGCTTCCACTCGTCTGGCGTTGTGCCGCTGTAGTGTATTGTGTATAGCATGGTGTATATCCTGGAGTCTATCCATGGGTCTACCTGGGGCTTCCCCGCGGTTGTCCATGCCTCTAGTAGTTCTAGGCCTTCGGCCCGTATCTCGAACTCCTCTTCTCCTCTTATCCTGTATAGTCCCAGGGCGTAGCCTTCTAGGAGGGTGTAGAGTGCCTCCTCCCTGCCGCCGAGGAGTTCCTCGTATTCCTTGTAGTTGAAGTAGCCCTTGTCTATAGAGGCCTCCAGTGCCTTGAGTAGGTGTTGTGATACCCTCATGGCCATGTCCAGCACCGGGTTCCTTGTATACTATGGTTCTTATAACCTATTGGTTTAATAATGGATAGGAGATACAGAACCAAATCATTAAATTCCCATGTATAACACATAGCCCATTAGAGGGAAGCATGTGATGACAAGGATAGTAGGATACACGAGGCTAGAAGCCCTATACAGGGTCTTCCTAGGCATGGACCTCGACAAGGGGAGATCAGAGGAGATAATCAACGTCGCCTCAAGCAAACTAGTGGACCTCTTCAGGGCAGGCCTGGAGAGGGCATACGCCCGGGGAAGCGACATAGTAGAATGGATAGACCTGCCATTAACGCTGGCCCTCAAGGAGACTATAAACTGGTATAGACGCGAGAGGGAGAGGCTAAACGACCCACGCCTCGACCTCAAACCCATAATAGACTACCTAGAGGCGAAGATAGCCGGCCTAGTCATCGGCGACACCGTGAGGGAAAACCTCCAAGACCTAACAGCTACAATGCTACTCCTACTCGGAAGGATAATCAAGCTAGTAGACCCCAAGGTAAAGAAGCCAAGCAAGGAGGACATAAACAAGGCGAAACAGATACTAGACCTAACGATCTAACACGCGTATAACACCATAGATGATGTATCACGGATAGTTTCATGCTCGATGCTAGGGCTGATCCTTCCCGTCGTGTTTATGAATATGGTGAATATAAGGCTGGCAACAGAACCAGTAACGTGGGTGGAGTAATGGCTGAGAGTAGGAGGATCCTAGTGGAGGTAGAGCTACCGAGTGAGCTGGAAGTGGATAAGAAAACCCTATCCAAGGCTATCAGGCTAGCCCTCATCGAGATACTAGCAGCTAGGCTGGGAATCACGGAGGAAGAAGCTAAATGGCTAGAAGAGGAGGTGAAGAAGAAGCTAAGGAAAGAACTACTAGAAAACCAGCAATAGTGCTGGATACCAACGTTATAATATCATCGCTAATAAGGCCAGGCGGCTTCAGTAGGAGGGTTATAATGCTTCTGGAAGACCAGGCAGATCTCTACGCCCCTAAGGTGCTTCTCGAAGAGTTAACCAAGAAAACCGAGTACCTGGCCCGGAAAAAGTGAATTTCCTCCGCAAAGCAGAGGCATCTGCTCACCTTACTTCTATCAAGTGTCCGGACAATAGAGAGCAATACCATTAAACCTCTTATAAAAGCGGCACTAAAGTATGTTCAAGACCCGGATGATGCACCCTTCGTAGCACTAGCTCTCTACCTTCAGAGGATGTACGAGGGCGTAATAATCCTTACATGGAACATAAACGACTACGAAAGAGAGAAACTTGAAAGGTTGAAAATAAAAGTTTTCACACCAAGGGATGCTCTAGCCCTATAGAGATAGTCATCAATCCCTGTAAAGCTCATAGAGCATAGATGCCTCCATCCCTTGTAGATATGCTAGAATGTGCTGAGTGAATAGAGACAACATAATGTTAGACCAACTCATAGCCGATACGCCGGTACGCTGGTCCGAAAAGGGTGGCGTGATGAGTCCCGGCACCTATTCAGAAAGAATACGGTAGAGGATCCGTATTTTGGTGGGGCCGCGGGGATTTGAACCCCGGACCACGGGGGCCCAAGCCCCGCATCCTAGCCAGGCTAGACGACGGCCCCATCCGTTGTTTAGAGTTGATTGGCTCGGGGATTTAAAAAGAAGGGGTGGTTGCCTGGAGGGTCCCCCTCTATCTACGCATGTATAGCGCTATCGCTGCTATCACTATTAGTATTATTACAGCTACCGCTGCGAGCCCGGCGGCGCTCTTCTCCTCGGTTTTGGTTGTGGTGGTCGGGGTTGGTGGCTGGGCTGTTGTAGACGTCGTCTTGGCTGGGGATGATGTGGTTGTGGTTTCTTGGGGTGGCTGGCTTGTAGTGGTGCATGTGAGTGATGTGGTCGTGGTTGTTTGGGTCGTCGTGGTTGTCTGCGGCGGGGCCGTTGTAGTTGTCGTGGTTGGCGGTGGAGTGGTCGTCGTCGGTGGAGGGGGTTCTGGGCCTGCCAGGTTTATTGTTAGTGTCTTCGTGGTCTTGTGCCCGGCGTAGTCTTCTGCCTCGACTGTTATGGTTACCGTGGCCTTGTACTTGGATTCTACTATGAACTTGGCCAGGTAGGTTGTCCCCGAGTATTTCTCGAACTTGAACGCCTTTACCTTGCCGGTGGATGTGTTTATAGTTGCCTCGGCGTTGCTTATCCCCCAGCCCTCGTCGCTTATCTTGATGTAGGCTTTTATGGTCTTGTTGACCTTGGGCGTCTTCGGTATGGTCGTCTTCAACTCTATGGTTGGCGGCTCGTTGTCTTCGACCGTGTACAGGGCGAACTTAACAGTCGTCTTCGGCGGTAGCTTGACGTGTAGCGCGACGAAGGTCCTGTTCAGCTCGTCTACCCTCAACTGGTCCACTATCTCGGCTGACCCGCCTGTCGTGTTTAGGACTTCCAGGTTCACCGGGTAGTCGGCTGGCCATGGCAGTGATATTAGCACGGTCTTGTCGACGTCGAGGTATGGCAGCATGTTCTCCAGCGTTATCACCAGTGCCTTACTGCCCTGGCTTATCGTCCCGTAGAAGAAGGTGTCGCCGAACTTGTCGGGCTTCCAGTTCTCAGAGTACTCGGGCCTAGTTATGGGTAT
>WWDN01000093.1:0-10127 GCA_035615875.1 Thermodiscus sp. | reverse complement strand
TAGTGGTCGTATAGGAACGTTTTGAAGACGCCGTCCTCGAACACTGCTTTCCTCGATGTGGGGTGGCCCTCGTCGTCCCACGTGGCAGATCCCGGCTCCCATGGTAGGAAGGGGTCGTCAACTATTGATATCTTCTTATCGAGCACTTGGACCCCCAACTTGTCTTTTAGCGGACTCCTACCCTTCTGGGCTTGTTCCGCTGAGATAGCTGGTGAGATCAACGTAGCTATTATACTACTGGCCTCATCGGGCGTTAGGACCAAGTCTCCTCTAATGGTCTCTAATGGCCTTGCCTTAACGGCCTCTGACACCATCTTGATCGCGTTTAGTGTAGTCGCCTCGACACGATCTGGCTCTAATCTGGCCTTGGTGAAGTAGTCATAGAAGGTGCCCTCCCCCTCGGATTCCGTTTTCTTCAACTCGATGCCATAGCTGAAGAACGATCTCCTCCCCTCGACGACGCCTCCACCGGTATTGGCATATGTAGCCTCCACGATCCCGGATTCTACTCCAGCCTCGGAGGCGACCACGTTCTCTTCAGCCTTCACGATCTTCAACTGGCCGAGTAGTAGCTTCACTAGGTCTTCTGAGGAGAGGCTGGCCGTCGTCTCGTCGAAGACCTCTAGCTTATACTGTGCTGCGCCGACGTTTGGATTGAATCCGGGCCAGTTGGGGTCCTCTGGAGCAGTCCTGGCTATCTTTATAGCCTCCTCTACGATCCTCTCTGCGTCGGTTTCGGATGCAGCGACTCCTCCTGCGGCTCCAACCTTCTTGCCGACAGCTGTCCTCACGCCTATGCGCGTTACCTCGTCCATTGATGCCTGTTCTAGCTCGCTGCGCCGAGCTTCCACTGATATGGACTTGCTACGTACTATGTAGATCTCCGCTTCTGAGGCGCCGAGCTTCTTGGCCAGCGAGAGTAGCTTTTCCACGTCTACACGCATTGTCTTCACCTCCCTCCTACCACTATACCCTTAACTCTGACGTGGGGGCCGCCTGTTCCTACGCGGACCAGCTGTCCCCCCTTTCCACAGCCGCCGAATACGCTGGTTTCGACCTCGAAGTCTCTTCCCACGGCGTCGATCCTCGATAGGACCTCTAGTATCTGGCCCGTGAGGCTGACCCCCCTGAGGGGCTTAGACAGCTTCCCCTTCTCGATTAGCCACGAGACTCCTACGCTGAATGTGAAGGTTCCCATGCCGGGGTCCACCTGTCCTCCTTTAGCCCCCTTAGCAGTCGTGTATATGCCGTAGTCTATGTCTTCTATCAACTCCTCGAACGAGTAGTCGCCTGGCTCCATATAGTAGTTGGTCTGCCTCACTATCACGGGGTTCGAGTAGTACATGACTCTCCCGTTGCCAGTTGGTTTAATGCCTAGCTTGTAGGCGTTTACTCTATCGGCTAAGAGCCCCTTGAGCACGCCATTCTCGACGACTATGACCTTCTCTTTCTCGACGCCTTCATCGTCATACGGGACATAGTACCCACCCGGTACCAAGCCATCATCATATATGGTCACCTTCTCCGAGCCTATCCTCGACCCAAGCCTCCCCTCAAGCACACTCGACCCGCTGGCCACTAGGTCACCCTCACTAGCATGGCCTAGCGCCTCGTGGAGGAGCAAGCCAACTACCCTGGGCTCCAGGACGGCCTCATATTCCCCGCCTTTTGGGACATCGGCATTGGATGCTACGACGGCTAGCGTTGACGTCTCTCTAGCCATCTCCTCCCAGTCCATGGACCTTATGAATTCGAAGCCCGCCACTCTGGATTCGTAGTCTGACACATATTCCAGGCCCTTCTCTCCCTTGGCTATCGACGCCTGTGATATGCCAGTCATGACAGTCTCTACATCGACGTGCGTGCCCTCGCTGGATAATACTATCCTTCTATCCCGTTGCACTCCAAGCCTCGTGACAGCCGATACTACGCCTTTAACTTCCATCGACACCTTGTTGGCGGTCTCCGCTATCTCAAGCTTCTCCAAGTCAACGGTGAAGGGGTCTACTATGTAGCTTGAACGGGCCTTGGCCTGCACGGCCTTATAATCTGCCAGTCTCACCTTCTCCCCCACGTTGTTCGACAGCGACCTGGCCGCCGCCACGGTCTCCTCTATAGTCTCCATGATAGACTCCCTTGAGAGCCTCGCCGTTGAGCCGTAGGCCACGGCACCCTTGTAGATCACCCTGAATCCCAGGCCCTTACGCGTGGTATAGGTATGCTCTTTGAGCAGACCATTATCATACACTATCAGCTCGTAATCGTAGGATTGGAGTCTCGCATCGACGAACTCTGCTCCGAGGGATTCAGCCTTCTTAAACGCTTCTAGGATGTAGTCGATTACCTCATCCAACATTATCCCCGCTACATCTCCTGTTGGAAACCGGGCTATTTAATCTAGGGCGTTAGAGACACGTTACCCATTATCGATGAGGGATCTATAGAAGACTTCAACATCGTCAGCGAATCTCTCCGGGTCACTTAGATACATTGCATGGCCCGCTCCCTCATAGACTATCAAGCGGGCGCCTAGCTTTTCGGCTAGCTTTCTATGTATGCGTAGAGGTATGAAGTCGTGGGCTCCACGTAGTATGACCGCCGGGCTCCTTATCAACTTGATATACTTCCATATATCCTCGCCGTCCTTCACTGCTGGTGACGCCAGGAGCAGGCCCTTGACAGGGTATCTAGCCGCGTAGTAGAGGGCCACCCGTCCCCCAATGCTAGCGCCGACTATAATGGGCGGTTTCCCGCCTGGCATGAGCTTTGAGACCTCTCTCACGGCTTCTACGTTAACGTCTAGATTCCTCGTCCTCTTAGTACAGGCTGTCTTCCTCCCGTACGGCATGTCTGGCATTAGAAAGGGAATCTCCTTTGCATCTAGTATCCTGGCTATCCCCGTCTCTATCCAGATCCTCCTATTGAAGTTGAAGCCGTGTAGGAGGATCACGGGGATCTCCGCTCTCCCCGCGTCTTCACTATAAGTTACCGGGCATTCTATACCGTTGACTCCATACAGTGTCTCTTTAAGCCTCAACCCCCAACGCACCTCTCACCGGGTGGGCCTGGTCATGCCAGTATTGATGGCTCTCTTTAGGCTGGCCACGTTACTACTGGTTATCGGATATGTTGCGATAAACTTTCTAGCAGACCTGCCCCTCTTCCTCATAGCAGAGAACCTCACATACGCTATAGTCTATGCCGGACTCCTATATCTCTCCTCGACAGGAAATGGATACGCCTATTGCTTAATATCTGCTGTAGCGATGTTCAATGCCGGAAGGGTGTCCAGGAGCATTGTGACCCCGGAGGGCGGCCTTGGCGAGCTGGCCGTCGAACACATACCGCTCTTGGCGCTAATTCTCCTCGTGGGGCTATTGGCTCTATACCTGGGCTTGAGTAAGACTTAGTACCCGAGGAGTCCCTGGTTTAGACTATTGTCTAAGTTAGTATCGTCGATCGGCTTAAACGCTTTTAATGGAACTGGGGGCATAGAAGAGGAGTGAAACAGTGGGGATCAACGATGAACTCCAACATCCAAGGAGAATATCGTGGAGAAGCCGGGATACATGGATGGGGAGGCTACATCCCAAGATACAGGCTCCCTGTAGAGGAGATCGCGGAAACCTGGGACTGGCCCCCTCAACAGTACAAGGGCTTGAACGTGAGCCACAAATCAGTTGACGGCCCGGATGAGGACTCTACGACCATGGGCTTCGAAGCAGCATACAACGCGCTACTAAGGGCTCGGATTGACCCCTCGCTCATCGGAGCAGTATTCTTTGGTAGCGAGTCAAAGGTCTACGCTGTAAAACCCTCTGCAACCCTGATAGCAGAGATGATCGGGGCCACGCCAGCTACAATGGCCAGCGATTTGGAATTCGCCTGCAGAGCCGGTAGCGAGGGTCTTAAAGCCTCGCTGGGACTGGTCTCCTCCGGCATAGTGAAATATGCTCTAGCCGTGGGCAGTGACACCGCCCAGGCGGAGCCTGGAGATGTACTCGAATTCACGGCCTCAAGTGGAGCGGCCGCCTTCATCGTCGGCCCGAGAGAGGGGTCAGCGGCGATCATCGAGGCGACGTACACCTACGTAACCGATACCCCGGACTTCTGGAGGAGGGCTGAGAAGCCCTACCCGAGGCATGGAGAGGGCTTTACAGGCGAGCCAGCCTACTTCCACCATATAATAAACGCTGTCAAGGGCCTCTTCGAGAAGACGGGGCTTAAGCCAGAGGATTTCGACTACGCGATATTCCACCAGCCTAATGGAAAGTTCCCCCTTAGGGTGGGGAAACGTCTCGGGTTCACCGATAAGCAATTGGAGAGGGGGCTCGTAACCCCCTTCATCGGGAACACCTATAATGCGAGTGCGTTGCTGGGCCTTGCCAGGGTCCTGGATGTGGCCAAGCCCGGTCAGAGGATTCTAGTGGCTCCATTCGGCAGTGGAGCTGGTAGTGACGCTTACAGTATAGTTGTAACCGATGAGATAAGTGAGAGGCAGAGGCTAGCGCCCGGCATCGACGACTATCTAAAGAGGAGTAGGAAGGTCGACTATGCAACCTATGCTAGGTATAGGAGGATACTTGTGATGCTGTCCAGGGGGTGATTGTTGGTGGTTTACGTTACTAGTGTCGGGATGACTAGGATTGATAGACACTTTGAAAAAGGTGTTAGGGATCTGACCTTCGAGGCCGCTAGGAAGGCCTTGGAGGGCGTCGACATAGACTCTATCGATTACCTGATTGTAGCCTCAAGCCTCTCATATAGGCAAGCGCCGCAACATGACCTGGCAGCATACATAGCAAGCGAGCTGGGTGTCGCCGTAAAGTCGGCGCTCGCGGTAGAGGCTGGAGAGAATAGTGGATTGGCCGCTGTCGAGGTGGCCTACAATCTCCTCCAGGCCCATGCCGCTGAGAGGGTTCTCGTTGTTGGAGTTGATAAGTTAACCGAGTATCCCAGTGGACCGACGTATAGAATGCTCGAAGCGATCTATGACGCGGAGACCGACGCGGTATATAATATTGGTCATGCAGCGCCGCTCGCCCTGTTGATGAGGATCTATATGGAGAGGTATGATGTACCTAGGGAGACTCTGGCCTACTGGCCCGCTATGATGCACTTGCACGGTAAGGAGAACCCCTATGCCATGCTTAGGTTTGCTATAAAGCCAGAGAAGGTTCCTGCCTCGATGCCCATTGCAGAGCCGATAACACTGCTCGACGCGTATCCGTTGGGCGATGGTGCTGCAGCTGTGCTGTTGTCGTGTGAGGACCAGCAAGGGGAGCATTTGGCTAGGCTAGCCAACATCGTCTCCGGGGTCGGCGCTCCATCAATAGCGTTGAGGGAAGACCCGCTGAGGATTGAGGCCGTCGAGAAACTCGTGCATGAACTTGATCTGAAGCTGGAGGATTTCGACGTGATAGAGGTTCACGACAACTTCACTATAATGGGGTTACTTCTACTGGAGGCCATAGGCCTGGCGCCTAGGGGGAAGGCTGCTGAACTAGTAAAGCAGGGATACTTTAGCGTCGACGGGGAGGGACCCCTGGTTAACCCGAGTGGAGGACTTAAGTCCCGGGGCAACCCTATCGGCGCCACCGGAGTATACATGATCGCTGAGACAGCGCTCCAACTCGCTGGAGAGTTCCCTGGAGTCACTAGAAGCGGGGCCAAGAAGGGCCTAGTAGTCGGAGTCAACGGTCACGGCTCCTCCGCCCGGATAGGCGTGTTGGAGAGAGTCTAGAGGGGGTGGTGTGTGGTGGTCTTGTCTAGATGGTGGAGGAAGAGAATCCCCAGGTACAGGCTAGAGGGGGCTGTATGCGAGGAGTGCGGTAGAATACACTATCCGCCGAGAAACTCTTGCCCCTACTGTGGCTCAGTAAACCTCAAGAGGGTCCCTCTGCCAAGGAGGGGAGTCCTGGAGAGCTACACCGTAGTCTACAGTGTTCCAGGCGATAACAGGCTCCAAGCCCCGGTGATAGTCGGTTTAGTCAAGCTCGACGGCGGCATCCGCATAGTCACAGAGATAACCGATGCAGGCCCTGGAGAGCTGAGGACGGGTATGGAGGTTGAAGCCACTATTAGGAGGATAAGGGAGGACGGCGACAACGGTGTTATACTCTACGGCGTGAAGTTTAGACCTGTCCTGGGGACAGGCTAATGAGCGACGAGCTTAACGAGATAATAGACAGGCTAGCCAGGGGAGAGATAAGCCTATCCAGGCTAGAGCAAGTCCTCGGGAACCCGAACCTAGCCGCACTAGCCCGGAGACTCTTTCTGGAGAGAAAACTCGGCATACACCTCTCCTCGATAGCAAGCACCATACTAGACTTCTCAGAACTCTACGGTAGGAACATCGAGAACCCTATCGGCGCCGTGCAAGTCCCAGTGGGAGTAGTTGGGCCGTTGCTCGTGAAGGGAGAATACGCGAAGGGAGAATACTATGTGCCTCTAGCGACCACGGAGGGAGCCCTCATCGCAAGCGTCTCGCGTGGCGTGAAGGCCCTCACAGAGAGTGGAGGCGTAACTGTAAGAGTCATAAGTAACGGGATGACCAGAGCCCCCGTCTTACGGTTCGATAGCGTACTCGACGCGGTGAGGTTCGTCGAGTGGCTCGACTCGAACTGGGAAAAACTCAGGGAGACCGTGGAGGAGACCACTAGGCATGGAAGACTTGCTGGCTACAAGCCATTCCTCGTCGGAAACCTAGTATGGATACGCTTCACATATGAAACCGGGGACGCTATGGGCATGAATATGGCTACAATAGCAACCGATAGGATCTGCAAGAGGATCGAGAAGGAATACCCCGGGAAAGCCGAGTGCCTCGCAGTAAGCGGCAACCTATGTAGCGATAAGAAGCCAGCCATCATAAACAGGCTACTCGGGAGGGGCAAGTATACAATAGCAGAGGCAGTGGTTAGAAGGGACGTAGTAGAGAGCCTGTTAAAGGCGACGGCCGACGAGATACACATGGTGAATATGACGAAGAACCTTCTGGGGAGCGCCGTGGCGGGCAGCCCGAGCTATAATGCGCACGTGGCAAATATTATAGCGGCGATATTCCTAGCCACAGGACAGGATATGGCCCAGGTGGTGGAGTCCAGCCTATCCTTTACTTGGACCGAGCCCAGGAGAGGCGACCTCTACATATCAGTCACTCTACCAAGCCTAGAAGTAGGGACTGTCGGAGGCGGGACACGCCTGCCCACTCAGAGAGAGGCCCTCTCTATAATGGGTGTAGCCGGGGGAGGCGAGCCCCCAGGCGTCAACGCCTTGAAGCTAGCCGAGATCATCGGCGCAACCGTGTTAGCCGGCGAGTTAAACCTACTGGCGGCCCTGGCATCGGACCATCTGGCTAGAGCCCATGAACTGCTCGGTAGGGGTGGAATCCGTGGGCGGTCATGAGAGAGTCGAGTGCCGTGGGAGGCGCGTGGTCTTCGTTTCCGATGTCGAGACATTGCCAAACGGCAGAGTGTCGAGGGTTGACCGGGTCCTCTTCCCCAGCTCCGTCACAGTACTCCCCCTGGACGAGGAGTCTTGTAGGGTAACGCTCCTCCGGCAGTATAGGCCCGCGATAGGTGAGTGGATCCTGGAGGCGCCTGCTGGGGTAATTGATGATGGTGAGCTGCCCGAGGAGGCCGCTAGGAGGGAGCTTGAGGAGGAGGCTGGCCTCAGCCCCTCAAAGCTGGTGAAGCTTGGAGAAGGTTATACCAGCCCTGGCTACTCGACCGAGTACATGCATATCTACCTGGCGTTAAACCCGGTAGCAACTCGTTCCAACCCGGAGGACTACGAGGTCATCAGCGGAATAGTAGAATATGGCTTGGATGAAGCAATATCGGGCATCCTGAAAGGGGAGATACGCGACATCAAGACAATACTCACAATCTATGGGGCATACAGGTATTGCTCCACAAGACAAACCCGGGCCCAATAACATAACACCTCTTTCCCCGCCTTCTACGGTTAATACCCTCGACTCCCGTCCCATCCTCCCTACGGTGTGTACCAGGTGAAACCGAGGCTCGCTATAGCCTACAGCGTAAACGATCCCGCCGGAAAGGGCGCAGCCGAGAAACTACTTCGGCTCTACGAGTGGAGTCCATACGAGTGCAACCATGCAGTAGAATGCTTCAGGCTATCCAACGGAGTAGTCATGGGCGGGTACAGGGAGGAAACCATACACTTCGACTTCATAGACGAAACCCCCGACCCCTCGGCTGACGCCGTGATAATCCTATCCAGGCACAGTGCCGTCAGCGGGAGGCCGAGCCTCACAACACACCACACCGGTAATCCCACGGAGAGAGCCGAGTACGGTGGAGAACCCTATAAGCTGAGTATCGCGGCGCCACCACTGTCACGTGCTCTGCTTAGGATGTATAGGAGTGAAGCCGAGAAGCTAGGGCTACTAAACGAGTATGAAGTCACGCTGGAGGCAACTCATCACGGGCCGACGAAGCCCAGCAAACCACTAGTCTTCATAGAGATTGGATCGACCCCGGATAGGTGGAGGGATGAACGAGCTCGCCTGGCTATGGCTAGAGCCGTAGCCCGTGTAATCGATGGGGAGATAGAGGACTGCGAGCCCGCCGCTGGCTTCGGGGAGCCCCACTACCCCGTGAAGTTCACACGCATACACCTGGACGGCGACTACTGTATGGGCCATATAATAGCTAAGTACGCTATACCAGGTGCGAACGAGGATGTTATAGCCCAGGCAGTGAAAAACAACTGGCCCCGACCAACCACTACCGCCCTCGTCCAGAAGAAGGCCGCCAGATCGGAGGTTAGGAGGAGGCTGGTGAAGACGCTTGAGGATCTGGGTGTCAACGTCGTCATAATATAGGCCCTCTTCCACGGCTGGTTACAGCGCGGTCAAATGGAAGACTGCTCGGGGACTGTTAAGGATGCTCGACGGGGAACCACTAGGCTACGCGTTTGCCCTGTTGGCTGGGTTGTTCTTTGGACTCAGCGACGCCCTTGTGAGAGCGGCCTCAGTCCGGTTAAAGCCTCTGGAGAACCTGTCGATAAGCCTCCTTGTTGGAACTCCTCTCCTGTGGTTTTTCGCCTTCGCGGAAGGCTCCATGAGCGTTGATTCTACTGCAGTGATCTATTTCGTCTTGGCCGGGTTACTTAATTTCATAGTGGGGAGGCTCCTCTTCTACATAGCCATAACCAGTCTAGGCGCCACGACTGCTTCTATACTAGCGAGTCCTACGGTGATTGTGAGTGCTGTGCTGGCTTGGTTGTTGCTGGGTGAGAGTCTAAGCGCCGTACAGGTGGCTGGCATAGTCTTGGTGATGATAGCCGTCTCGCTGGCTTCATTTAGACCTTCAGGGAAGCCATTACATGATAGCAAGACTACCATCGGCGTGGCGGCCGGGATAGGATCTACTGTGGTCTTCGCTGCAACCGCTGTCCTGGTTAGAAGCGCGGCTGGCTACCTAAACGCTGATCCCTTAACTGGAGTCGCCATATCATATACGAGCGCCCTACCCGTTGCCCTGCTACTAGAGAGAGGCCCTCTACGTCCAGGCGTTATGCCGCGTAGGGAGTTGTTCTACATGGTTGCCGCCAGCGTTATCGTGGCACTGGCCCAGTTATCCCGTTATCAGGCCCTAAACCTGACCTGGGTCGCTAAGGCATCCGTTATAATCTCCTTGTTCCCGCTCTTCACGCTCCTGTTCTCGTATATGCTTCGTGGTGAAGCTATGGAGGAGCCCAGTACTGTACACGTCGTAGCGGGTGTGATAGCTGTTGCCGGCATATTCCTGACAAACTATTACGGGTGAGTATAGGGTTTAGGATGGTTTTGGTGGTAGCCGGGCGGGGATTCGAACCCCGGTCACGGGGGATCCCCTAACGACCCCCACACAGCGAGGGGGCCGTTATCCAAAGCCCCGCATCCTTGGCCGCTAGACGACCCGGCTATCCGTCCTTTCGGTTATTAATGGGGGTTTCCTGGGTGTTTAAAGGGTTTCCTGGGTTCGCTGTGGTGGTTGAGGTGCTCGGGATCATGGGAGGCGTATGTTGTAGCTGGACAGGGTCTCTACCATCTTGTCCCTCGCCGCCTCTAGGTCCATTTCGATTAGGTACGAGTCGCCTAGATCATCTATTATCCT
>WWDN01000092.1:0-3452 GCA_035615875.1 Thermodiscus sp. | reverse complement strand
GGGGGATAGTAGTGAGCTACGGCACAGACCCCGCATACAGTGCATGGTACAACAAGGGAGAGCCGACGATACACGCCGCCCTAATCTACCACAAGGGAGAATCCACGGCGTGGCTACAGGTCGAGGGAGCACTAGTAGTCAAGGGCCAGCCCGGGACAGAGCTCGCCAAGGAGTTCGTGGACTGGCTCCTCTCGCGGGACATACAGGCGCTATTCCCAAGCAACCAGTGGATGCTCCCAGCCAACAGCCAGGCGCCACTGCCAGATTACTATAAGTATGCCCTGACCCTAGACGACGTGGACTTAATAGCGAACAACCTACTAACACCCGACGAGATACAGGCCAACTACGAGAAGTGGCTCCTCCAGTGGACACAATTAATGGGCCAAGGCTAACCAATACAAGCCCGGCTGCATAAGACTTGGCAAAGGCCTGGAGGCTAGCCGGCAAGCTACTACCCCGGCCCGTGAAGGCACTAGCCCTAGCGACGCTACTAGCCTTCACCCTACCCCCAATACTCCTCCTATACCTCCTCCCCCGGTCAAGCCTAGGCCTGCTCAGCCAGCTCAACCTGCCATGGATACTCGAATGGACTATAATACAGGCGACAGCCTCCGCCACCATAGCAGTAGCAGTAGGAGCCCCCGTCGGCGTCGCCAGCGGATACTACGGGTCGAGGATAGCCGGGCTATACCGTGTGCTCGGGCTTCCAGTATTTATGGCCCCATCCGTCGCAGTGGTACTAGGCTTCAGGTGGCTCGCCCAACTACCCCATACACCAGAGTGGCTCGCCCAGGCACCCCATGGAATCATAGTGGTGCACTCGTGGTTCAATATACCGCTGGCGGCAGTACTAGTATACTCCAGCCTCGCAGGCATACCGGCAGAGGTCTACGACTACGTCGAGACAGCGGGGATAAGGGGGTACAGGCTGTGGCGCCACCTGATAATCCCTGCATCAATCCCAGGCATACTCTCCGCGTGGCTACTCGCATTCATATACAGCTTCACGGGGCTGGCGGCCCCCCTCATGGTCGAGGGCGCCGCGTACAAGTACTACACCCTGGAGGCCTGGATCTACACGATATTCAAGGGGTTCCCCGCCTACCGATCCCTCTCAGCCCTACTGGCACTACTCCAGGCATCCCTCCTAGCAGGGACAGCCCTCATACTACTACGGGTCCAGACGAGGACTCCCAGGGGCGAGCTGGGCGAGAGGATCCGCAGGCCCAGGAGGGACCCCGTCTCCCTGGCCTTGGAGGCCTACTCCATCCTCCTACTGGGATACCTGTACCTCCCCCTCCTGGGAGTGTTCTTGGAGTCTCTAACAATCCGCGGCCACCTAACCCTGGATAACTACAGGCGCCTTGTAACCGGTCCTCTACCCGTCCCGCCGGGGGCAAGCTTCCTCAGGGCCCTCCTAAACAGTCTCCTATACGCCGTCATAGCCATGGCTGGAGCCGTCACCCTCTCCATACCCCTGGTCGTGGAGAGGGATAGGGTGTCTGGCCGCCTGGCGGGGCTGGCACCGATACTCTTCTCCCCGGTGACTGTCGGAGTCGCCTTATACTTCACCCTCTATCTTGCATTGAGGAGCGTCCTCGGGCACACGCTGGCTATAGTTTTGTTGATCGGCCTCGCCCACATCTCGATGTCACTGCCGCTGGCTTCGAGGGCCGTCGACTCGGGCCTCTCCAGGATACCCCGGGAGGCGGTCGAGTACATGTTGTCGATAGGCTTGAGGGGGTATAGGCTCCTCTACCAGCTGGCCAGGGTCGCTGGCCCGGGCCTGTCGTCGGCAGCCCTCCTGGCAGTGGCGGCTAGCCTGGGCGAGTTCGGGGCTGTCCTCGTGTTGACGGAGCCTTCTACTTGGAGTCTGGGCGTTTTGACCTATCAGTTGTATGGGGGTGGTAGGTTGCTTGGCCCGGCTAGTGCTTGTGCTTCCGTGTTGTTGTCGTTGACGTTGTTTAGTGCTTTTATAGTGTCTCGCAGGGTTAGGGAATGGTTCTAAAAGATGGCGTTCAATAGGCCGCCATTATCTTCTTTCTATGCTTATACTTGGCCGCTTCATCCTTGGAGGCGACGTGCAGGTGAACAGGATGGTGTGGCGGTAACCCGAGATCCCTCTCTACAGCGCTCCTTACCATGTCCTCCTCTTCTCTCGTCAGCTTCCTAGGAGTGACGACCAGTATGTCTATATCGCCAGCCTTCTGAGGCTCCCCTCTAGCGTGGCTCCCTATAATGAACACCTCGGCATCCCTAACCACCCTCTTTATAGAGGATGCAACCCTCCCTACTATCTCCTCCCAGTTCCCCAGGATAGACTCCCTCTCCGCAAGCCTAGGATCCACCACGCTAGGCAGCCTCCTCCTAGTAACCCCTCTATAGACCGCCTCCACTAGGATGCTGCCAGCCAGTATCCCCGCGAAGACGGTTAACTGTCTCGGATCCAACTGGTACATCCTCCATACGAGTATGGAGAGCGCCACGAGACTGAGCACGGCACCGCCCAAAGCCAGTACCGGGTTCGCCCCTGTAGTCCTCCGGAGCCTATAGGCTGCAAGGTTAACCGCGGCGAAGATTATAAGGAACCCGCCGCTGCCCGCCGTGCTTATCGCCTCCAGGCTGGTCCCCAGCGCTAGTAGGAGGCTGAGGATGCTTATGATGACTAGGCCCTCGTAGGCGCCCCGCCATATCCTCCTGGCTAGTATCTGGGGCGCCTCGCCGTACTTCGCCACGAGGTAGCTCATCCTAGCGGTCCCGTATAGCGTGGCGTTGATAGCGCTGCTAGTCGAGGCCAGGGCCGCTGCGACTACTAGCGTGGTCCCGGCTTCTCCGAGTACTGGCTTGACAAGGATGGCCAGTGCATAGTCCCTGGCCCTCTCAACGGTCTCTGGGGAGAGTGCACCGGCTGAGACCAGCGATATTAGTACGTAGACCGATATCACTGTGATGACGGCGGAGTATAGGGCTCTCCTTAGGACGGTGGTGTTCTCGGCGTCGCCGGCGGTGTTGGCTATTAGCTCGAAGCCCTCGTAGGCGAGGAATATTATCATTCCACCGGCTATTATGTTGACTAGCGGCGGCCAGGTCGCCGGGGAGAGCATAGACCAATCCACGAGCCTCAGCCCGACCGCGGCTACGAGTAGGAGTACGAAGAGCTTAAACGCTACCAAGGCCAGCTCTATCCTCCCACTCACCACGGCTCCGAGGAAGTTGACTAGCGTGAGACTCCCTATGGCGAACACGACTAGCACGGTGTAGGCTTCATTGTAGTGGCCCGGAACCATGCTGGCTCCATAAGCTCCGAAGGCGTGTGCGTAGAGCGCTATCATGACTATGTAGCTGGCTAGGAGCATTATGTTCAACCCGCCGGTAACAATGTTATCGCCGTATGCCCTAACAAGGAACTCTATCGTTCCACCCACGCTGGGATAGCGGGCGGAGAGCTT
>WWDN01000091.1:0-4248 GCA_035615875.1 Thermodiscus sp. | reverse complement strand
GGGCATAGTGTCTAGCGTGTTCGAAGACCTGGACTCTGCACTAGAAGCTGTAACCAGGCTAGCCGCTCAACTGGAGTCCGCTGGAGGTCAGGCGGTAGACGCCTTCCTGGGGCCATTGAGGAGGGATAAGATGTCATGGCTTGAGAGGGCTAAAGACCTCGTCGCCCTGGCCGAGAGGGAGGAATTCATAGAGGAGGCCAGGGTTTTCCTCTCCAAGTCCAAGAAACAATAACACTACCACCCTCACGGTCCCCCTCGACACCGGGTCGCCTCGCTTATGGTCACACCGGCCTACCGTTGGTGAACCTCCAGGCGTATAGGAGGCAAGCCCTTATCCCCTCCCGCGGCACGAGCTCGGGGCATCTATTGATCGTGAAACCGGCTGTCCCGTCAATGTAGTTGGCGAGCGGCTGGGGGTCCCTCCTGCTCGTATTCTCCTGGAAGACACAGCGAGGCCCCGTCCACTTGAAGAGGCGTGGATGGACCTGTACCAGCTTATTCCACAGGAGCCATGAGACGTGCCTCACCTCCCACTGTGCCCTGGTACACATCCTGAGCGGTAGGAAGGACTGGACTAGTTCCCTGGCATTCATGGTGACGATTATCCTACTCCTAACCGCATGCGGTATAGTGAACCTCGCATCTTCCCTGGGCACGCCTCTAGCTAGCAGCTTGTAGTACATCGATGTAGCCCCCAGGTAGTGCCTTGCAGTCTCCACTAGCTGGTCGCCCTCTATGCTAGGGGGGAAGACGTAGGCCTCCCTCGCCAGAGCCACCACGGTCTCATCGTCTAGACTGTCTGCCATATCGAGTGCCTTGGAGTAGCATTTGTACGCGTCCCTCTCGGGGAATCTCTTAGGCGAGGGCGGGCAGTCGAGCCCCAGGAGGCTTGACGCCTTCAAGGCTATGTCTCTCAGCGTCCCCTCGGTATATCTCATACTCTGCTGTGTATAGCTCGCTATCCTATGCCGGACTAGCTGATGCGTGCATACCCGGGAGCAGCCTTCGGCGATCCACGTGTAGCTTGAGTGCTCCCACGGGCTGAAGTGTTGCCTCTTCCAGGTTTCCCTTATCCAGGTCTCCACCTCCTCGTCCTTCATTGATAGGAGGCTTTGAACGTCTTTCCTTGAGAGGCTTAGCTTCGACGCGGCTGCTATGAGCTTGTCGCCTTCCCTCGTGTATGCCACTAGGTGTACTCGTATCTTATCCAAGACCTGGTACCCGGGGTGGTATTCGAGTCGGCTCCCTGTTTTAACCCGGAAGCCCAGACGACAAAAACAATATAGCATATTGTGGCTTTGGATACGGGTCTTATGGTATTATCCCCGGACGGGTAAGGGTTATAATATATTTTCACATGAGATACAAAGCATATTTTAACTGGACACTGCTACCGGTATCGACGAAGATATCCCTTTGAAGTGGGGTGTGCGCTTCGTGGGCATGAAATGGATAGCGGCGATCCTACTGGCACTATTCACGATAGCCCCCGTCATGGCAGCGGTATCATACTCACAGCCGGTGACAATCACCATAGGCGGCCTACTACCACTAACAGGAGACCTCCAGAGCTACGGAGAAAGAGCCAACGCCGCGGTGGAGTTCGCGGTCCAAGAGATGAACCAGTACCTGGAGGAGAAGAACGCCTGGTTCAGGCTAAACCTCGTAGTGGAGGACACGCAAACCAAGCCCGACGTGGCGGTGCAGAAGCTAAGCTCACTAGTGGCCCAGGGAGTCAAGTTCGTGGTCGGTCCAATGACCAGCGCAGAGGTTAAGAAGGTGAAGGGCACCGCTGACGAGCAGAACGTGCTCATAATCAGCCCGAGCAGCACCGCCATAGAGCTAGCCATACCCAACGACAACGTCTTCAGGTTCTGTCCAGCCGACGACGTGCAGAGCAAGGCCATAGGGGCCCTAGCCGAGAAGCTAGGCCTGAAGGCGGTCGTCATAATCAACAGGGCCGACACCTGGGGCAACGGGCTAATGGAGGCCACAAAGAAGGTGCTCCAAGACAGGGGAGTCGAGGTAGCTAAGGTGTACAGCTACAACGCCGAGAGCCCAGCCTTCTCAAGCATAGCCACGAACCTAAACGACGAGTTAGGCAAGCTGCTCAAGGAGTACAAGCCAAACGAGGTCGCAGTTATACTGATAGCCTTCAACGAGGCCAAGGACCTCTTCATAGAGGCAAGGAAGTACCCCAACACTGGCAAAGTAGCCTGGATTGGAAGCGACGGTACAGCCCTGCTAACCGAGATAGTAAGCGACCCCGTCAGCGGAGAGTTCGCCTCTAAGGTACTATTCCTCAACCCGATCTTCAGTCCAGCCGCAACCGACGAGCAGGCTAAGGTCGCCCAGTACGTGAAGCAGAAGCTAGGCGTAGATCCCGACGCATACGCCCTGGCAGCACACGACGCTGTAGTGGCCATCGCGTTAGCAATACTGCAGGCCGGGCAGACAGACGACATGGACCAGCTAGTCAACAAGGTCAAGCAGCTCATACCACAGGTAGTCCAGAGCGACGAGTTCGCAAAGTACGCTGCAACCGGCAAGTTCCCGCTGAACGACGCTGGCGATAGGGCCACCGCAGACTATGACCTCTGGGTCGTGATGAAGACCGGTGCCAAGTACGACTGGGTCAAGGCCGGCCAGTATAAGGGTCTTGAGGACAAGGTAGTCTTCATCAAGCTACCAAACGGGAAGACCTACCTAGACCTATTCCAGGAGACATTCGCTCCCGCCCCATCTCCGACGAAGACCACCACCGCAGCACCAGCCCCGACTACGACAACGGCCTCACCAGGAGAGACTGCAAAGACCACTACCACCGAGGAGAAGAAGGGCGGTGTCAGCACCGGGCTAATAGTAGGCATCATAATCATTATCATCATAATAATAGCTGCAATAGTATTCGCCAAGAAATAGCCCCTCTAGCCCACCATACACTCAACTCCTTTCTTTGACAATAATTTTTCCCTCTAAATCCTGGTCCACGAGGAGGTAGCGGATTTATAGTCGTCTCCAGACCCCCTACAACCAGCCATGAGAAGCCCGTAGACACCCGCACTAAAGGGTGAAGAAAGTGTCTCAGGCAGGCGTGCAAGACCGGGCGAAGGGGGCTCCGCCCGAGGGGGGAGTTGTACTTGAGACCCGTGACCTGGTGAAGAGGTTTGGGGGCATAGTTGCGCTGAACCGGGTCAATATCAGGTTGTTCCGGGGCAGGATCACCCTGTTGATCGGCCCCAACGGGAGCGGGAAGACCACACTGGTCAACGTTGTCTCAGGGTTTATCCCCCCGGACGAGGGGAAGGTGATATTCAAGGGCCGGGATATAACCCACATCCCGCCCCACGACAGGGTTAAGCTGGGCATGGTTAGGACCTTCCAGATCCCCAGGCCCTTTATGAATTTAACCGTCTTGGAGAACGTTCTTGCAGCGGCCGAGGGGAACCCGGGGGAGAACCCCTACCTGGCCGGGATATCTAGGGGGAGGTGGCTTGGTTTCGAGGAGGAGGCGACTAAGAGGGCCTTATCTATTCTAGAATGGGTTGGTCTCCTCCCCAAGTGGGATGTACGGGCTAGTGAGCTGAGCGGCGGCCAGTTGAAGCTCCTTGAGATAGCCAGGGCGATTATGAAGGGTGCTGACACCATTATCATGGACGAGCCCGCCGCTGGCGTCAACCCGAGGCTGGTCGAGGAGCTCTTCCAGAAGATAATCAAGCTCAGCAGGGAGAAGCACATAACATTCCTCATAATAGAGCACAGGATAGGCCTGGTAGCGAAGTACATGGACTATGCATACGCTATGAACATGGGCAGGGTGATCGCTGAGGGGACTCCTGAAGAGGTGCTCAACAACCCCATGGTCCTGGAGAGTTATCTGGGTGGTTAGCCGTGGCCCAGGGTAACGGAGACGCTATAATGAAGCTCATAGACGTCAACGCCGGCTATGGGAAGCTGCAGACGCTCTTCGACGTCAACCTAGAGATACCCACTGGTAAGATAACAGTCATAGTAGGTCCAAACGGGGCTGGCAAGAGCACGCTTTTGAAGACACTCTTCGGCCTCACGACGGTCTACAGTGGGAAGGTGCTGTTCGATGGCAGGGACATAACTCATATGGCTCCCCACGAGAGGGCTAAGCTGGGCATGGCATTCATATTCCAGTTGAACAACATCTTCGCCAACCTCACGGTTATAGAGAACTTGAGGCTGGCGGGCCACGACCTCCCGAAGGACGTCTTGGAGGAG
>WWDN01000090.1:0-17408 GCA_035615875.1 Thermodiscus sp. | reverse complement strand
GGCTAGCCTGGATCACTTCAAGCCCACTGATCTTCTCAGCACTCCTCCACTTTGGAATAACTACAACGCCGCCCTCAACCCTGTCTCCTAGTAGCTCGACCGCTGCGCGGGCCATAGGTACACTGGCCTTTCCGAAGGCGATGAGGATGCTCGCATCGGGCTTGTCATCCCTCAGAGCATGGCTAGTCAATAGGTGGAGGTCGCTGGCGTCTACGATAACAGGGACCAGCTCTCTCAGACGCTCCCTAAGGCTCCCAGGACTATGCACGTGGCAGCACCCTTCCCCGCCGAGATTTCTCGCCGCGTCCGTGATCCACTGAAGATTATTATAGCAACCAGGCTATACATGTTATATCTAGAAGCCATTTAACGGGAGTGACGGAGATTGAGGTTCGAGATACGTTGGCATGGACGCGGCGGTCAGGGAGCCGTCACCGCGGCCATGGTTCTGGCCAACGCAGCCATCTACGAGGGAAAGTATGCGCAGGCGTTCCCCGAGTTCGGTGCGGAGCGTAGGGGCGCCCCTGTAAGGGCCTATACGAGGGTTGCCGACGTCCCCATAAGGACTAGATCGCCGATCCTAGCTCCGGACGTGGTAGTAGTGCTTGACCCCAGCCTGCCGAAGGAGATCTACCTGGAGGGGTTGAAGGAGGGTGGAGTGCTCCTCGTCAACACCAAGAAGTCGCCGGAGGAGTTCGAGGAGTCAATGGGGATAGGGGGCAAATATAGGGTGTATACAGTCGACGCGACGAGGATTGCGCTAGAGGTGCTGGGCCTCCCGATAGTCAACACCGCCATGGTCGGTGCCCTGGTCAAGGTACTCCCGATCGTATCCCTGGAGAGCGTTGAGAGGGCGATCCTCGACACGTTCCCTGGAAGGATCGGTGAGAGGAACGTAGCGGCCGTCAGGGCCGCGTATGAGTCTGTTTTCGAGAGCGCGATTGCGAGGTGAGATGAATGGAGTCTAAGGAGTTGCCCGCGTGGAACGAGATCCCTTCCGGCGGTATAGTGATCGAGCCGGGTAACTCTGCCGAGAGGTATACCGGTGACTGGCGTGTCTTCAGGCCCGTACTGGACCAGGACAAGTGCATCAGGTGCCTGCTCTGCTGGGTCTATTGCCCGGACTCAGCCTTCGAGATCATAGAGGAGCCCTACACTACCAGTAAGGGCAGGAAGTACACCTTCAGCCTGAAGATAGACTACTACCATTGCAAGGGATGCGGTATATGCGTAGAGGAGTGCCCGGTTGACGCTATAGACTTCGTGGAGGAGGTGAAGTAGCCGTGGCGGTTACGCTCCAGCGGGCTAGGGTTGAGTGGAAGCGTCTACCCCTCTCAAGTAACTACGCCGTGGCGTACGCCGTGAAGGACCTCGACGTCGACGTAGTAGCGGCGTATCCCATAACGCCCCAGACGACTGTGGTCGAGAAGATCTCCGAGTTCATAGCAAACGGCGAGCTCGACGCCGAGATGATCCACGTCGAGAGCGAGCACTCCGCTCTAAGCGCTACAATAGCCGCGTCTGCGGCCGGCGCGAGGGCCTTCACAGCTACAGCAAGCCAAGGACTGGAGTTGATGCACGAGATACTGCACATAGCCAGCGGGCTAAGGCTACCCGTAGTCATGAGCATAGCGACGCGAGCGCTATCAGCCCCCATAAGCATATGGAACGACTACAGCGATATAATGAACGCACGCGATGCTAGCTGGGTGACGATCCTGGCTTCAACCGCGCAGGAGGTATACGACAGCGTCGTGCAGGCCTTCAGGATAGCTGAGGATCCAGAGGTGATGCTCCCGGTAATGGTTGGATACGACGGGTACCTGATGAGCCACACCTACGAGCCAGTACTCGTGCCCTCAGACAATAAGCCCATCCTAGAGTACGCGCCCAAGAACTACAACAGGATAAAGCTGGACCCGGAGCGGCCAGTGACCATGGGCACGCTAGCGGGCCCCGAGTGGTATTATGAGATCAAGTACCAGCAAGTGGCCGCCATGAAGAGGGCCCTCGACAAGGCCAGAGAGGCCGACGAGGAATTCAAGGCTATGTTCGGGAGGGGCTACGGCCTCGTAGAGACCTATATGGTTGATGACGCCGACGTGGTCATAGTCTCCTACGGCGGGTTACACGGTACTGTGACAGAGACGATAGACCTCCTACGCGAGAAGGGTGTGAAGGTCGGTGCTGCGAGGATCAGGCTATGGAGGCCATTCCCCGTCGAAGACGTGAAGAGAGCCCTATCCAACGCGAAGCTAGTCACAGTTATAGACAAGGCGATCTCCTACGGAGCCCGCATAGCCGGGCCCGTAGCCCTTGAGATAATGTCGAGCTACTACCACGACGAGGAGAAGCCCATGATAATGAGCGTGATAGCCGGGATAGGACAGAGAAGGATAACGGAGCACACTATCAAGGAGATAATCGATTATTCTTTCAAGGTCCTTGAACGGGGCAGAGCCCCAGGCGAATCCCTGTACTGGGGAGTAAGGGGTGTAAGCTATGAGTAGCCAGGCCACTCGCAAGAAGAGGCCCTTCAAGCTACTAACCCAGATACCCAAGGAGGAGCTACTAGCACCAGGCCACGGCCTATGCGCCGGATGCACCGCTGGCACTATAGTAAGGCACCTACTGAAGGTCGCCGGGAGGAACACCATACTAGTAAACGCTACCGGCTGCGTCGAGGTATCAACCACGCCATACCCCTACACTAGCTGGAGGATACCCTGGCTCCACCTAGCCTTCGAGAACGCCTCAGCGGCGGCCAGCGGGGTCGAGGCCGCTATAAGGGTACTGCAGAGGAAGGGCGTCATAGACCCCAGCGAGAAGATCAATGTAGTGGTCTTGGGAGGCGATGGCGGGACCTACGACATCGGCTTCCAGGCCCTATCCGGCATGCTGGAGAGAGGCCATAACGTAATGTACGTGCTCTACGATAACGAGGCCTACATGAATACCGGCATCCAGAGAAGCGGTTCCACACCGCTATACGCGTGGACGACCACGACCCCGGCTGGTAGAGTGTGGAAGGGCGAGAGGAGGCCGAAGAAGCCAATAGCGGATATAGTAGCGGCCCACAGGGTGCCCTACGTCGCAACAGCGAACCCGGCTTACCCGCTAGACATGCTGAACAAGTTCAAGAGGGGACTAGAAGTAGAGGGACCCTCCTTCATACACGTACTACAGCCCTGCCCCACCGGGTGGAGATTCGACCCACGCTACGGCATAAAGATAGCCAGGCTGGCCACCGAGACGGGAATGTGGATAAACTGGGAGCTCGACCACGGGGAGTTCGACGTCACCGTACCAGTGCCCAGGAGGAAGCACGTCCGCCACTACCTCAAGATGCAGGGCCGGTTCAGGCACCTCACCGACAAGGAGATCGAGGACATACAGAAGTGGGTCGACAGCGAGGTTGAGAGGATAAACAAGCTGGTCGGCCGGCAGGTAATAGGGCCCGTCGAGGAGTAGAATCCTACCCTCCACATAAAAACGCCCCACCCGGTATTTTCCAGGCGGTGTTGGAGGTAGAATGGATAAGATAATCGGCGTGGTGGGAGGGCTAAGCCCCTACTCTACAATTCTATACTACAAGTTTCTAGTCGAGGCTTACAGGGAGAAGAGGGGGAGGGACCCCCGCATACTCCTCTACAGCGTGCCAGTCCAAGAGATGTGTAGCTACGTCAAGTCCGACAATGTAGAGGGTGCTAGAACGCTTCTAAGCAATGCCCTAAAGGCTCTATCCAGCCTAGGCGCCGACCCCATAATACTGGCAGCAAACACCCCCCACGTGTTCCTAGACGATGGAATAATAAGGGAGTCAATCGGCGATGGAGAGTTCATCGACATAAGGGAGGCGGTACTCTCCAAGATCAAGTCACTGGGGGTGAAGAAGATAGGCCTCCTAGCCACCAAGGCCACGGTAGAGAAGAGGCTCTACCACGACTACCTAGAAGACCACGGGATAGAGGTTATAACGCCGAGCAGGCTATCGCAGGAACGCCTAGACGCGCTGATAGAAAAGTTAACCACCGGAGTCATACCCGGCTCGGAGAAGCTGACAATGGCCACGATAGTCTCAGAGCTAGTCGGTAAGGGCGCCGAAGCCATCCTCTACGGCTGCACGGAGCTCTCGCTGCTAATAGGCCGGGTCTCAATCAACAAGCCAGTCATAGACAGCCTAACCGAGCACGTGAGATACGTAATAGACAAGGTGACTGGTACACAATAAACCCTCCCTGGACAGTAGGTATCAAGTGGATGATGCGCTCGGCGTAGCGGACCGCTATCCCAGGGGATGAAGAGGGTCTTGAGTGCTGACACACCCCTGACAACCAGGGATTCTATGCTATGGACCTGGAGAAGCTATAATCAGCTCCCTAGCCACCGGAGTATTAAGTGGGATGAAGACTCCACGGGCCCGAGCCTGTGAAACGGCTATGAGGATACCTGTCTCATCAGACCACTCGTCTATGGTGTGGGCAGCATCTGCCTCTCGATTATGTGGTATATGAGCTGCCATCGTGGGTCCCCGTATAGGGCTTGGGTCAGCATGTCTAGTAGAGCCGACTTTATGGAGCCCAGGCACTCCGGGTCCATTATCCCGGGGTCTATTTCCAGGGCGAACCCCTTGTTTTCCCCGTTTACATACAGGTACCTAACAAGCTCGTTGTCTCTGACCATCCGGACATTAATGTTGCCGACGGAGACTGTCTCATACGCGTCTAGGAAGTCATCAGCCTCCTCTGTGAAGTCAGAGCTACACACTATCCACCTAGCCCTGCAGTCGGGCCTTTCGCCCCTCCAGCAAGCCATATCTATCACGCCAGGTACCGATATATTGACGGAGTCTAAATAGTAGAGGTATGTGTCGTTCCGCTCGGGTGCCGGATTTGAAGGAGGACCAGCTAAAGCCGTGGTACAAGATACTCTACGCGCCCTGGCGCATGAAGTACATAACAGGCTCCGAGAGGCACGAGGGGTGCGTCTTCTGCAGGGCCCCAGAGCTAGATGACAAGTCGGCGCTGATAGTGTATAGGGGGAGGCTATCCTACGTCATACTAAACAAGTACCCCTACAACTCTGGCCACGTAATGATAGTACCCTACAGGCACGTCTCCAGCATCGAGGACCTCACGCTACCGGAGCTAGCCGAGATGTCGCTACTAGTCAAGGCAGCCCTGAAAGCACTCCGCGAAGCCTACAAGCCCCACGGATTCAACATAGGAGTCAACATAGGGGAAGCCGCCGGCGCCGGCATAGCTGGCCACGTCCACATACACGTCCTACCGAGGTGGTGTGGTGATACAAATTTCACGGTAATGTTCTCGGCTACCAAGGTAGTTCCAGAGGAACTAGAGGCTACATATGAGAAGCTCAAAAGCATCCTCCCCGGAAAGGTAAAGGAGGTGCTAGAGGAGGAAGGAGTGGAATGGGACACCTCTTCATAATAACGCATACAGACCTCGACGGAGCCGGCTCTGCTGCCGCCGCCCTAATAGCCTATGGCAGGGGAATAGACGAGTCGACCATCCTATTCGCAGAGCCCTACAATCTAGACGAGGTGCTGTCAAGCCTATCCGGCAACCTAAGCAGCGGCGATAGAATAGTCGTATCCGACCTAGGCCCCAACAGGGATTCCATAGACAACGTCCTAAGGCTAGTGGAGGAGTTCACCAGCCAGGGGGTGGCCGTCGACTGGTACGACCACCACATATGGCCCGATGAATGGCAGGAGGCAATGCGAAAGGCGGGCGTCAGGCTGACAATAGACACTTCGACGTGTGCTACAGGAGTCGTCGCGAGATACGCCACGAAGTATAATGAAGCAGAGTATACCGAGTATCTGAGAGAACTTGAATCCACGGTATGCGCCGCCGACCTATGGAGGTGGGATCACCCGCTCGCGCCCAAGCTATTCCGGGTAGCAGACACTCGCTATAACGAGGGCGCCAATGAATGGCGCAGGAAGCTGATAGCAAAGTTCTCCCAGGGCGTTCTATGGGACGAGGAGCTAGAGGAGAAGCTCCAGGAGTACCTCAATAGAGAGCTAGAGAACTTCAACAAGATAATCTCCACCACCGTAGTCGCGGAAGGCGAGTGCAGGGTAGCGGCGGCCTTCAAAGAGAGGGGACCCCCAGCCAATAGCTTCATCGGAGCAAGCCTACTCTCCAGGTACAATGCAGACATAGCGGTTATCATAAGAGGTAACGGGGGCCTCTCACTGAGGAGTAGAGGTGTTAACGTCCAGATAATAGCCCTCTCCCTGGGCGGGGGTGGACACCCCCGAGCTGCGGGCGCCCGGCTCGATGTACCTCTGCTGGTCAGGTTATTTGGCAGGCTCTGGAGGAAGGCTGTCCCGAGGTACGCGGCTAGGCTCGTGCTTAAGACCGCCGAGGACACAGGTGTATGTAGGGGTATAGGCTCCGAAGTAGAGTCGGCAAGGATGATGTAGCTGTGAAGCCGGTAGTCGGCCTGCTGGTGATAATATTAACCCTATTGGCCCCGCTGGAGGCCAGCGCACAAGAGCTGCCCAGGCACCCGCCACTCGTCCCCAAGAAGGTTATAGAGCCCAGGGCAGCCCTACTAGTCGACCTTGGGGACCTGGCCTACCTGGCAAGTATTGCAAGCTACCAGGCTAGCGTCGTGGCAAATCTAACGGGGAAGAAGTTCACATCCCTAGCCCCACTAGTAAACCTTCTCGACGATATCTCGCGATCGTTCCTAGCCGCTGCTAGGGCTAACTCGTCTACCCAGCAAGTCTTCGAGGGCGCTGGAAACGTTGGAGGAAAGCTTGCAACTCTACGCGGCTACATGAGCCAGCTGGCTGCTGGCGACCTGAGAGACCTGGCTATGGATACCCCCGTAGTGGTGCCAGCTTGTAGATCGGAGCTCGAAATCAATGGGAAACCCATAGTAGTGTACAGGGTGTCGAACCCGTATATGCCCCTGGAGCTGCAGGACTGTCGTGTCCCCAGAGACGAGGTCGAGCTAGACACCGCGTTGGACTCGATACTAGCCGTGCTCGCATTCAATTCGTCTGTTAGGGTAGATGGGATGTTTCTAATCGTTACCGTCCACGTCCCTAGGGATACCGCGTATCCCGAGGTCGTGGACTCGATACTACGGGGCAGGCTGGGCTGGAGGGTGGCCGAGATCCTCTCCAGGTCTAGGCTTGAGGTAAATGAGACCCTCATCAATGAGCTACTCGGCATCATAAAGAATGGCTCCGAGTCCGAGGCGTTGAACGCCCTGAGAACGCTTAACTACTACGCGAAACAAGGCCTCATAGACGAGGACACATATCTCGAAGCCCTCAAACTCTACAGGGACAGGTTCGGGACAATAGCCCCCTTGACCAGCCAAGAAAGCAAGGAGAGGAACCAGGTTGAAGTCAACCTCTCATCGTTCCTAACAGGGCTCGAAGACGTCGTCAAGGGCGCCGAGAGAGCCAGAGCCGCAGTGCAAGCAGGCGGGAAACAGCAAAGCCAAGGAGCCAGGGGATGGCACCTATCCCCGCCCAGTCCCACGGTAGTGGTAATAGCAGGCATAGGACTACTAGCAACGGCACTAGTCGCCGAGAGGGACAGGCTAAGACCGGGTCTAGACGTGGCCAGGATACTCCTCGGCAGGCCGCCCTCGAAGCCGAGCCCATCCACATGCTACCGCCTCTTCGTGACGGCGCTAGCCCTGAGGGGGCTGAAGAAGGAGCCATGGGAGACTCCACGAGAGTATCTTGAGAGGATCCGTGGGAGGGTTTCGCATGACGTCGCAGCCCTACTCGAATCACTAACCACCGCATACGAGGACGCCGTGTATGGCCTGGAGGAGGTCAGCGTTGATCCCGGAGCCTGTATGGCTGGGGCTAGGAGGGTGTTGATACATGGAGTCTAGGAAGTGGCTGGGATTCCTCCTCGTGCTAATAGCGGTTATAGCTAGCCTAGAGTACCTCCCGAGAGACCTGCTGGTGAGGGTCGCCATACCCCAGGACGCCTCCTACCCACTAAACGAGGGACCCTCTGGAACAAGCATCCTCTGGAGGACGCTGGAGGAGAGGGGGTTCAACACCAAGATAGTCTACGGGCTGAGCGGCACGCCAGACTTCTCCGGATACAGGGACCTAGTCTATCTCGCTGTCGGCGGCGTGACGCGGGAAGGGACAGGGTTGAAAGAGGCGTATAGTCTGCTTGAGAAGGCTAGAACCCGGGGCCTCCGGATCCACTACGTGTTACTGGATGAAGCCCCGACGCCCCCGGTAAGGGACTTGACGAGGCAAGCCTCCCTCCTCATCTGCGGTAGTAGCCCTCCCCAGATACGCGGCATACTCAACTCGACCATATCAACGTTCTACGGGCTGATACAGGGCAAGGGCTACGGCATCCCGACCGGGTACACGGGCTACATAACCTTCACTGGAGACCCCATCGTATACCCGGTGAAACCTCTGCTGCCACAAGGGCTAGGTCCCTTCACGGCTATAGCGGCTGCGTGGCCCTATCCCGCGGAGCCGTACCAGGGTAAATGGTATATTGTTGGGGTGGAGTGTAGGTCTGCTCGGGGCACCGTGGTATTAATCGCTGATAGCACTATTGCCGTCAACCTGGTAGCCGGGACCCACAATAAATCCCTGGACTACATCGTTAACCTCATAGCCGAGCGCGTAGAGTCGCCTGAGACGACGCTAGTGGTTTCAGACGAGGAACTCTATGTAGCTCCTGGCAACGAGAACCTGCAACTGGTTCTGAGCCTACACCCATCGATCCTGCTACTAGCGGCGTCACAGCTCTATGGGATGGCCGAGTCCGTGGCCACGTCTATTATGGCTAGGAGGGGTTTGACCCCGTTGCTCATAGCCGGTATAGCCTCTATACTGGCGTCGGCAGCCCTCTACTCGTCACTCCCGCCGAAGATCAAGAAAGAGGGAGAGCGGGGCAGGATAGCTGGGTTCAGCACCGTCCTCTCTTCCTTGAGGTCCTTGTTCGCCTCCTTAGACAGTGTAATGCCCCTATGCACCATGGCGTCTAAATACCTAGGGCTGCCTACTAGCAGGACAAGCCATAATGTTGAACGCGAGCTAAGCCGGTTGAAAGACTCCATAACCAGAGAATGTAGTAGGGTCGAGAGGATGGGGGCGTTTTTGAGGTTCCTCCCGGTATGGGGGCTTGTTAAGAGGAGGCTTGAGTCTAGTCTAATCGTGTATCTCTCGCTTGCAGGAATCTATGACTATGAAGAGGCGTGTCGTGTGGTGAAGGGTGGGGGATAGTGGTCGAGGTTGGTAGGGTCGAGAGGGTAGCCTCAAGGATTATCTCCGAGGTATCAAAGATTATAGTCGGCAAGGAACGCGAGCTGAAGCTCCTGCTCGCATCGCTCCTCGCGGGAGGCCACGTTCTCCTAGTAGGCGTGCCTGGGGTCTCGAAGACGAGCCTAGCCAAGGCGCTGGCGATGAGCTTGAACCTGGACTTCAAGAGAATACAGTTCACGCCGGATTTGTTGCCAGCCGATATACTCGGGACAATGGTCTATGACCAGGCTACAGGAGACTTTAGGTTTAGGAAGGGGCCTATATTCGCAAACATAGTGCTGGCGGATGAAATCAACAGGGCCAGCCCTAGGACCCAGAGCGCATTCATAGAAGCCATGCAAGAGGGCCAGGTGACAATAGAGGGCGTCACTCACAGGCTGCCAAAGCCTTTCATAGTGATAGCAACTATGAACCCGATAGAGTTCGAGGGCGTCTATCCCTTGCCTGAGGCCCAGGTCGACAGGTTCCTAATGAAGATAGATATCGGGTATCCAAGCTACGAGGAGGAGAAGGAGATACTAAAACGGGTAGACGCCATAGAGGAGTTCAACATAAACCCAGTCGCCTCAGGAGACGATATACTGGAGGCCCAGAAGACGATAAGAAGAGTGAAAGTCTCGGACCCGGTAATAGACTATATCGTGAGGATTGTTAGAGCTACGCGAGAACACCCATTAGCCAGGCTAGGCGCTAGCCCGAGAGCCTCGATATACCTCATGAGGACTGCCCAGGCCTGGGCAGCTATGGACGCGAGGAGCTACGTGATACCCGACGATGTAAAAGAAGTGGCCATACCAGTCCTATCCCACAGGATCCTCCCTAAACCAGGTGCCGCCAGTGATCCAGGAGTCCAGGCCAGGATCGTGCAACAAGTCCTAGGGAGCGAGCCGACGCCAAGTCCGCCCTGGAGTGACTAGCCGTGGCCAGGATAATAGAGAGGGGGCTAACAAGAGAGGGCCACACCATCATCCTGGCAGGCCTAGTCCTACTAGCCTGGGGCATATACTCCTCCTCGGGACACCTGCTCGGCCTCGGCCTGGCGATATCGATGATTCCACTAGCCGGGGTATTGATGGTCGAGGCAGGCCTTTCCCAGGTGACGGAGAGGATCCAGAGAATAGTCGCAGGCGTACCGGTCGAGGGTAGGCTGGCTCTAGTAGAATTCCAAGGCGACATGAATAGCCTCGCCGTACTCCCATTGGCAGTAGAGTTGAGAGACGAGGCACCGCCCAATGTAGAGGTCATCGGATCAACTAGCACCAAGGCTATAATTCTCCCAGGGACCAGGTTTCGTGTCAATTACAAGGTCGTGGCACGGACGGGGCTTAGAAGGTTCGGCCGTGCCACAGCCAGGGTCACGGACCTCCTAGGCCTCTACAGGGTGGCGATAGAGTTTACGCCCCTCGGCGACTTGCACTTGAGGGCGACGCCCAAGATAGAGTACGTCGATCTAGGCAGGGAAGTTGCAGGCGACCTGCCAGCTACTGTAAGGTTGACGGCCAGGCGTAGGGGCACAGAGTTCTACATGGTGAGAGAGTACCAGGAAGGCGATGACCCGAGGTTGATTGACTGGAAGGCTACCGCGAGGCTATCCACTCTCGTCGTCAAGGAGATGCGGCAGGAGGCTTCGAGCCCCGCCATCATACTATTCGCCCCGTCTCCATTAGGCGACAGGGGAGAACCCGGTAGGACGCCTTTTGAAAGGCTGGCGAGGATCGTTGCCGGTCTTGCAGAGTCGTTGTCACGGCTCAACAGGCAGATCGGGTTCATCGGCTTGGTGGAGGAGCCCGTAGTGGTTCCCCCTCTAGCGGGGCCACGCGGGTTCGCTGGCGTGATTGACGGTGTATCTAATACGCCCCCGGAGTCTCCTCTACCGGGCAACTTGGCGGTGATTCTACGCGAGTACATGGAGAAGTATGTTAGGGAGCGTCCCCTCATAATAGTGATTTCCCCGGGGGGCTATCTCGAAGAGGTCGTCTCCGAGCTTATGCCATTAATTAAAGAGAATGATTTGAAGATTATTAGTGTTGGCTTGGAGAAGGGAGAGGTGAAGGTGTCCTGGATGCGAGGCACATAGCTAAAATACTATCGGGGACGCTCTACCTCTCATCGCTAGCTGCGGCCGCCTCCCTCATAGGAGGGGCGTTAGCATCATCTAGACCCCCATACATAGGAGCGATCCCCCCGGAAGCCGGGTATCTAGCCTACGCTATAGCTCTATGGGCGTTCATTAGACCCGGGGACCGTTGGCTTATCGGTCTCCTCGCGCTCGCTGCGTTGATGTTATCTCCCCTGGACCCCCTGCACCTGGTACTGGCGGTGTTGCTGTCCTATTTCTTGGGGACCCTCTACGCGTTCCTTGGAGAGGCGAAGGTAGCGAGCCTACCTAGACTTCTCTTGGGGCTCCTGGTACTGGCGGTGGTCTATGGCTCCTTTGGGCTAACTGGTTACGGGGCCGGGGGGCTGCTGGAGGAGGCCGCGGGTTGGACTCCTCCCTTCAGGTGGGACGCTTACGCTATCGCAACACTATTAAAATCAACAATATTATACAGGATAATTATTATAACTATGTTATCTGCACTAGCCTATAGAATCGCCCGTAGCGCCACAGACCTTATAGTAGCCCTAAGGGCCAGGGGAGAGACGGCTAAAGCATTCCTAAACTTAGAGTACGAGAGGATAGAGAAACAGCTTCTACGATTCGAGGGACCCCAATATGCCGCACTCGAATGGGGGCTAAGCCTGCTAATGACAATGCTAGCAGCCCCACTAGTCTATTCCCTAGTCACAGCACTCATCCAAGACGTGGTCGATAGACTAGGAGTGTATCCGGGAACCTGGATGCCAGCGGCAGCAGCCCTCGCATCTACCACGATAGCGTGGATCCCACTCAAACTAGTAGCCTCAGCCCTGACAAGGACCGTGCCCAACAGCCGGCTGGTATCAGAGAAGCCGGGTAGAAGGATAGCATCAATAATTATATTATCACTAATAATTGTGATACCACTGTTCCTAGCCCTACAGGCTCCGAGAAACCTTATAGTAGAGGCGATAACCGGGAAGCCATCCAACATTCCAGACCCCCTCGCGGACAAGATCAGGGAGCCAAGCACCGGCTACTACAGGAACCTAGCCAAGCTAGTCGACCTAATCGTGAAACTCTTCTGGGGAGGATAAAGACACGGCTGCAACCGAAGCCCCGCCCCGGCCCTCAAACCCTCCCGTTCGAATAAACCCCCAGGAGCGCCGGACAGAGGGATAACTCGTATATTAAACGGTCAAAGACGCTACAAGGGACGGATACTCGGGGCACGAGGAAATGACTCTAGCATCATTATCAGAGGCCGTAGAGAGTGTTAGAAGAGAGCGGATAAGGGGTGCCAGGTGGAGCCTCTACACTATAGCGAGGGCTATCATAGAGGAGCTTGAGAAGGGAAATATAAGTTGCAGCAACATAGGCGAGGCATCGGCTCTAGTGCTCTCAGCCAATAGAAGTATGGCTCCGCTAGCGAACCTAGCCTACGTGCTAGAAGAGGCATGCGCCAGAGGAACTAGCCTAGCGCAAGTGGTCAGGAGGGTCATGCAACACCAGCAGAGGAGCATAGAGCTGATCAGGGAGTTCGGACACCAGCTACCGGCAGACGCCAAGATAGCCACGATCAGCTACAGCTCTTCGGTCGAGGCAGTCCTCCTAGCATCAGCCGATAGAAAGCCCTATGTGACGGTCCTTGAAAGCAGGCCTGGAGGCGAGGGGGCGGTACTGGCATCGACCCTCAGGGACGCTGGCCTCAGGGTCAGGCTCTTACCCGACTCGATGATGTATAGAGCCGTCGAAGAGTCAGACGTGGTGGTCGTTGGCGCTGACGCCGTTACAAGGGACGCGTGCCTAGTGAACAAGGTTGGCACACGCCAGGTAGCCCTACTGGCGGGACTCTACAAGAAGCCGGTACTGGCGGTCTTCGACCTACTCAAGATACACCCGGAGACGACCTGCGACACCCATCCCATAGAGGAGAGGAGCTACATGTCACCGGGCTACGGGCCCATCCGCTACCCGCTATTCGACAAGACAGAGCCGAGCCTCATCTCCAAGGCAGTAACAGAGAAGGGCATAATAGACTACGAGCCCAACACGCTGGCTAGGCTATGGCGTAGTGTCATCGACGAGATCATAGCCCCCTAGCTGTTATGCCCCGCCGAGTACAGGCCCTGGAGGGAACCTGGAGGGATTCCTTGTATGGACTAGGCCATCTTGATCCGTTTTAATTCCATGCAACATAGTGTTCTCCACGGACGACAAATTAGAGGTGGTGGATGTGAAGTTCCTCAGGTGCAAGGAAGTCCCCCCGCCAACAGGCAAGAAGATAGCCATAGTCGGGGCAGGCCCTGCAGGCCTAGGCGCGGCCGGCATACTAAGATGCCAGGGCCACGAGGTCGTGGTCTATGACCAGAACCCGGAGCCCGGAGGCCTAATCCTATTCGGGATACCGATAACCAGGATACCCAAGGGACCAGTTAGGAAGGGTATCCAGGAGCTCATAGACGCTGGCGTGAAGTTCGTACTACGCACCAAAGTCGACATGACAGGAGACCTCGGCTTGATGGATGAAATAGTGGCTCCGGGGGAGAGGATCCACCTGGAGGACCTGATAAACGAGTACGACGCCGTCCTAATAGCCACCGGGACCTGGAAGACCAGGGCCATGGGCGTGAAAGGAGAGGATCTCCCATGGGTCTACCCGGCCGTGGAGTGGATAGTGGCAGTCCATATGGCCAAGTACGGCTACAAGCCGTGGGATAGCGTGCCGAAGCTAGAGGGCAGGGTGCTGGTGATAGGCGGTGGACTCACCGCGGCCGACGCGGTGTTAATGCCGCTAACCTACGAGGAGTTCAAGGGCAAGGTCCGCGAGGTAATCCTAAGCTACAGGAGGTCAGCCGAGTACGCTCCCATGGGTAAGAGGGAGATAGACAACCTCATAGCAGCCGGGGCCAAGTACTGGGAGCTGACGCAGCCTGTGGAGTTCAAGGAGGAGAATGGGAAGAAGATAGTGAAGTTCGTTAGGATGAGGCTAGTCAAGGTGAGCGCTGAGGCGAGGCCGAAGCCAGTGCCGATCGAGGGAAGCGAGTTCGAGGAGGAGTTTGATTATGTATTAAAGGCTGTAGGTGTGCTGCCAACGCCCCCAATCAAAGACGGCTGCTGTGGGATCAAGGTAGACCCCCACGGAACCATAGTGACAGACGACAACTTCATGACAACCAGGGAGGGCGTCTTCGCCGCTGGAGACGTGAGACACGGACCAAGCCTAATAGGGCCAGCTCTGAAGAGCGGCATGGACGCCGCCAAGAAGATACACGAATACCTGACATCCAAGTAGGCTAGAAGACCCCGGGGGACCCCGCCGGGGGATCTACCCCCTCTAGGGCGGGTCTACGAGCGAGAGCCGAGGACTCACATTGTTTTTATGAACGCCTAGACATGCTACCGATAGCCACTCCTATCATCACGCTGAAGATCGCCGTCACAACCAAGACCAGGCCATACACTGGGCTAGCCTCTCCACCAGTACTCTGCGCGCCTCCGCTTGATTCACCGGTTCTCGTTTGTTCCCCTCTAGGAGTGCCCCCAGCTTGTGTAGTTGTAGTCGTCACCGTCTGCGGCGCCTGTTCCGGCATCGGATATGTTATCTTACTAGTTTCATTCGATAACATCCATGTCAGCCACCCGTAGAGTATCGCGTGGCTACTAGCCATGACCCTGGTCTTGGCGTCCTCGCTAGCGTTAGCGAGCTCCAGTAGGAGGGGGATCTGTAGCGAGGCATTACCTGTCCTGTTGTAGAGTGTCGCCGCTAGCTGTTCTAGCCCCTGCGAGGTCCTAGCTGGGTCGAGTGTGAACGTCTCGTGTATAACCCCGGTTGTGAGAGATATGGATTCTATAGAGTAGCCGATTATCGCTATCTGGTTATTAGTAGTGGATGCTAGCTCGACGAGGAACGCCGGCAGCTCCGCTTGACTTGCCCCGGCTCCTGCCTCTTCTAGCAGCGTCTGCAGGTATGCTGTTGTACTCCTAGCCTCGGCCTCCAAGAGGCGTGCGACCTCCTCTAGGCTCTGTTTGCTCACAGTATAGTTGCTCGCTCCTACCAGCCTTGTGGATAGGTTTGCCCAGAACATGGCCCAGACGGCCATAGACTTAGCGTTACCGAGGAGTTCCAGCGGCGATGTTATCACGCCTCCGAAGAACGTCCGTGGCAGATAATAGAAGCCATTGTCTTTTTCGAGAGAGTCGACCGCCTTTTGGTAGTAGTATGTGGCGATGCCTAGCTTGGCCCATGCCTTCGCTAGGCTCTCGACCGCCTGGGGGTTTAAAGCGGATCTCTGCCTGTATTCTGTCAGGGTATCGTATGCCCTGGAGATAGAGGTGTTCACATCGGCGACGGCTGAAGTCACGTTTAGGTTGCTGGAGACTGCTATGTCAGCGTACATTGCCTGGTAGGCGTAGGAGAGGGCGTCGACGGCGTCGAGCGCCGCCGGATAGTAGACTCCACGGTTCAACAGGTCTAGCGCCTCCCTCATCTTGGCGGATGCGTTGGCCTCTAACCCCTGTATGAATCTTACATCGCTATGCTGTATGCTGTCTAGGACGTCCTCTACGGTCCTATTCGTCGTGTATACGAATTCGACTAGCATGTCGGAGGCGCCACTTCCAGGGACGGGCGCTTTTAGAGTGGGGCTGACAAGGGTCTTGTTAGTCAACAGGGTAAATGCCTCGTTCAACGTGGATATAGACACCACCCTTACTCCGAGCTCCTCGCCCATCTTAACGAGGTCTACCTTGACCGGCTTTCTCTCAGCGTACACGAAGGGGCCAACCCGGACATACTTTGTCTGGTAGTACGTGTAGACCTCCTGGCCAGCCGGTATCATGAACAGCTTCGCCCCAACGCTAGCAGCCGCCTCCAGCTTCTCCTTCAAGCCGCCGACGGGACCGATACTGGTATCGGGCTGGATCATGCCGGTCACAGCGTAGGAGGCAGTGCAGGTCTGGTTCTCTAGGGCTAACAGTGTTGCCAGTGCCATGGCGAAGCCGGCGCTTGGACCGCCGACGATTATAGAGTTCGACTCGATATCATAGAAGAAGTCGTACCTAGTCATATCGACCCCCGCCAGCAGGGAGGCCGCGTAAGCTGCTATCCTTGCACTCCCCTGCGTGTCAACCATGGATGCAGGGCTCGTGGATATGTAGACCTTCCCGCTCCCCGGGTATGCTACCCTAACGGTCAGGTTGCCGGCCACTCCCTTGCCATTTGAGGCCACGGCTACAATGTAGGCCCTGCACTCCCGTATACTAGCGTATTCCCCGGCGCTGGCTGGGTGTGCAACCGGCTGGGGGAGCGTTGCTGCGAGAGCGAGTAGGATCATTATAGCCCCTATCCCGGCCCGTCTAGCCAATTATTTTGCACCCTGTATGAAAGTTATGGGAGTGCTGGAGGGTTATACGCGCTTTCAGGAAAAGATGGTGGAATTCCCGTGGGCCTCGGGATCGAGGCTGTCTTCTGCTTCTAACCGCCTGCCATCCTAAGACTGCCCTCAAGGTTCAACGGCGGCAGGTCCTCTGGACTGATGAGCAGGTCCAGGACGAAAGGCTTATCCGCCTCTAGGAGATCCCTTATGGCAGAGTCGATTTCTTCATCGCTCCCTACGGTAGTTCCTTCGGCGCCGAAGGCCCGTGCTAGGGCTTCGAAGCTGGGGTTGGTGTGGATGGTTCCATACACCCTGCCGCTCTTCTGCATCTTCTGCCTCAGCAGGAGGACTCTATAGGAGTTGTCGTTGACCACGATCACCTTAACGGGGATACCCTCCCGGACAGCGGTTTCCAGGTCTTGGAGCGTCATCATGAACTCTCCATCGCCAACCACTGCGATGACCTCGCTCTCCGGGTTCGCAAGCTTCGCCCCCAGCGCTGCGGGGAAGGCGTATCCCATCGCTCCCAGGTTTGTAGCCGCTAGAAACCTGCCGGGCTTCGTTATCCTTAGGAAGTCGTAGGTGTAGACTATATGGGTTCCTTGTCCCCCGGTTATTATTGTGTCCTCGTCTATCTGGTCGTTTAGCT
>WWDN01000089.1:0-3143 GCA_035615875.1 Thermodiscus sp. | reverse complement strand
CTGTATTATAGTCCATTCGAGTATCCATGGCAGGTTGAGCTGGCCGAGCAGGCCTAGGCTTGACCGGGGGAGGAGGTATAGGAGGAGTATTGGGGGTAGGGTGAAGGCTAGTAGCGTCGCTAGGGCTAGTGCCTTCACGGGCCAGGGTAGTAGCTTGCCGGCTAGCCTCCAGGCCTTTGCCAAGTCTTATGCATCCGGTCTTGTATTGGTTAGCCTTGACCCATTAATTGTGTCCACTGGAGGAGCCACTTCTCGTAGTTGGCCTGTATCTCGTCGGGTGTTAGTAGGTTGTTCGCTATCACGTCTACGTCGTCTAGGGTCAGGGCGTACTTGTAGTAGTCTGGCAGTGGCGCCTGGCTGTTGGCTGGGAGCATCCATTGGTTGCTTGGGAATAGCGTCTGTATGTCCTGTGAGAGGAGCCAGTCCACGAACTCCTTGGCGAGCTCTGTCCCGGGCTGGTCCTTGACTACTAGTGCTCCCTCGACCTGTAGCCATGCCGTGGATTCTCCCTTGTGGTAGATTAGGGCGGCGTGTATCGTCGGCTCTCCCTTGTTGTACCATGCACTGTATGCGGGGTCTGTGCCGTAGCTCACTACTATCCCCCTGGTCCCGCCTTCCCTGAGGAACTCGTCGTAGGCGTCGCCCCAGCTGGGGGCCACGTAGACGTAGTCTTTCACGCTGTTCCACCAGTCACGCCAGTCCACTCCCATTAACTTCTCTGAGACCGCTATCTCCCAGTAGAGGAATGAGAGGCCTGGGCTACTCTTGGTTGGGTCCTCGACTATTAGCTTGCCAGCGATCTCCGGCTTGGCGAGGTCTTCTAGGGTTGGCCCCTTCTCTAGGATTTGCAGTGTCTCGTCGTCGAGCTTGGAGGGGTCGTAGACGAGTGTTATCAGACCGTAGTCTATCGGTGTCACGCAGTGGCTGGGGTCTAGGACGTTAGCTATATCGCTGGGGACCGTCTCCTCGGCTACCGGGCTGTAGTAGCACTCTATTATCCCGGCCTTCTTGGCCTCGTAGACGAGGAGGTTGTCGACTCCTATTACGAGGTCCGCCGTCCTAACCCCCCTCTGGTACTCGTCTATGGCTGCGAGGAGCGCTGTCCTGGCGTCGTCGAAAGTCCTAACCGTCACCTTGACTCCGTGCTTTTCCCCGAAGGCGTCGAAGACTTGTTTCCAGACCTGCTCTGGGTTCTCGCCCCATGCCAGGAAGTCGCTGTAGGTGTATATCACTAGCTCGCGCGGCTTCGTCTCGGCCGTCATCGTGTAGTAGGCGAGGCCTCCTATGATGACTGCGACTGTGATTAGGCCGAGTATGGCCGCGAGGGTCCTGGACATGGTCTTCCACCGTTGGGTTTAGAGGGACCCCCATTGGAGCTTAAATGGGATATCTATACTATGATAACTTAGTTATCAAGTGTCTTGGCTGGGGACCCCGCTCCGCGCCAGCCCCAACAAGACCCCCGGGACTACACCAGCCAAATCAAGGCGCACTAGAGTACTAGCCAGAGGGACCCCGTCCGGGGACCAACCCCTGGCGGCATAGTACTCTCGTCTAAGCAACTCCATAACCCTCCTATCAACGGCCTCCCCGCTACTCGGTCCATCCGATATAGGCTCCGTGTAGTAGCGGGGAGGCAGCTCATCGTGGACCTCCGGCTCCAGCCCGAGCCACAGGTTGATAAGCCTCTCCAACGTAACAGTCCTCTCGCCGGAGAGGAGCAAGTCGCCTGGAGTATAGGAGTAGCCTGTTAAAGCCGAGACTAGGCTGGCCGTGTTCTCGGGGTATATGGTTCCCCTGGAGAACTTGCATATACCCGTATTGTCATAGAATGCCATCAAGTCCTCCCCGTCCTTGACAAGCTGCGCTTTACCCTCATAGGCTAGCCTATCAACGCTAGAGTACCTCCAGAGCCTCCCGTACAGCTCGAAGGCATAAGCCCCACTAGTCAGGTGGTCGGCGCCCCTGCTCGAAACCATGTAGCCGAGGGCCATGCCCTTCAACCCCCTGGCATCATAGGCCGGGGGTTCAAGCCCCTTCACATCGACAAGCAGGTCATGGCCCGCTCCAAGCCTGTCAGCAGCCCTACGGGACCCGTCTGCAAGCAGGGCTCCAAGCCTGCCCCTCCTATAAGCCATGTCCTCGACCAGCCTCGCCACCGCCTCCGCATCACTCCACGCCGGGGCCCCGTCCAGATACCCCTTCTCGCCGGCATGCATTGCCCAGGCGATCGTGGCGCCGAGGCTTATCGTGTCGAAGCCGAGCTCGTCAGCTAAATGGTTGAGGTAAGCCACGTCCCCGATGTTGCAGATCCCAATATCGGAGCCCAGCGCATAGACGGTCTCGTACTCGGGGCCGTCCACGCTCGGCGAGTCCCCGACTCTTATCACCTGTGTACAGGGCCGTCCACAGCCGATGCAGGGATTGCGGCCAACCCTGTATCTAGGGGCGAACCGTGATAGCTCCTCGTGCGCCCTCTCCGGGTCGGGGCACCAGGATAGCGTGCTCCTCTTCCAGTTGAGCGATGGCAGGACGCCATAGGCCTTATTGGTGTAGTCTAGCATTAGCGGCGTGCCATACTCCACCAGGGCCTTGGAGGCTTGGGCTTCGTGGGTAGCCTTGTTGAGCCTCCCCGCCTCCTCCAACACCCTAGACCTATCGGCCACCTTTGGCGAGGTGCTGCCCTTCACTAGTATCGCCTTGAGCTTCTTGGAGCCCATGACCGCTCCAAGCCCCGTCCTGCCAGCCTGCCTGCCGCTAGCGTCTATCATGGAGATGGCCGACAGGTTCTCGCCGGCGGGGCCTATGATGGCATCAGCGTAGCCAGGATGCCTCTCCTTTAGAGCCTCCCTAGCCTCTCCTATCCTCTTACCCCACAGGCTCCCTGCCCCTTCTACCCTCACGCCCCCGGCGTCTACGACTAGGATTCCGGGATCGTCGAGGGCTCCCTTGACGACTATAAGGTCGTATCCAGTCCTCCGGATTTCCCATCCTATCCTGCCCCCCGCCATGGACCTGCCGAGGAGGCCTGTGAGGGGGCTCCTCGCGATGAACGCCGTTTTACTGGCAGTCGAGAGCCCGCTCCCGACTAGGGCTCCCGGGGATATAACTAGCGGGTTCTCGGGGGATAGGGGGTCGGGAGG
>WWDN01000088.1:0-11338 GCA_035615875.1 Thermodiscus sp. | reverse complement strand
GCCAGGAAGCTCTTTGAGACTGTGCTGGAGTGTGTGCGGGCCGACTTCAACTATAGGAGCTTTCTAGCGATACTGGATAAGTGGCCTAGGCTCCGTGTGCTCGCTGAGAAGTATCCTGGTTTGAGGCCTGGCAGGACTATGAGCCTCTACGAGGCCCTGGTCGACTCGGTTGTAAAGCAGAGGATAGCATTGAGGATGGCATTGCGTGTACAGTCTAGGCTCGTGTCTAGATACGGGGCCAGGCTCGACATGGGGGGCGAGGCCTTCTATTCGTTCCCGCTACCAGAGGCTCTGGCCCGCTCCAAGGTAGAGGACCTCTATGGCCTCGGGTTGACGCGTATGAAGGCTAGGGCCCTGAGGGAGATCGCGCTCGCAGAGGTCGAGGGGAGGCTGCCCAGTGTGGAGGAGGTTGTGAGGGACCCCAGGGGTGGTGTGGAGGAGTTGACCAGGCTGTACGGGGTTGGGAGGTGGACTGCCGAGCTTTCCATTGCCATGGTACATCCCAGGTTCCCCGTTGGGCCGGCTAGTGATCTGGCCGTTTCGAGGGGGCTTGAGAGGCTGCTTGGCTTGAAGCTGTCGGAGGCCAGCTTGAGGAGGCTGCTGGAGGAGTTGGGGGATTACCTGGGGCTTGTCATGTATCTGGCCGCCTACGATTACGAGTCAGCTAAGAAGAGGGCGTAGGGTCGGGGCTAGCATGGGCGTGGCAGTATCCTCCTGTAGGCTACCGCCTTGCTGTGCACCTGGGATAGCTCCCTCCTGACGGTCTCTATGTCGTCGTCTGATAGCTCCCTCACCGGCTTCGCCGGTATGCCCAGGGCTAGCGTCCGTGGCGGTATCTCTTTGCCCGGCGGTACGAGGGCTCCGGCGGCTACTATCGCCTCCTCCCCTATCCTAGCCCCGTCTAGTACTATAGCCCCAATGCCCACTAGTGCTCCGTCCCCCACCGTGGCTCCGTGTATTATGGCCCCGTGGCTCACCAGCACGCCCCTGCCTATTGTGACTGGGTGCCCCTTTGGCGCCTCTACGAGGCTGTTCTCTAGTATGGCCGTATCCTTGCCTATCTCCACCCTGTCATCATCTCCCCTTATTATGGTGCCGAACAGTACAACCACGTTCTCCCCGATGCGGACGTCTCCGAAGACCCTGGCCATGGGGTCTATGTATGCTGAGGGGTCGACCCGGGGCTTCAGCCCGTTGTACTCGATTATATTACACGGGTAGCCGGGGTTCATGGGGGCTCGACCCTCCATTCACGGGAGATGGGGGACCCTCTAGTGGTAATGTATGGTTCGCCCGTACCCGGGGCCTCCTCGTTGGCCTTCCCGTCACAGCCTCATGTCCCTTCTGTCCCTGAAGCTTATGTGGAAGCTGAAGGCCTCCTCCAGCGCCACGGGGATGTGGCCCCCGTACTCCAGCGCCTTCCTGTAGTACCTGTGTAGCTTGTCCCTGTAGTCGGGGTGGCTACACTTTTCTATTATGAGCTCGGCCTTCTCCCTCGGGCTCAGCCCCCTCAGGTCGCAGACCCCCTGTTCCGTTACTATCACGTCGACGTCGTGGTCCGGCGTGTCTACGTGTGAGGCCATTGGTACTATGGAGCTCACGGCCCCGCCTTTGCGGGTGCTCGGGGTTATGAATATTGACAGGTGGGCTCCCCTGGCATAGTCTCCGCTCCCGCCGATCCCGTTTATTATCTTGGAGCCGAGTACGTGGGTGGAGTTGACGTTGCCATAGATATCCACCTCTACCGCGGTGTTTATTGCTATGACGCGGAGCCTCCTGATCACCTCTATGTTATTGGTTATGTCCTGGGGCCTCAGGGTGATCGCCTCGATATAGTCCCTCGGGTTGCCGTAGAGCCTCTCCAGGTTCCTCGGGGTCAGCATGAGGCTCGTGCACGACATTGCCTCGGTCATGCCCTCGTTGTACAGGTCCAGTAGGCTGTCCTGCACCACCTCGGTCCAAGCCGTGAGACCCTTGAACCCTGCATCCTTCAGGGCCTTGAACACCGCGTCGTTGACTGTGCCGACCCCGCTCTCCAGGGGGTAGAGTGAGGGTGGCAGGCGGCCAGCTGAGACCTCCTCTTGTAGGAAGCTTAGGAGGTTCTCGGCTATCATCTTCTCTACTCTACTCGGCTCGGCCGGCTCTCCTCCGTGGTCTATCCCTCTGCTCTCGATTATCGCCACTATCTTGTCCCTGGGGACCCTTACTACGGGCGACCCGATCCTGTCGTCGACCCTCCTTATCGGTATGGGCTCCCCGTCTACAGGCCTGTATATATCGTGTATCCCGTAGAGGTCTGGTGGGGAGTCCATGTTCACCTCTATAACCACGTAGTCGGCCATCTCGACCCATGCCGGGCCCGCGCCCACGCTGGCCGTGGGCACGAAGCCCTCCTCCAACACGAGGCTAGCCTCCACCACGGCCACGTCTATCCCGTCTATGAACCTGTGTAGGTGCCCTGTCTTCACCATGTAGGGCCACTCGCCGAGGTGGTAGTCCTGGAACGCGACGACGCCGTCGTTTATCAGCTTCCTTAGCTTGGGATTGTTCTGGTAGGGGTACCTCCTCGCCACGACCCCCTGGTCCACGAGCCTCTCATCCATGTCGTAGGCGCTGGCCCCAGTCAACACAACCAGCCTACCGTTCTCTCCTGCCAGGAGGCTTCCCAGCTCCTGGGGGAAGCTCTTGGGATACCCTACGCTGCCGAAGCCGCTGGTCCCCATGGATACAGTCTTCTTCCCTCCCAGCTTCTCGTACAGCCTCCTAGCCGCGTTCTCGGGGTCTTGTAGTAGGCTGCAGAGGCTGTCCGGTATCCTGCCCTCTAGGCATGGCAATAGGGTGGCACCCGCTGGGTCTTGTATTGTATAGATGGTCTAAATATTGGAGGGCGGCTGTCGTATGTAGGCTTCCTTGCACTCGGTACTTACGGGTCCAGCATTATATTCACATATGAAAACATGTGGATAAAATAACGATGGATTATAAATACAAGTGCAGGCACCATAAGGTTCAAAGTGAGCTATACCTGCTGAGGTGCGTATGCTTTGAGGAAGGGAATGCTCTTTGCAATGGTCCTGGTAGCGCTGATGCTCGCCGGTCCAGTGGCGTTCGCCGACATGTACCCGGAGAGCGTGTCGGGCGATGTCATCAAGATCGGCATGACGATAAGCCTGTCGGGCAAGTTCGCTACCGAGGGCCAACAGGCTCTATGCGGTGTGAAGGCAGTCATCAAATGGTATAACGACCAGGGAGGAGTCGACATAGGCGGTAAGAAGTACAAGCTACAGCTAGTCTACTACAACGACGAGTCCAGCAAGGACAACGTCGCATCCCTCTACACGAAGCTCATAACGACGGACAAGGTAGACTTCCTACTGGCACCATACTCCAGCGGCCTCACCCTGGCAGCACTGCCGGTGGCTGAGCAGAACAACAAGCTCATCCTAAGCCACGGCGGTGCAAGCGACTCGATAGTCAGCAAGGGCTACTACTACATAGTCCAGGTGCTCACACCCGCGAGCAGATACCTGGAGCAGGCCGCGGTACTGGTACACGACAAGATACCCAACGCCAAGGTCGCCCTGATATTCGAGAACGCCGCCTTCGCCCAGGCAGTCAAGAAGGGACTCAAGAGCTACCTGGAGAAGTACGGTGTAAACGTGGTGTACGAGGCCGACTACGAGCCCGGGACCAGCGACTTCTCAGTATACATACAGTCGGCCAAGCAGAAGGGAGCCGACGTCCTACTAGGCGGCGGACACTATGAGGACGGGAAGGCCCTGGTAAAGCAGGCCCACGACAGCGAGTGGAGCCTCAAGTTCATAGCAATCCTAGTAGCCCCGGCACAGCCGAAGTTCTACGACGAGCTAGGCGAGGGTATTGTGAACGGCGTAGCCTACCCGAGCCAGTGGAGCCCCAAGGCCAACTACAACCCACAGGCGGCACAGCAGGCCGGCCTAACCTGGGCTGGGCCGACAATCGACGACTACCTGAACTACTTCCACCAGGTGTGCCCAGACCTTGAGTCGCCAGCCTACCAGTCGGCCGAGGCCGGAGCAGCCGTAGTCTACCTGGTCGAGGCCATCAAGAAGGCCAACGAGATGTTCGGTGCAGACGCCATAAAGGACAGTGCAAAGGTCAGGGAGGCCTTCAACGACCTGAAGATAATGACGTTCTTCGGCCCGCTATGGATAGACCCAGACACCGGTAAACAAATGGGACACCCGATGCTATTGATGCAGTGGCAGGGCAAGAACAGGGTCATAGTGTATCCGCCGGAGTACGCTGAGGCTAGCCCGCTGATCGCGGCCCCGAACTGGCAGTTCGGCGGAGCCCCTGCTACGACGACGACCCAGGCCCCAGCCACTACAACGACCCAGCCCGCGTCGCCGACTAAGACAACAACTACAACGACTGCCGCTAAGGGTGGCATGTCCACGGGACTGGTAGCCGGTATAGTGATACTGATCATCATAATAGTTGCTGTCGCCTGGTATGCTATGAGCAAGAAATAAAATCAAATCTTTCTAATATTTTCTTTTAATTTCTTTTCATATATATGAGCGTCCTTGTAACCCTTAAATATCCACTGCCAAGGCAGAATACCCGAAAGACCGGGGACACCGGAAACCCATGTGGATTGTGGGTAAAGGGGTGGATTCATGGTAGACCTAGGAGAACTGCTACGATTCACGCTCCAAGGCCTACTCACAGGCTTCCTCTACGGCTCCGTCCTAGGAGTCGTCGCAGTGGGACTCACGCTCATCTGGGGCGTGATGAAGGTAGTCAACCTAGCCCACGGCCACCTAGTAGTCCTGGGAAGCATGTTCGCAGCATACATCTTCATAGCAATGGGCCTAAGCCCAATACTCATCTTCGTACTCTTCCTAGGCTTCGGAGCGGTAATGGGCGTGATACTCTACTACTCCTCAATCCACAAGATAATCGGGAAGGTCGACGTGATAACGCTCAAGGAAGAAATGGCCACGCTAATGACGACCTTCGGCTTCGGAATCACGCTCTTCGGCCTACACTACGTGATAAACCACTTCAAACCCGACTACAGCACCGAGCCCAGCCTATCCTGGAAGGCCACCATAGCCGGGAAGTCCATCGTAAGCATACAGGCCATAAGCCTCGGAGAAGCGCCATTCACCGTCTCAATAACACAGATAGTCGCCGCGATACTAGCACTCCTACTAGCACTAGCACTACACCTACTCATAAACAAGACAACCCTAGGCCTCACCATAAGGGCCGTGGCACAGGACTCAAGGGCACTCGCACTAGCCGGGATAAACCCCGTCAACATAAAGCTGGCAACGACCGTAATCTCGTCCAGCGTCGCCGTAGCGGCAGGAGTACTCTACATAATCTACACTGGCTCCGCCACGCCGGTGACGGAGACTATCGTGGCCCCGCTGAGCTTCGTCATAGTAGTCCTGGGAGGCCTCGGGAGCATACTAGGCACATACGCCGGGGGACTAATACTAGGGATAATATACCAGGTCATAGTCTACTCCAGCCAAGCATTCTTCGGCCAGCCACAGCAGGCCCTAGCCCTGGCAACGGCCTTCGCTATACTACTCATAATGCTGATCGTCAGGCCACAGGGCCTCTTCGGCAAGAAGGGGTGATGGAGTGGTGATGGGCATGTTCAAGAGGCCGAGTTTCTACATCGCCCTAGCACTACTCGTAGTCTTCGGAGTGATAGGAGTAGCCGGGACCGCCGGCGTGGGCTCCGAGCAGCTGATCGCCAACAGCATGGACTTGATGATGTGGATAGGCCTGGGCCTGGCGATGGCCGTCATAATGAGCTACGCCGGCTACGTCAGCTTCGGGCACACGGTATTCATAGGGATCGGCTCCTTCGCAACAGCATACATTGTGGCCGTGAGGAACTACGACACGATAATCCAGGTCATGAGGGACCTGAGGAGGCAGGCTATAGAGGCGGGGCTCCCGCCCAGCTCCGTCTCACTGCCAGCCAGCGAGGTGGTGAAGCTGTTCATAATCAGCTCCCTGCTGGCCAGTATACTGGCGGTGGTAGTCGCTGCTGGCGTGGGCTACGCGGTGCTCCGCCTAAGGGGAGCCTTCTTCGCCATAGCCACCATAGGCTTGAACTACGTGGTGATGTACATAGTCGTCTTCTACCTCAAGAACTACCTCGGCAGCACCGAGGGCCAGGAAGTAGGTAACCCCGCGATGGGGCTGACCAACATAGACTTCTACTGGATGCACTACGTCGTCTTCATAGTAACGGTGCTGGTCGCCTACATAGTGAGGGTGAGCAGGCTCGGCTACGGCCTAGCAGCCATAAGGGAGGACGAGGACGCCGCCGAGGTGGTTGGCGTAGACACATTCAGGTACAAGATAATAGCCTTCAGCATAGCAGCCTGGCTAGCCAGCCTATGGGGTGTTGCAAGGGAGTTCAGGGGCTCCTTCGTAGCCCCCGTGGAGTTCAACCTGCTAAACAGTGTCGTGATGCTGCTTGAGAACGCCATAGGAGGCCTCGGCACGTTCACAGGCCCAATAATAGGCGCTTTCATATACTACCCCCTGAAATGGTACACGCAGACCATAGCCGGCGTGTTCGCGCTAGTCATACTGGGAGTGCTGATAGTGTTGGTGGTGAGCTTCGCGCCTGGAGGAATAGTCGGCATACTCAGGAACAGGTTCCCCAGGCTGAGGAAGATACTGGAGTAGAGTAGGGGGTGTCTATGGTGTCGGATGGCGATGTCATACTCAGGATCCAGGGCGTGACCAAGAGGTTCGGGGGCCTAGTAGCCCTCTCAAGCGTCTCCTTCGACGTCTATAGGAAGGAGATACTCGGCCTCATAGGCCCAAACGGCGCCGGCAAGACCACGCTGTTCAACGTGATCTCAGGCGTCTACAAGCCCGAGGAAGGAAAAGTCATATTCAAGGGCATCGACATAACCGGGTGGAGACCCCACAGGGTCGCCAGGCTGGGCATAGCGAGGACCCACCAGATCGTCAAGCCCTTCGGAGACCTGACAGTGCTGGAGAACACGATGGTCGGTGCACTCTTCGGGAAGAGAGCCGGTAGGATAAGCGAGGCGGAGGCCAGGGAGATAGCCCAGGAGGTATTGGACTTCATAGGCCTGGGTGACAAGGCAGAGCTCCCAGCCAGGGTGTTGAACGTCCAGGAGAAGAAGAGGCTTGAGCTGGCGCGCGCCCTAGCCTCAGAGCCGGAGCTACTGCTACTAGACGAGGTGTTGGCCGGCCTCACGCCACAGGAGGTAGACAGGATGCTTGAATTATTGAGGAGGATAAGGGAGGAGAAGAATGTAACCATGATTATGATAGAGCACGTGATGCACGCGGTGATGAACATAGCCGACAGGATTGTGGTGCTGCACTTCGGCAGGAAGCTTGCCGAGGGCACCCCAGAGGAGGTGGCCAACAACCAGGAGGTCATAACCGCCTACCTCGGAGACCCGACGCTGGCCCTCAGGTTCGTTAAGAAGCTCAAGGAGAAGGGTGGTGCCTAATGGCCGGGAAGTACATATTGGAGGTCGAGGACCTGGTATCGGGCTACGGCGAGACCCAGATACTCTTCGGGGTCTCACTGAAGGTAGAGAAGGGCACGATAACAACGCTGCTCGGCTCCAACGGCGCCGGGAAGAGCACAACCCTCTGGACTATAATGAGCGTGGTCGAGCCCTGGAAGGGCACGATAAAGCTAGACGGCGCCGACGTCACGCGGCTCCCAACCCACAAGAAGGTCCGGCTCGGGATGATACTAGTACCAGAGGGAAGGAGGCTCTGGCCCGGGCTAACAGTCGAGGAGAACCTTAGGCTGGCAGCGCTGATACCGAGGGCCAAGGAGAAGGTCGAGGAGAACCTTGAACTAGTATACAACTACTTCCCCAGGCTGAAGGAGAGGAGGAACCAGCTCGCCGGCACCCTGAGCGGTGGAGAGCAGCAGATGCTCGCCATAGCCAGGGGACTGATGCTCAACCCAGAGATACTGATGCTCGACGAGCCGAGCCTGGGCCTGGCGCCCAAGCTGGTCCAAGAGATAGCTGGTATAGTGAAGAGGCTTAGGGACGAGGAGGGTAAGACGATATTCCTGGTGGAGCAGAACATACACATAGCCCTAACCGTGGCCGACTACGGCTACCTGCTTGAGAACGGCAGGGTCGTGTTAGAGGGCACCCCGAAGGAGCTGCAGGAGAACCCCAAGATGAAGGAGGCCTACCTGGGCCTCTAGGGGGAATCCCCTCTCTCGCCAATCCTCTCGGTTTTCCCCATTTATCTCCTTTCTGCCAGGGGCTAGTAGACCAGGTATATCATGGCCACCCCTATGGCTGCAGCTGCCAGGATGCTGGCGTAGGTCTTCAACAATACGCGGCCCATGCTCGACTCGAAGTAGTCAACCGTAAGGGCTAGGCACAGGTGCACGGGGCTGCCCATCACTCCGAGGAAGCCTCCCAGGTAGGCTAGGGCTAGCATGTTCCAGTTTATCCCTGTCTGTAGTGTGAGGTATGGGATTAGGGCTGGCATGGCTGTTGATGCGAAGAAGTTCTCGCCGCCGGCCGCTAGGCCTAGTATGAAGGGGACCATGAAGACTAGGAGCGCCTCGTTTATGCCCGCCGTGTCGGCGAAGGAGGCCATTGCAACCCCCATGTCGGTGGCGAGGAGCACGTTCTTGAAGTATAGGCTCTCAAGCAACACCAGGTGTATCGTGGGCCTCGTCGCTAGCTTCAAAGCCCTAACCAGCTGGGGTTTACCGGGCCTCCATATGGCCGTGAACACTATTATGACCGTGGCGAGCGCGGCGAGCATGGGGACTCCCGAGAAGAACAGGATGACCAGGCCGAGGAGGGGCGATACAGAGGCCAGGAACACGGCGAGGGTCCCTCTGCCCCCGCCGCAGGAGACTGCCTTGAGTATCGGGTATGATATAAGGGCGCCGCCGAGTATGGCTGCTATGGTCCCTATCCACGTGTGGCTCACGACGTCAATAGGGCTTATGTAGAGTACGCTGGCAGTTATCACGACGCTCTGAAAGAGGGGCCATGAGGGGACCCACACGTGCCTGAACCAGTAGTTGAGGTAGGTCGCGTCGTCCCGGGAGACCCTGGCCTCGTTAAGGTACTTGTCCCTTAATGCTATAGCTGATACGAGGGCGCCGCCCGGCATGGGCATCAGGCCTATCAGGGCTGGCACGCCGGTGAGGGCTAGCCTGCAGCTTGACGACGAGAGGGACTCCACCATCTCGTCGAGGAGCCCTGTCTCCTTCATCAGCCCTGCCAGGAGCATTGAGAGGAATATGTAGACGAAGACTCTCAAATCATTCCATTCGAGTAGCCTGGCCCCGGCCTCCACGGCCTCTCCCGGGGTCGCTGAGAGGAGTACGTATGTGGCTATCATACCGGCTATTACTATGTAGACTTTCCTGATCCTGCTGGCTAGTACCACGAGTAGGATGTATGAGGCTATGAATCCGTACACTGGGTTCAGCGGCACTTTCTGGTGCACCTTATCCCGGGGGGCAGTCTTCTGTGTCCTCCCTCCATTGGACGAAGTCCAATATATCGGTTATCATTACTTTAGCCGTCCTCCAAGCAGGCCCGGCAGGCCCCCTAAGCACGATACCCGTACCCTCCAAGCCAAACACTATAACGTTCTCCTCTCCCTCAGCCAATGCTAGAGGATCACTCCCCTCCAACACCATAGGCTCCACGCCCAGCCGGCCCGACTCGAAGTCAGCATAGGCAACATACTTCACCCTCTTACCCTCCCTCAGGCTCCCAGCCACCAGCTCCTCTCCCACACTCTCTAGAGGGACCCTCTTGACGTCCTCCAGCCTGACATCATACCCGAGGGTGTTGGAGAGTATAACCAGCTTCGCCGCCGGATCCCAGCCGTGCGTGTCCACCGTGGGGTCCGGCTCGGCCAGCTTCGCTTCTATAGCCTTCTCCAGGGCCTCCCTGTAGGAGTACCCCTTCTCGACGAACCCCAGTATATAGTTCGTGGAGGCGTTCAACACCGCCCTCACCGACTCGACCCCCCTCAGCCTCAGGCCGAGGGCAGAGTCTATCGCCGGCGTCCCGGCGGCGACTGTAGCTCTGTATCCTAGGAAGAGACAACGCCTCCTGACCTCTTCGACTAACCTCTTCCCCTCAAGGGCTAGCACCGTCTTGTCGGCTGTGATTATGGAGACCCCCTTCTCGACTAGCCCGTGGTATATGGTCTTGTTGGGCTCGCCTGTCTGGTAGCTTGGAGGTATAGTTATCAGGGCTACGTCTGCGTTGGCTAGGATAGCGGCCTCTACGGGGTCTAGGCCCTCCCTGAAGTTGTGGTGTCTATCCAGTTTCTCCCCGGAGCGGGCTAGCTTGGCCAGCTTGGCTAGATCGCCTGGCCCGCCCACTATAACGGCTCCCCTGCTTGATGCGACGCCGGTCACCTTCACGGGAAGACCGGTACCTGGGTCGATGAGCCTCTGGGCCAGTTCCCTGCCGACGTTCCCAAACCCGATTAGTACGGCGTTGTACTCCATCCCTCCTCACCCGGGGTTCAAATATACTACCGCCATGGCAGTGGGTTAATGTCGTATTAGTGGCTACCGCGTAAATACCGAGACCACATATATGTATATGTGAAAACATGAGGAAGGTCGAGAGCATAGAGGGTGTATAGCCTATGGCGATCCAGCTAGAGGAGATCTTCTACGACTTCATCAAGAGGATCGCAACCGGCATACCGGAGGACGTGTACAAGAAGATAAAGGAAGCCTACGAGAAGGAAACGGTCCCAGCGGCCAAGGCGCAGCTCGAAGCGATACTGGCAGACATGGAGATAGCATGCAAGAAGGAGAGGCCCATATGCCAGGACACGGGGACCCCCTACCTGTGGATAGAGTGGGGCGAGGACTTCCCCCTGAAACCCAGCGCCATAATAGAGGCCTACAAGAACGCCCTGAGGAGAGTAACCAAGGACGGGTACCTAAGGCCCAACGCCGTAGACCCCCTCAAGGCGAAGAACTCCGGGGACAACACGGGCAGGTTCATACCATGGATACACGTAGAGCCGGTACCGGGAGACAAGCTAGTGGTGCACATGATGAGCAAGGGAGGAGGAAGCGAGGCCCCGTCAACACTCATAATGTCAACCCCCCTCAAGGGCTTCGAGAACCTGAAGAAGGGAGTAGTAGAGGCGGTAGCCAGGGCGGGGCCACTGCCATGCCCGCCAGTGATAGTGGGAGTGGCTATAGGCGCGGGAGCCGACATAGTAATGAGCCTAGCCAAGAGGGCGCTACTAAGGCCGATAGGCGAGAGGCATCCAGACCCAGACGCCGCCAAGCTAGAAGAGG
>WWDN01000087.1:0-18936 GCA_035615875.1 Thermodiscus sp. | reverse complement strand
GCTGACGGTGGCCCCCATGTGAGGAACACCTGTGAGATCGGCGGGTTGAAGCTGTTGAGGCTTGAGAGTAAGGGTAGGAAGAGGAGGAGGATCTACTACACGCTGAGCCAGTAGGTGGGACTGGCTGGAGTGGATGCATCGAATAACCCTAGAGGGGATATACCCCGTGATATAACCCTCTCATCCCATAGTGTATTTTCTAGGTGGGCTGGGCTTGGAGGCTATTAGCGTTAAGCTGAGGGTCTACGCTACCTTGATCGAGGCAGTCGGTAGACGCGTCATGGATGTCAGTATGCCTCGGGGCTCTAGGGTGATCGACCTGCTCTTCCGGACGGGGCTTGCCGGGGTTGTGTTGGAGGATGGGAGGGTTAGGGAGATGTATAAGGTCCTGGTTAACGGGAGGGATATAGAGTTCCTCGATGGCTTGGAGACCGTCTTGAAAGATGGCGATGTAGTCGACGTGTTCCCCCCGGTGGCCGGCGGCTAGGTGGCCATGGCCTCCCTCAGCTTCCCCTGGGTTTCCAGCCTGCCTATGATAATCCACATGAACGACAATATGAGGAATACCACGCCGAGTGAGACCAGCATCGACCAGTCCAGGTGCCGTATCTCGACGCTGATTATCTCTCTGAGAACCGCTAGCATCGCGGCCTCTATAACTATCCTTATCGGGAAACGCCTCCTGACCACTGCGGTTAGGAGGGTCCTGAGTATATCTATCGCTAGAAGGAGTAGCAGTATCATGTCTAGTATCTCCAGCACCTTCGTCTTGTTCAGATCGGACTCTACTAGGTCGAGGTACATTAGCTTGATTAGCTTAGCTGATGCTATGAGGATTGCGGCAGCTAGTATCGTGGCTAGGATTACTTCCAGGGTATCTATTATACCCCGCATTAACCGGTATCCTCTCTCCTCACATTCGCCCTCCAATCCGCATCCGGGTTAAGTGTATGGCCTCCAGTTTAATAACAATGAGGATGACCAGGTGGTATACGGTTGACGCCTCAGGACGAGAGCCTATACCATAGAGTGATATAGCCTCGACAACTCATGTATTCGTGGGGAAGGGCATTGGCTTGGAACTGGTGGGGTAGAGGACGTGGAAGAGGTAGAATGGGATGGGGCCCGGGATGGGGGCCGCTTCCTCCCCAGGTACTGCAGCCTCCGGAGCTAGAGCCGGGTCTTATGCCGCTCAGCCTAGCCCCTCAGGGGGCTCGCGTGGTTGTGAGGGCTATCGTAGCCGGCCAGGGAGCCTATTATCGTATACTGAGTCTTGGCATTGCCCCTGGCACTGAGCTTGAGGTTGTCGAGAACCTAATGACTTATCCCTGGAGCCCGGTGATTGTTAGGGTGCGGGGCGTGGAGGTGGCTCTTGGCAGGGGTATGGCTGATAAGGTCTTGGTGAAGATTGTCTCTGCACCGTCCGCTGGTGGTGCGGAAAACAAGAATGAAAAATAAATATGAAATGTTTTACGGTTTCTTGTTTAATAGGGGATTAGCAGTAGCCCAAGGGCTATTACCGGGGCTATCAATAACATGAGTGTTAGCGTGTACCCGAAGACGTCCCTAGCCCTTGTATTAGTTATGTGGAGCAGTGGAATGGCCCAGAAGGGCTGGAGCAGGTTGGTCCAGGCGTCTCCGACGGAGTAAGCTATTATTGTCTTCCCAATCGGCACTCCTAGAGCATGGCCAGCCCTGATCAGTATCTCGCCTATCGCAGCCCACTCTCCTCCTCCACTGGGGACGAATATATTGACTAGACCGGCTATCAGCCAAGCCACTATCGGCCATGTCGTCGGGGTCGCTATGGAGGCTATCTTGTTGGCTATGATCATCGCCGCGCTGACACCGGTTGCCGCCAGTTTCGTGTTGAATAGCCCGAATATACCGGCGTAGAAGTGGAACTGGAGTATGACGCCCGCTGCAGAGCGTACGCTGTTGTAGAATACCCTGGCGTATCTTATCGGGTTGCCGTAGAGTAGGAGGCCGAATATCAGGAAGATGAAGTTCATCGTGTTCAGGTTTAGGGCTCTGCTTATTCCCTTAGTACCCAGGTCGTAGCCTATGGCTATGAGTCCGAGTAGTACGGTTATGTAGGCTAGCGTCCTGGAGTTCTCTAGCTTGTCGGCGAGGGTCTTCGCCTCAACCTTCTCGAATCGAGGCACTTCCTCCTCCTTTTCTACGGCCTTGGGGTCATATTCCTCGATGCCCTTGACGTTCTCATGGCTTGGGGAGATGAACCAGAAGATTATCATGGCGAATATGGTGACTAGTATGAAGTTTGCTATGGTGTAGGGGTGGAATATCGTCTCGCTCAACGGTATAGTCTCCCTGCCGTATAGCTCCTTGACCACCTTCCCTAGGAAGTAACCTGGCGTATTCATTAGCAGGGACGCACTGGCCGTGAGCCCCCAGTGCCATGTGAGGCCGAGGCCCGCGTATGCCGCTGCCACCACTGCGGGGTAGTGGATCTTGCGTTTCTTGAAGTAGGCTTGTCTCCCTATCTCCCTCGCCAGTACTGCACCGCCTATTAGGCTTAGGCCCCAGCTTATGTAGGAGAGCAGTATTGACACGAGTGCGGCGAGTACTGCTGCCTGTTTGGTGTTCTTGGGCCATCCGGCTAGCTTCGAGAGTCCCCTGTAGATGTAGGGGTGGTATGCTATGACGTAGCCGGTTACGAGTATTAGTGTCATTTGCATGCTGAACTTTAGCAGCTTCCAGAAGCCTCCGTACCATGCACTGTATACTAGGAATTTTACTGTCCCTCCCCATCCCAGGTGTTTTGGCGTATCTAGTACCCATACTACTATTATCATTCCTATTATTGTTAGTATTATTGCGAATATGAATGGGTCGGGCATCCAGCTCCTGACCCAGGCTTCAGCTTTTTCTCCGAATACCTCCAGCCAAGGACGCTTTGGGGACTCCTTACCCTGGGGCAAGGAGTTCACCGAACTCTTAACCGTTGTTTTATCCCACTATTAATCCATTAGGCTATAGAATGTATGTATCAGTGTATATACAAGAAACAATAAACTCATTTATTTAAAAGTTTATAAATAAATATCGAGTAGCCTACCAGGGCCCCGGTAGACGAGGCAGAAGCCAGCTGCAAGGGGAAGGGGATACCGCTCGGGAGCCTTACACTCCAGACAGGGACACTAGCTGCCGGCAAGTCGAGCACATTAAAGGGACCCGTGAGCCATGTAAACGTCGATGACGCCGAGAGCTCCGGGGTCGCCTCGTCTAGCTTAGGCGCATCCCTTGGAACAGTCGGAAGCAACACCAAGTCATACTCGCCCATCAATAGCCTGGCCAAGCGCCTAACCCTCCAAAGCATCCCCAGGGCCTCCATATAGAGCGAGTGGTCAATGCTAGAACCCAGCTCCAGTATCAGCCTAACATCATCGCCCATAACATCGCTGAAGACCCTGTACTCGCGGTATAGACTCAAGTATGCCTCTCTAAGGGCTATGATCGCCCTAAGCCTCTCAGCGGAGGTAAACCAGACTAGCCTATCCTCCGGTATAACACTGTATGTGAGCCCGGCCCCGTCTAGGAGCGCCAGGACCCGGTGGTAGGCCTCGGAGACCTCCTCGGAGATCCTCCGGGTGAACTTGAATACTCCAATCGTGGCCTTCCCCGTGGCGAGTTTCTTATAGGCTTGGAGGACCTCCTCTAATTCGATCAGCCCAGCCAGGTATAGCGGGGGTACCACGTGTAGGGGCGTCTTTGCCAGGAAACCAGCGGTTTCAAGGTTAGGCATGACGGTGTAGAAGCCAGCATCACCTGTCTCGTCCATAACGGGTTTAACACCATAGACTCCCGTGAATGCCGCTGGCACGCGTATGCTCCCAGCGGCATCGGTCCCCACGCCAAGGTATACCTCTCCCGTGGCTACGGCCGCTGCTGGGCCGCCGCTACTGCCCCCAGTTATTCTATCCGGCGCTACCGGGTTTACTGGCGTTCCCGTGTGTGGGTTGACGTTGGTGGTACCTAGGCCTAGCTCGTGCATGTTGCCCCTCCCCAGGAGCTTGAACCCGGCGCTGGCGAGCTTCTCTAGGAGCCATGAGGTTGTCTGAGAGTGCAGGTTGAGGTAGCCTGTGCCTAGGCTTGCTGGTTCCCCGGCTCTCATGAAGTTGTCCTTGTAGACTATCAATGGACCACATGTCCCGTCGTCTACCGAGGGGTAAACTAGTATTCTCTGCTCTAGTAGCCTGTGGATTACACCGTTGTGGCATTTTCCTACCTCGCTCGATACTATATCACTGACCTCTTCCACCACGCCTTTGAACTCTCCTAGCCCACTCCATACAGAGTCTACTAGTGTCTTCTCCAGTTCAAGCCCCTTGGCTAGTTTACCAGCTATGCCTCGTGACAACACCACAGACACCTCTATAATAATTTAATAATTAATAATATATAAAAAGAGACCTGTATAGAGTTACCCGCTCTTCATAAGCTCTTTGAAAACCCTCCTCACATACTCCAGGCTCTCAGGGTTCTCCATCACAGGGCTCGCTTGAACCTCCATTCCACGGGCTATAGCCCTTATGATCCTCCTCATTATCTTCCCGCTCCTCGTCCTAGGCAGATCGTCGACGGGGAATATCCTGCTTGGAGTGAAGGGCTTGCCCAGCTCCCGGGCTACGAGCCCCTTTATCTCAGCCTCATCACTACTCGTGATCACCTCGCCGGGCTTCGGCGTTACGAGGCAGACTATCGCCTCGCCCTTAACGGGGTCTGGTACTCCAACGCAGGCGGTCTCCTTGACCTTGGGGTACCTGTTTATTATAGCCTCTATCTCGGCGGGCCCTATCCTCTTACCAGCGACCTTTATCACGTCATCAGCCCTACCCAGTATGAACCAGTAGCCGTCCTCGTCTATCAGGGCTAGGTCGCCGTGGTACCACATGCCGGGAAACCTGGACCAATACGTTTCGATATACCTCTGGGGGTCCCTCCAGAGGCCCCTGGTCATGCTCGGAGCAGGCTTCTTCGCCACCAGGTATCCGGGCGTGCCCCTAACCGGCTTGCCTTCGTCGTTGACGACGTCGACGTCCATACCGAGACCTGGACCCCATAGGGTTGACGGCTTAAGCGGCACCACTGGGCTCGGCAGGACGAAGCAACCGAATATCTCTGTCCCGCCAGACAGGTTTATCATCGGGCGCTTCTCCTGGCCCACGTCCCTCACTATCCAGAGCCACGTCTGCGGGTCTATGGGCTCGCCCGTGTTCCCGAAGGCCCTCAGGCTCGATACATCGTGTTTCTCAACCTCCTCCGTGCCATAGCTCCTGAGCATCCTGGCCACGGTGGCGGCGAAGCCGAAGTGGGTGACCTTGTACTTCTCGATCAGCATCCAGACCCTGTCCCTGCTGGGGTAGTCGATCCCGCCCTCGACTATCAGGTGACTTACCCCGTGGAACTGCGCCCCAAAGACCTGCCAGGGACCCATCATCCACCCTAGATCAGTTATCCACCACAACCTATCGCTGCTACCCGGCTTCATGTCGAGGTTGAAGTAGTGCTCCTTCGAGGGCTGAAGCAGGGTCCCCGCGTGGCTTATCACTGCTCCCTTGGGCTTCCCTGTGGTTCCACTAGTATAGAGTAGGAGCGCCGGGTCCTCAGCCTCCGTCTCCTCGGGCTCCGCTACAGGCCTCTTCCCGGATAATGCGTCGTCCCACCACTCGTCTACGTCGTCGTCCCATGGTATGTCTACGCCGAGCCTCTTGACCACGACGACCTTTGGGGGGTAGCCTGCAAGCTTCCTGGCCTCGTCGGCGTTGTGTTTTAGGACTATCTTGCGGCCCTTCCTGTAGTAGCCGTCGACTGTAACCATGACCTTGGCCTCGGAATCAGCAAGCCTCTGCGCCACGGCCGAGGGGGCGAAGCCCGAGAAGATTGGGCTAGCTATCGCCCCTATCTCCAGGGCGGCCAGCATAGCCGCTATCGACTCTGGGATCATTGGGGCGTATATGGCTACGACGTCCCCCTTCCCCACTCCGATCTCTTTGAGGTACCCTGCAAACCTCCATACCGTGTCGCGTAGCTCACCGTAGGTTACACGCTTCTCGGCGCCGTCTTCGCCCACCCAGGTGAACGCCTCCTTACTAGCTCCGTAGCGTTTGGCCGGGAGGTCTACTGTGTTGTAGGCGGCGTTCAGCTTGCCTCCGATGTACCACTTCGCCCATTCCGGCCCCTTCGAGAGATCCACGACCTCCTGCGGCTCTTTGAACCATTCAACGCCTATCCACTCGGGTAGGTTGCCCCAGAACCATTTGATGTCTCGTGTAGACGCCTCCACTAGCTCCTTGTAGCTTTTGAAGCCATGCTTCTCCATGAAGCTAGTAACGTTCGCATTGGATACAACCTCTTTTGGGGGGCGCCATATGTATCCCACTATTTGCACCCCATGTATTTACTGTCCGAGACCTAACTGTTAAATCTAAAATCCGCTATGTATAGATTGGTGAGGAGTCTCCTATGGAGCGTGCCGCAATCGTAGGGGTTGGTTGGTACGGGTTCAAGCCAGCCACCCCCGAGGTCTCATTCCGGGAAATGATGTTTGAGGCAGCGGCGAGAGCCTACCAGGACGCAGGCATAGACCCTAGAAGGGATGTAGACGCATTCCTAAGCGCGCAGGAAGACTTCTGGGAGGGAATCGCGATAGCAGACGAGTTCGCCCCCGAGCCGATAGGCGGGGTCCTAAGGCCAACCGTGACCGTGGCGGGAGACGGGATGCAGGCTCTAGCCAACGCCGTGATGCTAGTACAGACTGGATACTTCGACATTGTAACCGTGGAAGCCCATGGAAAGCCCAGCGACATAGCGTCTCTAGGAGAGATCTACGATCTAGCCCTCGACCCCATACACCATAGACCGGTCAAGCCGGCCCACCCATTCTTCATGATGGCATTCGACGCGCAAGCCTACATGATGAGGGCTGGGGCGGAGCCAGCCCACCTGGCGCTCGTCGCGGCCAGCAACCGTAACGCCGGCCTAAGGAATCCCAGGGCCAGCTACGCGGCGAGAATCGGGGTCGACGAGGTGCTCGACGCGGATCCCGTTATAGATCCCCTGACCAGGTACGATATAGCTGGCTTCTCGGACGCTGCGATAGTGATGGTAGTAGCCAGGGAGAGCGTCGCGAAGACCCTGACCGACAAGCCCGTCTACATAGACGGTATTGGATATGCGACCGAGACCGGGACCGGTACCCTGGAGTGGCACTCCTGGGGTAGGATGCCTAGCATGAGGATAGCCGCGATGATAGCCTACAGGCAAGCCGGGATTAGTGACCCCTCGACTGCGACAGACTTCGCTGAGGTAGAGGACAGAGCCAGCCACTACCAGTTAATCGCCCTAGAAGAGCTTGGGCTGGCCCCGGAGGACCAGGCCCATAAACTCTTCGAGAAAGGCGAGTACAGCCCGGACAGCAGCTACCCCGTCAACCCGAGCGGAGGGACCCTCTCCATGGGTGTATCGCTTGAAGCCACGGGACTGGCCAGAGTATTGGAGGCCGTGCTACAGCTTAGGGGAGAGGCTGGGAGCCACCAGCTGAGCGGTGTTGAGAGGGCCATCGTCGCCTCCTGGCGTGGACCGCCCACCACTACGTCCATGGTGGCTGTTTTGAGTGGCCCAGAGTTCGGTTAGATGGAGGTGTGTTGGTGTGAGGGCTAACTTGCATGTGAAGGATCGTGTGGCTATTGTAGGGGCTGGGATGACCCTCTTCAGGAGGAGGTTCCTAGAAACCTCAAGGGAGCTGGCTTGGGATGCCGTGAAGCAGGCTCTAGATAATGCAGGGCTGACGCTGAATGACATAGACTGTGTGGTGATCGGTACCGCCCCGGACGCCTTCGATGGAGTACACTTAAACGGAGAGTATCTAGCCGATGGGGCTGGAGGCTTCGGGAAGCCGGTTGACAGGATATACATCGGCGGCGGGACCGGCGTCATGGTGCCCATCTCCGCCTGGTGGCACGCCGCTAGCGGGCACTGCAACACGGTGCTGGCCGTTGCGGAGGAGAAGATGAGTCCTGCCATGCCGCATCCACAGTACGTGTTCGCGTACATCTGGGACCCTATACTGGAGAGGCCGCTTGGGCCAAACCTGATATGGATATTCGCCATGGAGATGAGGAGGTATATGCACAAGTGCGGGGCGAAGAAGGAGGACATAGCCCTCGTGAGCGTAAAGAACAAGAGGAACGCTCTAGACCATCCGGCCGCCCAGGCAGCGGCTAAGATAACGGTTGAGGACGTGCTCAACAGCGAGCTACTAGTGTGGCCTGTTAATAGGCTAGATATAAGCCCGGTCAGCGACGGGGCCGTGGCGTTAGTCATAGCCAGGGAGAAGGAGGCTCGCAGGATCACGGACTCTCCCGTGTGGATAGAGGGGGTCGGGTGGACGCTTGACAACACCCACTGGTACAACAGGGAGTTGGCATACCCCAGGTACGTGGAGTACGCCGCTAGGATGGCCTATAGAATGGCTGGGATAGAGAGGCCGTGGAAGGAGATAGACGTTGCAGAGCCCTACGACCCCTTCGACTACAAGGAGCTACACCATATAGAAGGGCTACAGCTGGCCAGGAGATGCGAGGCCTGGAAGCTGGTCAAGGAGGGATACTTCGACAGAGACGGAGAACTGCCTACGAGTCCAAGCGGGGGCCTGCTAGGGGTAGGCAACCCGATAGCTGCTGCTGGCCTGATGAAGGTCGCAGAGTTATTCTGGCAGCTACGCTATGAGGCCGGGAAGAGGCAGGTGAAGAAGCCGGTGCACAAGGGCGTCGCTCAGGCCTGGGGCGACCTGATGCAGGCTGGAACCGTGATTGTTTTAGGGAATTAGAGGATGGAGGTGGTGTGTGATGAGTGAAGGTGGGAAGAGTGGAATGCCCAGGGAACCCCTGCCGGGAGTCTACCTGAAGAGGAAGGATCTAGAGGAGCTACCGGGCCTCATACGATACAAGCCGGTGGCCAAGTACATGTTCTCGGCTGGACAGGCCCAGTCCAGGTTCCTCAAGGGATTGAAGGCAGGCAAGATACTAGGGGTCAAGTGTCCAGTCTGCGGTAGAGTCTACGTGCCTCCAAGGGCGTACTGCGAGTACTGCCATGCGCCCACCTCAGAGTGGGTGGAGCTGCCTGGTACTGGAGAGATACATACTGCTGTGGTGAGCTATATAGCGACTGATAGGAGCCGGCTTGAGGAGCCCGAGATCGTGGGCGTGATAAAACTGGACGCGCCCGGCTACAGGGACGGCCAGTACGAGTTCGCGGGAATGTTCCACAGGATATGCGGTGTCACGCCGGAGCAGGTGATGGATGGATCGGCGATAGGATTGAGGGTGAAGCCGCGGTGGAAGCCCCCGGAGGAGAGGACTGGGTCGGTTAATGATATCGAGTGCTTCGAGCCCGTGGAGGAGGGGTGATGGGCTGTGAGTTGGGATAAGAGGGCTCTGCCGGGAGACGTGATACACTACCCCGGCAAGCAGGAGACCGAGTACTACCTCTACACGCCCGGCATACACGGGAGGGAGATGGCCGAGTTCCTGAAGCGGGGCAAGGTGCCAGGCATGCTGTGCGGCGACCAACTCCTCCTACCGCCTAAGACCTTCTGCCCAGACGCGGAACTGAGCAAGGGCGATGTAATAGAGGTTACCGGCCCCTTCACGGTAGCCCTGGTAACGGTGGTCTACGAGGACTTCTACGGGAACAAGCTTGAAGAGCCACAGGTGCTGGGCTTGATAACGGTTCCAGGCGCGGTCGGAGGCTATCTCGGCGTGATAAACGCTGACCCCGACAGCGTGTACCCTGGCATGAAGGTCAGGCCGGTCTTCAAGAAAGAAGAGGAGAGGACCGGGGCCATCACCGACATCATGTACTGGGAGCCAGTCGAAGACTAGCGAATACTAGAGTGGAGGCCACCGCTCACCGGGACCAACGCGCCTGTAATGTAGGACGCCCTGCGCGAAGCCAGGAAGGCTACCGTCCATCCAATATCCAAGGGGTCCCCAAGCCTCCCGAGAGGGACCCCCCTAGCCATTTTTGCCAGCTCTTCCTCAACCGAGGAGCCCAACTCCCTGGACCTCATGCCAGCTACCGCCCGTAGCCTGTCAGTCTCTATATAACCCGGGACTATGGCGTTCACCCTGATCCCCGAGGGGCCCAGCTCTCTAGCCAGGAGTATAGTCATCGCGTGTAGGCCAGGACGTAGCACGCTGCTAGTAGCTATCTCGGGTAGAGGCTCCCAAGCCGCTATACTAGTTACGAAGGTTATGGACGGGTTCTCGGATTTTTCAAGGTAGGGATAGGCAGTGGAAACCGCCTCAATAGCGGCCTCTACCAGCAGCCTGTAGCTGAGTCTCCAAGCCTTCATCTCCACGGCGAGGAATCTGCCTCCTGGCACAGGTGGCGGGACGTAGACGAGCGAGTCCAGGCCTCCGAGCAGCCCTACTGCCTCCTCGACGAACCTTGCAGCCTCCCCCTCCTTCGACAGGTCAGCCGCTACCCCGTAAACCTCCCCCTTGTCCTTCAAGGACTCCAGAGCCTTCTCAACCCCCTCAGGCTCTCTACCGTTTATAACCACCTTGGCCCCACAGGAGGCCAGTGCAGTGGCTATGCCCCTGCCTATACCCTTGGTAGACGCCGTTACTGCCGCTCTCAAGCCTGTAAGCGATAAATCACAGTCCAAGGACTCCACCCTATCTTATCTCAATGAGGTATTCGCGGTTAGTGTAGATTGCCGAGTACGGCTCTTTAAGGTTAACTATAGCCCGCTTACCGGGGTTAAGCTGTTGGAGGGACCCTCACCCAGTAGACCCGGCTTATCCTGGAGGAGGCCGGATCGGTGCTAGTCCATATGAGGCTCGCTGGAGCGCCAGCCTCTATTTTCCCGAGCATCGCCGCCGGACCCCCGGAGGCCTGGGCGCTGCCGGTTGTGTAGTAGCGTATAGAGTCTCTTTGGCTTAGAGCCTCTTCGGGCCTGCAAGCCCTCTGTTTACACTCTGACATTGCAGCCTTTATGGTTGCTAGAGGGTCTATAGGCTCTATGGGGGCGTCTGTTGAGAGTGCAAGGTTAACTCCGGCTCTGGCCATGGTCTTGAAGGGGTAGGCCCATTCCATCCTGTCGCCTCCTATTCTATCCTCTATCCACCAGTCTGAGACCCTGAAGTGGGGTTGAACTACGACGTGGACTCCTAGCCTGGCGAGCTCGGAGATCTGGCTTCTCCTCGCTATGCTTGCATGCTCGACTCTACCCGAGGCTCCGGGCTGTAGCTCGCTGTAGGCCTCTATCACTTCGTCGAGGGCCGCGTCTCCTATTGCGTGGACTGCTATCCTGAGACCCCTCTCTAGAACCCTCCTCCCTATATCGACTATCTCCCTGCTAGTCAGCAGCCTTATGCCCCGGTTCCCAGGGTCGTCGCTGTAGTCCCTGGAGAGGTATGCGGTTCTAGCCCCCAGGCTCCCGTCTGCGAACTCCTTAACGCCAGCCACAGCAGCCTGTGACGAGCCCTTTATGACTGCAATTGAGTCTGCGAGGTCCCGGGTCCTGGGATAGCATGCCACTCTAACCGGCGGCGTATCTCCTCTGTCCTCTAGGGCCTTCAGGGCCTTTGCCTCTGAGAGCGGGCACGACATGCTGGATACCCCGCCTATCCCGTGGGAGTATGCCTCTTCCAGCCCGGTCTTGACTAGGTCGACTACGTCTACTAGGTTGAGGAGCTGGTTTACTACATGCTCGACGGCGTCCTCGTAGACTATGCCACGCTCCCTATCGACTAGGCCCGGATACTTCTCGTGGACTCGCGTCATTTCTAGAGCCCTGGTGTTGACTACCGCCAGGTGGCCGCATACTCTAACGGCTACGGCCGGCCTGTCATCGATATACTGGTCTAGGATCCTCCTGGTTGGGAGGGTCCCTCTATCGGTGAAGGATTCCTGGTCCCAGCCCCTCCCATAGGCCAGAGGGCCCTGGGCTCTCGCCAGCTGTCTCGCTACGTCCTTGGGGCTTCTGGCGTTCGAGAGGTCCACTCCATTCTTTAGTAATCCTATCCAGGTTAGGTGGAGGTGGGCGTCTACGAACGAGGGGAGCACATAGCCCTCTATTACGACATCCCTCGCGTAGGAGGCCCTCCTATTCACTCCCCTGATATATCCGTCCTCGACTAGTAGCACGTCTCCAACATAGTCCATGCTCCCATCATATACGCCGAGGGACACGATATTATACGCTGGCAACGCGCACACCACGCTCAATCATGGCCACGCACCTGTAATTTAGGCTAGCAACCTAGAAGGGTCCCCCACCATATTTTACTCTCCAACACACAACGCCTCCAACTAAACGGGGCTAGCGGCGTGGAGAAGGGGCTAATGCTGAAGGTGCCGTGGCGGATAATGGCGGGTGAAGAGATCCGCCTCGGCGATATCGAGATCAAGCGGAGCAGTGACGGCGACCTGGAGGCTTGTGACAGGTACGGATGCGTCTCAGCGAGGGTCCCTCCGGAGCGGCCTGTGCACGCGGTTCCAATACCAGCCATATATAGGGTGCTATCGGCGACCCCCTACATCTACGTCGACTTCGATAAGAGGATACTGATCGAGGAGGGCGAGGACTACTGGACGCTAGCGCCAATAGAGATAGAGGTGTATGCGGGAGAGCTAGCCCTGGTTAGACTCGCGCCCTCTAGGGTGAAGCACACGCTGATTGGCGATGTGGTAGAGGGGACCCTCGCCCGCTACTACAAGGCTAGCGCAGTGTTCGACGAGGAGGACCTTGAGTACCAGGAGGGCACCGCGATCGTCCGCTTCATCGTGAGGGGATCAAGCGTGCTATTGCCTGGAGTAGGCTTCAACGCTTCTGGAGCAGACTTCTACGTCGACGACGAGGGCAGGCTCTACTATCCACAGCTAGAGGTGGCCGTCCAGGGTAATGTAGCAGTGACTAGGAGGTTCGAGGTACCTCCTAAGAAGGGACTTAGACCCGTCCGCTTCGAGCCCTACCGCATGAGAAGGGTGCATATACCGGTCGGCTTCGCCTACACGCTTCCCTTCACGATGAAGGTCGACGTTGTCAAGAGGTATCTGCCGCAGCCATAGGAGGTGTATGGTCAATGGCTAGTAGCGCCCTGGCGTCCCTGGAGTCCCTTGAGCAGTCTATTGTGACGAACGCGGGCAAGGTGCTGGTGGCGCTAGCGATACTGGTGGCCGGGATCCTCTTCGCGGTAATCGTTAAGCTAGTGATAAAGAGGAGCCTCTACCAGAGGCTACCAGCACACGTCTATAAGCCCCTGGAATCCGCAGTCTACTACTCGCTCCTGATACTCGCTGGGGTGGCCGCCCTCACGCCTTTCGGCATAAGCCTTAGCTCCCTGGTTATAGCGGGTGGCTTCGCCGGCATTGTGGTGGGTCTCGCCACCCAGAGCACTCTCAGCAACCTCGTCAGTGGTATCATGATACTTATAGAGCAGCCATTGAAGATAGGGGATCCCGTCACGATATCGAATTATTCCGGGATCATAACAGGGATCAACGTCTTCTCCACCCTCCTGAGGACCTGGGACGGGCCGATCGTCAGGATACCTAACAACGAGGTATTCAACAGTATAATCACGAACTACTCGCGCATGAAGGCTAGGAGGGTCGAGTTCGCCATAGGAGTACACTACGAGTCAGATATAGACCACGTCGTCAGCACCCTGAAGAAGTTCATGGAAGAACACCCACTATGCCTAGTTAACCCGGGACCGGAAGTCTTCGTAGACAAATACGGCGACAGCAGTATAATATTCAAGATGAGATGCTGGACTCCAACCCAGGCCTGGTTCGCAACCAAGATAGAGCTACAGACCAGGCTGAAGAAAGTACTGGAAGAGGCTGGGATAAAGATACCCTACCCACAGCTAGACGTACACTTCATAGACGAGCTACGCGTCAGGCTAGGCGAGCCGCGAAGAGAAGGGAAAGACTAGAAGGAACTTCTAACAAGCACTCTTTCACGAAGTATATAGCCCCACACCTATAGCCTCCACGCTGTTACACTAGATGGTGGATGAAGGAAGTGCACAGCCACCACGCGGCGACAAGAGAGTCGGGAGCTATAAGCGAGTTAAAGGACTGCGACAGGATAGTAGTCCTAGTCGGAGCTCCCAACGCCGGTAAAAGCGTCCTGTTCAACACGCTCACGGGAAGATCATCCACCGTAGCAAACTGGCCTGGAGTAACAGTTGACCTACATATAGGCAGGCTAGAGGCAGACGGGAAGCGTATATGTATCGTGGACGCCCCAGGGGCATACGGCCTGGTGCCGACAAGCCCCGAGGAGAACGTTACACTCGAAGCCCTGCTCAAGCTTAAACCCGACGTCATAATAGCACTGCTAGACTCCACGAATCCGGAGGGGAGCCTTAACCTTATAGTCCAGCTCATCGAAATGGCTCCCCACAAGACGATTGTAGCTTTAACCAAGCACGCGCTCAGCCACACGCTAGGCATACACATTGACGTCGAGCAACTGAGTAAAACCCTTGGCGTGCCTATTGTAGTCACGTCGGCTCTGGAGGGAGAAGGTCTAAACCTACTATACGACTACATCACCGGCGAGTCTAGATGGAGCCCGAAGCCCCTCCTCATAGACTATGGATTACTAGAGGATGAGATAGGAAGGCTGGCTTCCAACCCGGGAGTAAGAGAGGTGGCCGCTCGGTTCGACGTCTCTCCCAGATGGATCGCCGTGCAACTTCTAAATAGAAACGAGGCGCTTGCATACATAATAGAAGAGCTCGGCTATAACGATGTGCTCGAAGAAGCGGGCAGAATCTATGAGAGTGCTGAGAAGAAGGTCTCCCTGCAACCGGAGCTCTACCTAGCCGAGAGGAGGCTTAAGTTCGTAGAGGATCTAGCCTCTAGTGTCATCGTTAAGAGAAAGCCAGCGGGCGGCTACTGGCAGAAGCTCGCCGACGTACTATTGCACCCTCTCTATGGGCCTATTGCCAGCTTCCTTGGGCTCTTCGCGACCTTCGGGGCGGTATTCTCTCTAAACACGGGCTTCCCTCTAAACATGATCTTCAGGTACATGGGGTGGGAGGGTGCCGCTAGAGCTCTGGAGGAGTACAACCTCTCTAGCCTGCTGGAGTCCCTGTTCGCGCGTCTATCCGGTGTTGTTGGAGAGCACCTATCCCAGCCTTGGGCTGGTCTCATCGGAGAAGGTATAATAGGTGGAGTCGGGTTCGTGTTGAGCTTCCTCCCGCTAGTTATGCTAGTCTACCTCTCACTGGGTATATTGGAGGATTCCGGTATAGCTACTCGAATGGCGATAAGCTTCCATCCCCTATTCTATAGGTTTGGGCTCTCCGGTCGCAGCGTTTTCCCGCTCCTACTGGGCATGGGTTGCAACGTCCCGGCCGAGTACGCTACCAGGGGGTTGCCCGAGGATGAACGGTTCCGAGCGGCTTTCGCCGTTCCCTTCATACCGTGCCAGGCCAGGCTTGCGGTTATAATAGCGATAACCAGCGTGTTGATACATAGTGTTCTCGTCCAGACTATAGCTGTCTCTATTGTATACGTTGAGGCATTAATCGCGGCGCTGATGACGGCCTGGATAGCCTCTAGATTCGTCCAGAAACGCATCTATATGAAGAAGAGAATACCCTACGAAGCAAAGCCCGAACTTATAATGGAGCTGCCCCCCGTTCATAGACCCCACTGGAAAGTCATATGGTGGTATGTTCGCGACAACACAGCCCACTTCATAAAGAAGGCCGGGACCATAATCTTCCTACTGGCAATCGTGACCTGGGGACTACTCTCCTACGGTCCAACCGGCTACACTGAGGACCCTGCGCTCAGCTACGGCGGGATAATAGGAGAGAGGGTGGGCGACCTCATGAGGCTAATCGGCGTGGGCGAGGACAGAGACCAGGTGCTCGGACTAGCACTGGTGGATGGACTTATAGCTAAGGAGGGTGTTTTGACCGCTATCGCCATCACCCTAGGCTATAGTGAGGAGACCAGTCAAGTCGCTGTTGAGAAACTCGGCCTCTCAGTACCCCAGGCGGTGGGTTTCCTGGTAATGATAACACTATACTTCCCCTGCATAGCGACCCTGGCGGCCATGAGGAGCATCGTGAAATCGTGGAAACTGGTAGCACTCTACGCCGTCTACTCCATACTAGTAGCTATCCTATTCGCCACTATAACGTATCACGTGGTGGAGATACTTGTCTAGCACGATAGTAGAGTTCCTGAAGAAAGCTAGAGCTGGAAAAAGCGTTGAGCAGATAGCCAGGGAACTCGATATCCCCCTCTCCAGGGCTAGGCTACTGGCTTCAACACTAGCCGGGAGCGGCCTCATCAAGCCCCTCCGAGATGCCGACACCAGTTCCACGTGCGGGGACTGCTCCGTGTGCCCGCTTCGACACTTCTGCGGGTTCACTCCACCCCGACGCGCTGAGCAGTCTTAACCATCTCAAGGGCGGCTATGGGATAACGCATGATCACCGAATAATTGCCCTTCTCGACTACCAGCTTCCTCCTCAATATAGCGGTCAGCGGGTTGATCTTCCCGGATATAATGTCTAGCCAGTCGTCGTACGTGGCTGACAGGATGAAGGGCGCATCTGCCTGACTAGCGTCATCATACCATTCTACCCCCTCGCACTTGCCATTGTTTAGCTTCAGTACAAAGCCCGGCTTCTTCCCATTGAACTCCCTATCCAGTTCCTCGGGGAGCTTGGATATCTTGAAGAGTATCGGCCATACCCACCCCTTACCGCTCCTCTCGTAGTTCGGATTGTTGTTGAGCTCGCGGCAGTAGGCTTCCGCCCACTCCCTGCTAGGAAAACGGGGCATGGCTCTGCACCGTTACCCTTTATGTGTTGAGAGGCGATATATTTCGGTTTGCCCGGATGGATTAATGCAGCCTAGTAGAGCGACTCTAGTAGCTCTCTGAGCTCCTCGGGCGTCGGTATTAGTCTTGCGTAAGCGATGGATGGATCATGATAGGCTTCCTCCACGACCAGGTCTATCACCTCCTCGAACCTGGATCTCTCTACGCCGTAGTCTCTTATCCTGTGCTTGAACCCGATCCCCTTGTAGAACGCCAGTATGTGGCCGTATAGTGTATCCTGCGGCTCTAGGCCGTAGACGGATTCCAGGATTGTCTTAACCATTTCGTACTTCTTCCTCGAATATTCATCTTTATAGTTGTACTTGACTACCGCAGGGATCACTATACCAACCATAGTCCCGTGGTGTATCCTTAGCTTAGCGCCCAGGGGATGCGCTATGGCGTGGATCAAGCCTAGACCCCCATTCGTAAATGCTATCCCAGCCATTGTAGCCGCCATGTGTACCTCAGCCATGCGGTCCATCTCGCCCTCCAGCGCCTCCTTTAGTCCAGTCATTATAACCGGGACCACTTTCTCAGCCAACGCGTCTGTGAAGGGGTTAGCCTGATTAGCCACTAGGGCTTCCAGCGCGTGTCCCAGCGCGTCGAGCGCCGCCCCCACTATAATGCTCCTCGGCGCTGATCGAGGCAGCCTTGGGTCTAGGATAGTGGCGTAGGGTACTATATCGTAGCTGGCCACATCTATCTTCTCCCTGCCCCGTTCCCCCACCTTAGTCAGTACTATGCCGAAGCTCGCATCGCTCCCCGTGCCAGCGGTCGTAGGCATCGCGACAAGTATGGGCTTCTCGAACTCTATGCGGAGCGGGTTGAATGGAGCAATATCCTCTATACTTGTGTCGGGCCGTAGAAACCTTATCTTCCCGGCCTTCGCCGCGTCTATAACGCTCCCGCCTCCAACGGCTAGCAGGAGGTCTGGCTCGACCCTCTGGATCGCGTTAGCCACCTTGTCTGCGACTTCTAGACTGGGCTCCGGGTCGACCTCGTCGTAGACCTCAACATCTAGACCATTTGAAGCCAGTGTATCCATTATCGTGTTGAACCAGTCAAGACCCCTTATGACCTTGTCGGTCACTACGAGTATCTTGGAGGCGTCCAGGTCGCTTGCGAGGGCTACTAGGGCGTCGGCCGAGCCCTCGTTCCAGATTATCCTCTTCGGGAGTACTATCACTGCCATCTAGGCACCGCCCGGGTGCATGTGACTCCGGGGGCTATGCTTTAGGTGCACGGACCTTGCCCAGTAACGCCTTTACTATGACCATCCTCTGGACCTCATTGGTTCCGTCGCCTATCTCAATCATCTTTATATCCCTGTAGTGTCTCTCGATCGTGCTCTCCTTACTGTAGCCTATGCCGCCCATGACCTGCATGGCCATCCGGACCAGGTCTACGCCCCATTTCGCCGCTGCTAGCTTGGCCATGCTACTCCACATTGGATAGTCTGGCTCGTTTCGATCGACTTTGACCGCGGCCGTGTAGATGAGCTGGCGGGAGGCCTCTAGTAGCACTTTCATCTCCGCTATCATGTGCTGGACCATCTGGTGCTCTATCAATGCCTTCCCCATGGATGTCCTCTGCTTGCTGTACTCCAGTGCCTCCTCGAAGGCTGCTTGCATTATGCCTAGACCTGTGGAGGCCGTGATTATTCTGCCCTCATTGAGCCCATCCATAATTATCTTAAAGCCCTTGTTAACCTCTCCAACCATGTTCTCCTTTGGGACACGGCAATCCTCGAAGACCACCTCGCTAGTCCCGCTCCCCCTGTAACCCATCATCTCAAGCTTCGAGACCTCGATACAGTCGCTCTTGTCAACAACAAACACGGAGACGCCCCTATGCCTATCCTCGGGCTTCCCAGTTCGGGCAGCCACCAGGAAGAAGGTCGCGTATGGAGCATTCGTGATGAAGACCTTCCTGCCGTTTATAACCCATTCATCCCCGTCTAGGACAGCCCTCGTCGTTATCGAGGCCGCATCGGTGCCACAGCACGGCTCTGTTAGCGCAAATGCACCTAGCTCCCCGTTCGCCAG
>WWDN01000086.1:0-6785 GCA_035615875.1 Thermodiscus sp. | reverse complement strand
TAGAGGTAGTTGCCTTCGCAGGCCGCCGCCATGGGGACTCCCGTCCCAGTATACCCTATGTAGGCTGCCGTGGCTGAACCAACGCTGTATATGTCTCCCGTGTCTCGGTCGAACGATGTTACAGAGAAGGAGTCAACCTCCGAGTCCACCCTAAACACAAGGAATATCCTATCGTTTCCACTGGGGTCTTCACAGTATGCTATGGCTCTTGTTTTGAAGTTTATCTCTCTCTCGGTGATTATGTTGTTCCAGTGGTCTCTCGGCTGGCTAAATGCTATTTGCCCTGTTAGGAGTAGTATGAAGAGTACTGCTATGATTGCAAAGGTCTTAAGACTATCAGCCATGTCAAGCACTCCCCGATATAGAGATCCTCCAGGTCTACGCTTTACCGTAGAGAAGCGCCCCTTATATCTAAAAGCGATTGCACAGTACATGTATCTACGTAATAATCAAGGTACTGTAGAGGACTCCTTTCCCATGGCCTGTTCTCGGGTATTTGTTGCCGGTGAGTCCTGTGCACGGGCCAGTATACTTGTACATATACTGTCTGGCGTATTGGCTCGTCTACCGGATACTTCTACTCTACTGGGAGTTGGCTTCTGTCCGTGTAGCCTACTGTGTAGTATTTTGGTTTGAGCTCCTTGAGTATGAGGTCCCAGGCCTTCCAGGGGTCTGCACTTTCGCCGCAGGTGTAGGCGTCGAAGGTGGCGTAGTCGTAGTGGGGCCATGTGTGGAGGGCTATATGGCTCTCCAGGACCAGGGCTATAACGCTGACACCCCCCTTCTCTCCCTCAATCCTCCAACTCCTCAAATCGTGTAGCGTGGCCCCGGCCGCCTCCACGGCCCTCTTTATGAGGTCTCTGAGGTATTCCTCGTCTACAGCCTTCTCCCTTGGTATGCCGTAGAGGCTTCCGTAGACGTGTCGCCCTACTATATAGTCTCCCTTCAACTCCGCAGCCCTCCCATAAGCCCTACAGCACTACGCCGAGGGTTTTAAGTATGTCCCCCGCAGGCCTTGGCGTCCCAGTGGCTCTTACCGCGGGCCAGGTCCCTGACGTGATCGGCGATCCCGGCGAGTATCTCTAGGCTCACTCTGACGGCGTCGGGGCTGCCGGGCGACACGGCTATGAGGGTCCCTCCGATCATGTAGGCGGAGGCCCTGGAGAGGATGGCCCGCAGCCCCACGCTCTCCATGCTACGCATCCTATGCAGCTCCCCGAAGCCCGGCACCCGGCGGTCGGCTATGGACTCCAGCACGTCTATCGATATGTCACGCTTTGACAGGCCCGTGCCTCCCGTAACCAGGACCACGTCAGCCCTACTGGCGGCGTCGACAACTGCCTGTCTTATCATGAAGGGGTTGTTCGGGACAACCCGCTTATACACTAGCAGGTGGCCCCTCTCCTCTAGGTACTCCCTGGCTAGGGGGGTTAGCTTGTCTTCCTTCTCCCCCCGGTAGACCCTGTCGCTAGTCACTACAAGGGCGAACCACGCCAACCAGCTTCCCCAGGTGGAGAGGCCCCGGGTGGAGGGCTATAACTTAACGCCGCACTACAAGCCAGAATGGTATGGGGGTCACGTGTGGTGTATAAGCAGGCGATAGTCTTGAGGAGGGACCTTGATATGGGTAGGGGGAAGGCCGCCGCCCAGGCGGCCCATGCATCGTGTGAGGCGGTGTTCAAGATACTCGACTCCGGGAATAGGAGGTGGCTTGAGTGGCTTGAGGCCTGGAGGAGGGAGGGGCAGAAGAAGGTCGTGCTGAGGGTCGAGGGCCTGGAGGAGCTCCTGGAACTCTATGAGAGGGCTAGGGTCGAGGGCCTGCCTGCATCGATAGTAGTGGATGCGGGGCACACACAGCTACCTCCGGGGACCAGGACGGCGGTAGCCATAGGCCCGGCTCCCTCGGCGCTTGTGGACAGGATAACGGGGTCCCTCAAGCTCTACTAGAGTGGGCCGCTCCTGCCATGTAAGAGGACCACCTCCTCAACAACCGGCGAGCCACCCGGCCTCGGCGAGTAGGGGCCCAGTCACCGCGGCCACTCCCGAAGAGTATGACTGGCATAGTTATACTCTTACCCGGTTCCACACGCTTGAGGGGAGGGTCCCTCTAGGGTTGGACTGGGGCTTGGAGAGGGCGTTGGAGAGGCTGTGGGGGCTGGAGTTCGAGCCAGCCACACCCATGGTCTCAAGGCTCTCCAGGCCCAAGGGATTCGTAGTGGCCGAGAGGAGGATCAAGGCCTCCCCCAGGGGGTCCTACGCGGTATACCTGGTCTGGAAGGAGGGCCACACAACGCTACGGGTGGCCCGCGAGCTCTCCAGGCTCCTCGGGGGAGAAGCCCGCTTCCTCGGCTTGAAGGACTCCAACGCGGTAACCTACCAGTACATGTTCGTACGCGCCGCGAGGGACCCTCCCCCAGTTGTAGAGGGGAGGGGCTTCAAGGCATGGCTGGTAGGCTATAGGGAGAAGCCCCCGGCCCTGGGAGGCCACCTGTGGAACAACTTCCGCCTCGACGTTGAAATCGTAGAGGGGGACCCAGACGGCCTATGCAGTGCCGTTAGGGGCCTGGTAGTGCCAGGCCTATACGGCCCCCAGAGATTCGGCGTCGACAGGCCAAACACCCACCTAGTAGGCCTCCTACTCAAGCTAGCCGGGTACGGGATGATAGCCATAGAGTACCGCTACAGGTACCCACTCCAGAGGAGGTATAGTGGCGGCTACGAGGAGAGGGCTCTCAGGGAGGTCCGGGCCGCGAGGGACCCCCTGAGGGCCCTGAAAGGTTTGCCAGCGTCGATTGCTGTGGAGGCGCTCCAGTCCTACATCTGGAATCGGATGGTCTCCACGGTTTACAGGCCTAGGGACCCTCCCCTAGTCTATGAGAGGGAGACGGGAGCCCTCTGCCCTGAAAGGAGGACTGCCTGGGCCTCCAGGCTCCCGAGTAGGAGGCTCTACTGGTCCCGGGGCAGCTGGGCCAGTCTACTCCGGAGGATTCTCTCGGAGGAGTCGCTATCCCCCTGGATCCTGCCGGCTAGGGCGCCGATGAGGCCCGTCGGGGTCGAGCCTTGCAGGCTTGCCTGTAGGGTTCTGGAGCCCGCTAGGGCTCGGCTCTGGGTCTCCCTCCCGAGGGGCCTCTACGCTACCATGGTTGTCAGGGCCCTTTCATACGTGGAGTGGCTTGGTGGTCCTGGCGGGATTGATTAATAGTGGCCTGGTATAGTATCGTGTAGGCGGGGTTGCACGATGGCCTATGTCTCTGGGACTATAGTGAGGCCCGAGGGGGCTAGGGCCCTCGTGGGTATAATCGGTGGCAGTGGACTGTACGACCCGGGCATCGTGGAGGACCCCGTTGAGGTCCGCGTCTATACGCCTTACGGCGAGCCGAGCGACTTCATAACCGTGGGCAGGGTATCGGGGGTGCCGGTGGCCTTCCTGCCCAGGCATGGCAGAGGGCATAGGATCCCGCCCCACATGATAAACTACAGGGCCAACATCTGGGCTTTGAAGAGCCTCGGGGTAAAGTGGATCGTGAGCGTGTCGGCGGTGGGCAGCCTAAGGATGGACTATAAGCCCGGCGACTTCGTAGTCCCAGACCAGTTCATTGACATGACCAAGTCAAGGAAGTACACGTTCTTCGATGGGCCCGTGACCGCCCACGTGAGCATGGCTGACCCCTTCTGCGAAGACCTGAGGAGGGAGCTGGTGGAGGTTACGCGGAGCCTGGGTTATCCGGTCCACGATAAGGGGACCTACGTCTGCATAGAGGGCCCCCGGTTCTCTACGAGGGCCGAGAGCAGGGTGTGGAAGGACGTGTTCAAGGCCGACATAATAGGCATGACGCTTGTCCCCGAGGTGAACCTGGCCTGCGAGGCCCAGATATGCTACGCCACCCTAGCAATGGTGACCGACTACGACGTGTGGGCTGACCACCCGGTCACGGCCGAGGAGGTCGAGAGGATTATGAAGCAGAACGTCTCCAGGGCCAGGGAAATCCTCTACAAGCTGATACCGAGGCTGGGGAGAGACCCCCGCCGGGAGGAGTGTAGCTGTTGCAGGGCGCTCGACATTGCACTCGTCTAACACAGCGAGGGAAGCCATACTAGAGGCGATTAGAGGGGCCAGGAGGCTAGATGGACCCCCCATACGGGACGACGCGATAATAACCTACACCTGGGACGCGAAGCCCGCGGCCCACATACTCTACCTAGCACTACTACACGCCGGGCTGAGGGCCACGCTGGCCCACGCCGCCCTAGCCAGCGTGCACATAGTACCATACCGGGAGACCGGCACAGTGGTAGCATACACTTCCAGCGATAGGGACGTTAGGGTCGTGAACATTGCAATGGCTGCCTCGGCGCTGGGGCTAGAGGTCTATGTTGTAGGCCCCGAGATGCACCCAGCCGTCGAGGAGACCCTCGACCAGACAGGAGCCAAGAGGATTACAGTACCCGGCGAGAACCCTCTCCTGACTATGATGGTAGCGTCACTCCTCTGGAGGCCCCGCCTCCTGGGCGCCCGGGAGGAGAGGGTTCGGGGCGAGGTGGAGGCCCTGCCAGAGGCGCTTGAGTGGGTTGAATCCAGGTACTCCAGGGAGATAGAGCAGGCCTCCCAGGGGGGCTATGATGGAATCCTCTACACGCCCTCCATAGAGGCGGCGGCCCTCTACCACAGCATGCTAACAGGCATACCAGCCAGTCCCCTCGACGAGGTGGTCAGGACAAGGCCCAGCTCCAGGTACCTGGCGTATATCGCTGGGGTTGACGAGCACAACTACAGGGACCTCCTCTTGAAGGCCAGCCTGAGTCAGGTCAAGATCGCCAGGGTAATGGTGGATACCGACCCGGTCACGCTAAACATCTACGGGGTCATGATAGCCTCGCTAGCCCTTGGAAGGGTCTTGTAGGGCCCCCCGGAGGGGTGTCCCTCTAGTGCCCAGGGTACGCTACGAGAGGGCCGACGACGTCTGCGAGGCCATTAAACTCATACTCTCGACAGGGCTATTCCCACACATAGACCCGTCTAGGATCCACTGCGTGAGGAGTAGAGGCTCCTCCACGAGGGCGGTGGCCAGGATCTACGGGTTGCCGAGGCCCTGGATTGTTGTCGGCCTAGAGCCAGGCTACGTGGTAGAGGTGGTCGCGGAGAGGTTTGATAGCCTCGATTGCCGCGGGAAGTTGAAGACGCTGTTGCACGAGTTGCTACACATACCCAAGACCTTCTCCGGGGCCCTGAGGCCCCATGGAAGGTATGTGAATAACCGGGTAGTCGGCGCGTTGTATAGGAGGGTTAGAGGGCTGGAGGGGGAGGTCTGCCGGTCCCTATCGGGCCGCCGTGGATAGCTTTTCCCTGTATAGCTGGTATAGCTTCTCCAGCCCGTACTCTAGTGGTATGAGTGGCCTCCACCCGGAGGCTCCCGTTATCTTCGCTATATCAGCGATGCTCTTCGAGACGTCGCCGGGCCTCGGGTTCGCTATGACGACCTCGACAGGCTCCCCGTGTATCCTGACTATGAGGTTGGCGAGGTCCCTGATGGACACGCCCTTCCCCGACCCCACGTTGTAGACTCCCGGGGCAAGGTCTATCGACTCCTCGACAGCCCTCACGACATCGACCACGTGCACGAAATCCCTCACCTGGCCCCCGCCACCCTCCAATCTAATGTAGCCTCCTTCCAGGGCCGCTGTTATGAACTCGTATATGACGCCGGGATTGTTGCGCAGCCACTCCCCGGGCCCGTAGGCGTTGAACACCCTCAACACGACGACAGGGACACGCCTCTCGGTGTAGAGCGAGTATATTATCGTCTCCCCCGCGAGCCTGCTAGCTCCATACCAGTTGACGGGGAGGGTCCTATGGTTCTCGGGTATTGGTGTGTGCTCCGCCTCGCCATAGACGGCGGCTGTGGAGAGGTGTATGACCTTCTCAACTCTGGAGCCGATCACGGCCTCGTGTATCCTATAGGCTAGCTCGACGTTAGCCCTATACGCCTCACCAGTCCTCCTTCTAGCCTCGTTCACGCCCTCGAACTCATAGGCGTTTATGATGATGTCGACGTTCCTAACATGGCCTAGCAAATCCGCGTTGACAGGCTCGGCCCTATTGACATCTAACCCATCAACGGGCCCAGGACACCTCTCATCGTCAAGGATAGACACGTGATACCCCTTCTCCGCGAGGGTTCGAGCAGCATCGTATCCTATGAACCGGCATCCACCCAGTACAAGCACGTTCAACGGCGCTCACCCCATAAGGCCGGAGGGACCCTCTTCCCCGAGCCCCCCGGGTTTAGTGGAGGGGCTAGTAGTCGTCCATTAGGCATTCCCTTGCAACAGACATGAGCACATCCCACATGCTCACGATCCCCACAGGCTTGTCCTCATCGTCTACTACCACCACGTGCTTGACCCCAGCAGTCTTCATCTTGGATAGTATGCTGGAGAGCTCCTCGTCCATGCTCCCCGTTATGACACTTGTAGCCATTACAGTCGACACCCTCGGGTTCCTCCTAGCCTCCCCCGACGCCACCAGGTACAACACATCCCTCCTGGTAAGTATCCCAGCCAGCCTCCCCCCGGGCTCGACCACGACAACACTGCCAACGTTGCTCTCGTACATAACCCTGCTAGCCTCCTCAAGCGTAGAATCGGGCTGGATCGAAACAACCGGGGTACTCATAACCTCATAAGCCCTCCTCTCCAGACCCCTACACTCCCCCTTCAAACCAAGACACCCTTGAGGAGGCGCACGGCCCCCCGGACTAGAGGGTCCCTCAACAGCCCCCGAGGCC
>WWDN01000085.1:0-13834 GCA_035615875.1 Thermodiscus sp. | reverse complement strand
TCACGGAGGTAATTGGTGTCATCGTTGTGATGAGCGACGGGTCTAGGAGGGCCCTGTTGTTCAACGTGGTCGATGGGAGGTGTAGTGGTGTTAGGGAGGCGGGCGTGGAGGAGGCCTTGAGGGAGGCGGACATCGCGCTTGAGGCTTCTCTGGAGACCTGGCTCTCTATGCTCAGGTGGCGACTCACCCCTACTAGGGCGTTGTTTACGGGGAAGCTGAGGGTGGTTAAGGGTAGTAGGTTCTTGATATTCTCTAGGCCTATCGCCCATTACCAGCTGCTCTATCTGGCTTCAAGGATAGAGTAGCCCTGGCTCTACTTGGGGGGCACTAGTGGGCTAGGGCTTGGACTGCGTAGTCTAGTATTATCCCTAGTGATATGAGGATTCCCACGGCCAGGTTCTGGTTGAAGGCCCTCGGGATGTAGTTTTCGTCCCGGAGGCACTTGACGTCTCCGTATAACATTATGGCGATCGCCGCCAGAGTCATCGTGAGAGTGAACCACCCGGTCGTGCCCCAGTACATGGCTACCCCTGCTAGGAGTAGCGCCGAGGCGGCTAGGTGGGTTGCGAGGCCTATGAGCATGGCCCTCTGCTTGCCGTGCTTGGCGGGTACACTGCCTATCCCGTGGCTCTTGTCGAAGTCGTAGTCCAGCACGCTGTAGTATATGTCGAAGCCCGCGACCCATAGGGTGACCGCTACAAGGTATATCCATGGGACGCTCCTCAGCACCATCCAGTTGTCCGCGCCCGGCTGGCTCCCTGCCACGGCGACTGCCCCGCCGAATACGGTGAAGCCTAGCACCAGCCCCAGGTGGTAGTGGGGGTAGCTGTGTATCCTCTTGGCGTAGGGGTACGTGTGGGCTAGTAGCCATAGTATGGGGCTGTAGAGTAGCGCGTACTTGTTGAGTAGCGCGGCGCTTAGATAGTAGAGGAGGGAGCCAGCTACTACTACCAGGTAGGCTTCCCTTATGCCCAACGCCCCCGTTACTAGGGGCCTCTTGGAGCTACGGGGGTTTAGCCGGTCTATTGGCAGGTCTGCTATGTTGTTGTAGGCCATTGCAGAGCTCCTTAGGCCTAGCACCGCGGTGAATATGAGGAGCGCCTCCCTCCAGGACAGTGGGTATCCCGATAGTATTGCCCCTGCGTATGCGAAGGGCAGGCTGAAGAGGGTGTGCTCTATCCTTATGAGCCTCATGACTATGCCTAGCTTGCCCCTGCCCCTTACGCTTCCCGGATCCCAGCTCTCAGCCCCTGCTGGCTCCTCCAATGGAGGGACCCTCGCTGGCTCTAGGCCTGTGTCCTTGGTAGGTACTTGTCGACTAGCTCTTCTATCCTACTCGATACTGCGGGGTCCTCCTCGACCTGCCTCGGCCATTCCCGGCCGTTGTTCTCTTCGGGGAGCTTTCTTGTTGCGTCGATGCCGAGCTTGCTTCCTAGTCCTGGCGCGGTCATTGCCGGGTCTAGGGCGTCTGTGTGTGCGTGTTGTAGGATTACCACGTCTCTCTCGGGGTTTACGTGGCTTGACACGGCCCATATGACCTGGTTTATGTCGTGCACGTCTATATCCTCGTCGACAACTATTATTATCTTGGTCAGGCTGGTCTGCCCCAGCCCCCAGAGGGCGCTCATAACCTTCTTCGCATGGCCCGGATACCTCTTCCTAATAGACACAACCAGCAACCCCTGGAAGACGCCGTAGACGGGGAAATCCATGTCGACGACCTCGGGCAACAGCATCTTTATGATGGGCAGGAAGACCCTCTCAACCGCCTTCCCGATAACCGCGTCCTCCAGGGGAGGCATGCCGACAACGCTACCATAGTATATGGGGTCGTCCCTGTAATACATCCTCTCGACGTGGAACACGGGGTACTTCTCGACGGGCTTGTCATAGTAGCCCCAGTGGTCTCCGAAGGGACCCTCCTCCGCCAGCTCACCCCTCCTGACATAGCCCTCTATGACGACCTCCGCGTTGGCAGGGACCATCAGGCCGCTGGGTAGCTCGTAGAGTTCGAGGCCCCTCCCACGCACTATGCCAGCGAAGAAGTACTTGTCCATCGGGTGCGGGACGGGGGCCACGCCGGTGAAGAGGGTTCCCGGATCGCTCCCCAAGACGATCGCAACCGGCAGCTTATCGCTTGAGTCGAAGTAGGCCTTTGCACCCCTCTTATGGATCTGCCAGTGTATGACGGCCCTAGAGCCGTCGACGATCATAACCCTGTACACGCCAAAGTTATACACCCCGTCGACCGGATCCCTAGTGACCACCAGGGGGAACGTGAGGTAGCGGCCCCCGTCCAAGGGCCAGGTCTTGAAGGCCGGGAGCATCTCTAGCGGCCCGGCGCTGGCCTCGACAACGTTACTCGTGAACCTCGCCCTACCCGTCCTGCCCGGGAGCATCTTAGCCAGGCTACCCGCGTCCAGGAGGCCCCTCAGCTTATCCATCAACCCCATCGGAGGCCCCCTACCCATGAGGCCAGTCAGCCTCTCGCCGACATCCTCCAGCCTCCCAACGCCGAGGGCCTCCTTGAACAGCTCTAGGCTTGGGAACAGGTTTCCGGCAACCCTCCAGCCCCGATAGCCCTTGACAGCCTCGAACAAGACCGCCGGGCCACGACGATACATTACCCTGCGCAGGAAAGCCGGTATCTCAAGTACAGGGCTCAACTCCTCCCCTACACGGACCAGGGCCTCCCTCTCTTCGAGCCACTCGATGTATGACCTCAAATCCCTCAGCGGATCAGCCAAGTAGAGCCCCTCCACAGCCATGCCCACTAGACGGACGCCAACAGCGTAATATGCCTGACACATGGAGGTGGCCCCGCTTAACCGTGCCCGGGAAGAGGAACCCTCTCCAGTGACGCACCTGAACCCTCTCTTGCGCCCGGGTATCGTGGGAGGGACCCTCCTTGGACTCCCAGCTAATAGGCCCCGCCAGGAATACACGACTTGTATGGGGCTGAGGATTTGGGTAGGTGTAGGCTCTGCGGCCGGGAGAGCCGGCTGGTTTCGGGATGGCTCGGCGTATGTGCTGGGTGCCTCCGGGAGAGACCGCGGGAGGCCCTTGAGGTGGCTTGGCGTGCTAGGAGGTCGTCGTGGAGGCGTGCTCTAGGGCTCCCCGTCGAGCCTCCTAGCGGGCCTGGAGGGGTTCCTTGTAGGATATGTGTTAACGAGTGTAGGATCCGGGAGGGCGGCCTCGGCTACTGTGGCGTGTGGAGGAATCGCGGGGGTAGGCTTGAGCCGGTTGAGGGTCATGGCGTGCTAGTGGGCTTCACATACCTTGACCCGCTCCCGACTAACTGTGTGTCGACGCCCGTATGCCCGGCCGCGACTTCGAGGGGCTATCCTAGGTACACTGATGTGCCTGGGCCTGAGAGGGGCTTCTATAATCTAGCGGTGTTCATGGGCGGTTGTCCCTTGGACTGTGCCTTCTGCCAGAACCCGGAGCACAAGACTATGCTCGTGGCCAGGCCAGGGTTTGGGAGGAGGCTCTTGACCGTGGAGGAGTTGGTGGAGAGGGCACTGGATCCCAGGGTCAGGTGTATATGCTATTTCGGTGGCGATCCTACTCCCCAGGCTCCACAGCTGGTGGCCGCTTCCAGGCGTATCCTGGAGGAGGCTCGGAGGAGGGGTCAGGCCTTTAAGAGGATCTGCTGGGAGACCGATGGCTTGGCCAATCCCGGCATTATGAGGGCTATGGCCAGGGTCAGCCTTGAGAGCGGTGGCATAGTTAAGGTGGACTGGAAGGCGTGGACGCCCAGTATATACGAGGCCCTCACGGGTGCCCGTGGCGAGAAGGCTGTGAAGAGGCTCATGGAGAATACCAGGATAGTCGCCGGGCTCGCCGGGGAGAGGCCCGAGCCGCCGCTCCTGGTCGTGAGCACGCTGCTCGTGCCGGGTTATGTGGGGCCCGGTGAAGTCTATAGGATCGCCAGCTACCTGGCCACCCTGGACCCTGTGCCCCCGTTGGTGCTTTTGGCTTTCCACCCGGACCATTTGATGCCGGATCTGCCCCCGACTAGCAGGGATCACGTTGAGAGGGCTGTGGAGGCCGCTAGGAGGGCTGGCTTGAGGGAGGTCTACGTTGGTAATGAGTGGCTTGTCGGCGACGCGTATCGCGTGGAGGGGTGGTGGGATCCCGGCTAGCCCCGTCTGGGGATACGTGTATTTCTGTCATTAATTTCTATATATCCGGTGCTACGACTGTTTATGTGGTGTGTTTTCTGTGGGGAGCAAGCTCCTGTCCCTTAGGGAGGCCGTGGAGCTCGTCGAGGACGGCGACTCGATAACGATCAGCGGCATAACCTTCTCCCGCAACCCTATGGCCTTCGTGACCGCCTTGATAGAGGCGGGGAGGAGGGACCTCTACTTCATAGACAGGGAGCCTGGCCTGGCGCTCGACATACTGGTGGCGGCTGGCGCCCTCAGGGGTATAAGGGCGGCGATGGCCACGCTGGAGTCCTATGGCTTGGCCCCCAACGTTAGGAGGGCCGTCGAGGAGGGCTCCGTCGAGTTCCTGGAGGATACCTGTGGCGCGGTGATAGCGGGGCTACGAGCCGGCTCCTACGGGCTACCCTTCATGCCTGTAGCCGGGGTTCTGGGGTCCCAGCTTGTGGAGTTGCATGAGAGGGCTGGGACGTGGAGGGTCTTGAGGGACCCCTTCAACGGGGGCGAGATAGTGGCTGTGAAGGCTATAACGCCCGATGTAGCGGTTATCCACGCCCATTACTGCGACGAGTATGGTAACTGTGTCATTGAGGGTCCCCGGTACGAGGACGAGCTCAAGATACGTGCCTCGCGCAGGGTGATAATGACGGCCGAGGAGATAGTTGACAGTGATAGGCTACGGGGCCTCCCCTTCACCCTGTCCTCCATGAGCCTCCACGTAGACGCCGTGGTGCACGTGCCCCGCGGCGCGTGGCCGACTGCAATGTACGGCCTCTACCGGGCGGATTGGAGTGCTATAGAGGAGTATGTTAGGTTTGCCCGCGAGGGGAGGGCGATGGAGTGGGTTGAGGCCCGCCTCAAGCCTAGGCTACCGGGATGGGGGTGGTGACAGGTGGCTGTGGCTGGTGTGAGGCCTACGGATGTCATGATCAAGTGCATGGCCGAGCTCCTCCGGGACGGGGAGAGCGTCTATCATGGCTTGACGAGCCAGTTGCCATTGCTCTCCATGGCCTACGCTTGGAGGAGGCTTGGCAGGAGGTTCCTGTGGCTTAGTGTGAGTGAGTCCAATATGCCCGTGCCCGAGGCTGTCAGGGTGTTGCCCAGTAGTGGGGGTCCCTATACCGAGCCCTACAGCGTTGGGATAGTGACTACTATGGACGTCTTCGACCTCGCAGCCCGTGGGAGGGTTGACGTTATGTTCTTCGGAGCGGCCCAGGTTGATGCGTGGGGCAATACGAATCTTACAGTGATTGGATCCTACGAGAAACCCCGCGTCAAGCTGCCGGGGGGAGCGGCTACGGCCTACCTGTTCCCCCTAGTTAAGAGGATCATACTATGGGCTAGGCATGACAGGAGGACGCTGGTCGACAGGGTTGACTTCGTGACTGGCCCCGGGAGGGTTAGGCTTGAGAGGAACCTGGAGACGTTCTTGTGCACGAACAAGGCGCTTATAGAGTTCACCGGGGAGGGCCCGGTGCTGAGAGCCCTCTTCCCAGGGGTTAGCGTCGAGGAGGCCCAGGCTGAGAGCGGGTTCAAGCTGTTGGTCGAGGGCGAGCCTAGGGTTGTCGAGCCGCCGGATGAGCTGGGGATGACTGTTATCCGGGAGCATGATCCCGAGGGCCTCAGGTATCTCCAGCGCTACGGGTAGGGTATGGGTTCGTAGGGTCGTGATCGTGGGCTGGCTGCCACGGGGTCCCTCAGGCTAGTGGATGTTCTCTTCGACTGGCTGGGAACGCCGCGGGAGTGTGGAGAAACAGGGTGTGGAAAAATAAGGGGTAAGTGTAAGTTTGTAATAGAGGGGCTAGTAGTAGTACCAGATGGTCTCGTACTCCTTCGGGTCCTCCCCCGCCTCTTCGAGCCTCTTCAGGTAGTCGTATATTGGCACGTCGATGTACGGCCATGGAGTGATCGGGGCTATGCCCTTCTCCCACGGGTGCCATAGGTAGACTCTGTTGCCGTACTTGGGTGTTACTGCGATCAGCTCGCGGTCCTGCCAGGCTCTTATGTGGTTCTTGCCGAGCGCTGGAACGTTGAAGACCGGCTCGTCGGTCCTGAAGATTCCGGGTAGTAGCCTGGCCTCCTCCTTCCTCTCCTGCATTATCCTGGCTATCGGCACTAGGAAGTCCTTCTGCTCGAACTTGCCCTTGGGGTAGAAGTTGTAGTACGGGTCGATGCCCACCTTCTTGAGGGCTATCCTCAGCGCGACGTACTGGAACCTCCTGCTGGTCCAGAACCTGAATACCTGCTGGTTGTACACGTATACTCCGTTCTTCCTTAGCTTCTTCACGGCCTCCGCTACCTCTGGCGTTACCTCTTCTGCGCCCTCGAAGTGGGTTACGAATGCCAGGTTCCTCTTGCCGGGCTCGATGTAGCTTCCCAGTAGCTCTGCGGTCTCGTCGGTTATCCTCATTGGGACGGTTACGAGGATCCTGCTGCCTATCCTTATGTTCTTGATGTGGTCTACCTCGGATAGCTTGTCTAGTATCCTCTCTAGCCTCTTGTCGCCCAGTATCATTGGCTCGCCGCCGGTTAGGAGCACGTCGATGATCGTCTCGTGCTGGGCCATCCACTCTATAGCCCTCTCTATCCTCCTCATGTTCAGTATGCCCTCGGGGAAGAGGGCTGACTCGATCTCCCAGTTCCTCTGGCAGTAGACGCATATCTGCGGGCAGGTGTCGGCTACCTTGATTATAGCCACCAGCGGGTATCTCCTGGTTATCAGGTCGTGGGGTGAGGTGTCTCCCTCCCTCATGAAGTCGAATACGAAGCGGCGGTCTCTCTTGTGCTTGGCCATGACCTCCACGTACCAGCGTGGGGGTATGACCTGGCTCCTGACCACTGGGTCGTACTTCCTGTCGGCCCTTGTGAAGTCGAAGAGGCTCAGGTAGTAGGGTGTTATGCCGAAGGGTATCCTGTTCTCTAGGGCTATCTTGATGTTCTCTATGTCCTCCTCTGTGAGCGGGACTAGCTCCTTGAGCATCTCCAGGTGTTTCATGTTCTTGAATATGTTCCTGAACTGCCAGGGGTAGAAGTACCAGTCGTCTAGCGTGGCGCCGAGGTAGTCTAGTATCTTCTGCCTGTTCTTCTTGCGCTCCTCTATGACCTTCGGGTCGAGCCCTGACCTATACCTCTCCACGTAGTCTAGGACGAACTTCCCGACCTTGTCGAGATAGTTTGACCTCAGCTTTGCCGCCTTGAGCCCCCTGGACTGAAGGAACTCTAGTATTGGCTCCTCCCCGCCGAACTTCTCGCCTAGCCAGCCCATTGAGAACTTGGCTGTACCGTGTATGGCTTTGAAGAGGTGCTTGAACTCCTCTATGAATCCCTTGCCCACCTCGTTGTAGACCTTGGGGTCGTTCTTGGCTAGCCTGTATAGGTATTCTAGGGTGCTGAACTTTGCTATCTTCTCGTTGCGTTTTGACAGTATGTTCTTGAAGTTGTTTATCGCCTGTATAGCCAGCCAGTAGTCTATCGGGTGTAGGTCTACTTCGCCGTTGCGTAGTTTCGCCTCCCACTTGCTCAGGTATTCGTATAGCTTCTCGCGGGCCTCTTCTAGGCTTGCGGCTTCGGATAGTATAGCGTATATGACCGGGGCTTCTGCCCACATCTTCTCGACGTCTTCCTTGGTTGCGGGCTCGTAGCGCCACTGGACCTGTGCTAGGATGTCGACTCTTGCCTCCTCGACGTCCTCCAGGTAGTATTTTACCTTGATAGGAAGAGTCTCGGGCGGCTGCAGGCGGAGGGTCTTTACTGCCAATTTAGATCGCCTCTTACATGGTTGTCTACAGTTTCCCACTAACACCGGGGACGTATAAATGGGTTCGGTGCCTTTGGTATTTACCTGGGTTTTACAGATTAATAAATTAAATTGAAATAATTTTTGTAATGATGTAATATATTAGGAGTCGATAAAATAAATAAAAATACGATAATAATGCGTTCCCGGCAGCTAGCCTTTCGACTGGCGAGCCCTCTTCTTAGCCAACTCCACTATAGGCACCTTCAACGGCCTCTCCGGCATGATACCCTGCGGCCTGTACAGTAGTATCAAGACGATTATCAGCCCCATTATGACGTACTTCATGTATGGTATGGCCAGGGCCACGTTCTCGGGCAACGCCAGGCCCAACGCGTCTAGAGACGTCGGGTTGAAGAATATCTCGACACCAGCTATTACAGCAGTGCCTATGACCACACCCACATTGTTAGCCACACCGCCGAGGAGCGTGGCCACTATTATAGTGAAGGTCAAGTCGGGCTTGTATGTGTTCGCGTTAACGTTCCCCGAGTAGAAGGTTAGGAGCGCTCCAGCCAGCCCGGCGAGGGCGGAGCCGACGGCTAGCGCCTGCATCCTGACCCTCGGGACGTTGTACCCGTATACCTCGGCCGCTATCTCGTCGTCCCTCATCGCCTTCAGGGCCCTGCCCCACGGGCTGTTGGTTGATAGCTCAACATAGAGGAACGCCGCTATCATTATCGCTAGGGTGAGTATAGCGTATGCAAGGTCTGCGTGTGCAGACATCCATGAGAAGGGGCCCGGTATGCCGGATATCCCGTTGAAGCTGCAGACGGGCCACTGGCTGTTGTAGGCCCATATCCTCACTATCTCTCCGAGGCCTAGTAGGCTTATGGCGAGGAAGTCGCCGCCCAGCCTTAGCGCCGGGTAGCTAGCCACTATCCCGGCCACCATCCCGACTATCGCCGCTATCACCAGGCCTGCCAGGAATAGGAGGAAGAGCTCTGGAGGGGATAGGATCCCCTTTGCAACCGACATCGTCATAACAGTCTTGCCAACGCCAGTACAGTATGCCGGCTCTCCTGAAGTCGCCACTTCGATGCCTAGGGGCGCCGCGGAGAGTTTGATCACAGTGTACGCTATTATGCTTCCCGCAGCGTATGCGCCTAGGCTAGCGAAGAGCACCTTTCCGAGGTTCGGTATGCCGCCGAAGCCGTATTCTATGTTGAAGCTGAGCGCCATTATAGTGTAGACGCTGAAGATGATCAGATACTGTATTACTATACCAGTTATAGCCGCCATCCCTCACGCCCTCCTTACAGCCAGAGCCTCCATCCGGATAACGCCCTCCGGCTTGTAGAGCAGGACGATAAACATGATCGCCAGGGCTATCAGAGGCGAGTACTGTGCCCCAGTGCCTATGGTGTACTGTGCTATGAAGCTGATTATCTGCTCGGCCAGTCCCAGTATGATGCCGGAGATCATGGTTCCGAAGAAGGTGAATCCGCCCATTATGGCTGCGGCGAATATCCAGAGTAGCATTAGCCATCCGCTCTCGGGGTTCACCACGTTGTAGTAGGCGTAGACGAAGCCCGAGAAGCCCGCTAGTGCACCGGCTATGAGCCAGGCCAGTCTCCTGATAGTGAATATGTTGATCCCGGAGATCCTGGCTAGAGTCGGGTTGCTGGCTGTGGCCCTCATAGCCTTTCCTATCCTGGTCCTTGTGAACATGAACCATAGCATGCTGGCCAGTATTACTGCGGCTAGGACTGCTAGTACGTGGGCCGTTGTGATGGACACGATCCCGCCTATGTTGACAAGGGATATGCTCCTCTGGGGAGTCGCCACCTCCAGGTATCTGGTGCTGAAGAACAATACGACGACTCCCAGCAGCCCGTACCTCAGGATGAATCCCACGCCAATCGACGCTACCAGCAGGTGCAGCGGGCTAGCACCCCTCCTCCATAGAGGCTTGAACCCTAGCTCGTCTGTGACTAGAGCTATTACCGCAGCTATAGCCAGAGCCGCCAGCGCGCCGGCTGTCACGCCGAGGGAGCCCGCTTTCATTGCCGCTATGGCGGCTGCAGCGTATCCTCCGTAGGTTATGTACTCTGCGTAGGCGAAGTTGGGTATCTTGGTGACTCTGTAGATTAGTGTTAGGCCTAGGCCCATCATCCCGTAGAGGCTGCCGACTAGTAGGCCGTTGAAGAAGGCACCTATGGACCCGTAGATGAATGCGCCCATTACATCCCACCTCCTCCCTTGGACGCGGCCTTGACGCCTAGGAAAAGCTGTTGTAGGTCTGGGTGGGAGAGGATCTCGTCGCCTGTGCCTTCGAGCACTACTTTGCCGTAGACTAGTACGTATCCCCTGTCGGAGAGTTCCAGTGCCCTCCTGGCGTGCTGCTCTACTATCAGTATGGTTACGTTTGCCTCGTCTCGTATCTTCTTTAGGACTCTTAGGAGCTCGAATGCTATCTTCGGCGCGAGGCCTGCTGTCGGCTCGTCTAGGAGTAGTAGTGAGGGCCTAGTCATTAGGGCTCTGCCTACCGCTAGCATCCTCTGCTGCCCGCCGCTGAGGCTACCGGCTAGTATGTTTTTGAAGCCCTTTAGAACCGGGAATATGTTGTAGACTATCTCCATGTTTTCGCGTACCTTGTTTTCGTCCTCTATCAGGTAGGCTCCCATCTCAAGGTTCTCCTCGACCGTCATGTCTGGGAACACGTTGTCGGTCTGGGGTACGAAGCCCATTCCTATCTTCGTCTTGTTCTCTGGGGTCAGGTGGGTCACGTCCTTGTTGTCGAATATGACTTTCCCATCGAATACCTTTGCTACCCCGTAGATTGTCTTGAGGAGCGTGCTCTTGCCAGCGCCGTTAGGTCCTACGAGGGCGACTATCTCTCCCTTGTCGACGTGTACGTCGACTTCAGTGATTATGGGTACATCCTTGTACCCGCCGCTGAGCTTCTGCGTCTCAAGAACTCTAGTGTTCACGCCTCACCTCACCTCGTCACGGGTTCTCCCAGGTAAGCGTCTAGGACCAACGGGTCCTTCGCGACTTCATCGGGGGTCCCCTCTGTCAGCACCTTGCCCTCGTGCATGACTATAACCCTCTCCACATAATCAAAGAGGACCTCTAGCTTGTGCTCTATGACGAAGATCGTCAAACCCTCCCTGTTGAGCACCTTCAACGTCTCGAATATATCCCTTGAGAGGCCAGGCGCCACTCCAGCCGCCGGCTCGTCTAGGAGTAGTAGACGGGCCTCGCCGACGAGAGAGCGTGATATGTCGGTTAGCTTCATCTGTCCTCCGCTAATGCTATGGGCCCAGTTCAGGATGACCCTTGTGAGCCCGAGCTTCTCGATAGTGGAGAAGACCTTGGCAGCGAGTCCCTTCTCCTCATCACTCTCCCACTGTATCCAAGCCCTCCTACGCAACACAGAGGATACGGGATCCGCTCCAGGCCTCTCCCTTGAGGCGGTAGCAGTATTCTCCACAACAGTCATGTTATACCAGAGCCTGGGTATCTGGAAGCTCCTAACCAGGCCGAGCTTATAGAGGTCGTGCGGAGTATAACCGGTTACGTCACGACCGTAGAAGTATACCTTGCCCGAGTCGGGCTTATACACGCCAGAGATAACGTTGAAGAGGGTGGTCTTACCGCTGCCATTGGGGCCGATGAGGCCTACGAACTCTCCCTCCCTAATCTTAATATCGACACCATCCAGGGCTCGGACTCCTCCAAAGTACTTCTTAAGCTTCTCGGTTCGAAGCACCTCAACACTAGGCAAAAGAGGCTACACCCCCAGTTCCAGGGAAGCCTTCAAACATTATACCACGGATGCCAGGCTCCAAGGGGGAGAGGCAACTGCAATTTATATGTATCCCCGTGGAGGCCTGGCCCGGCACAATAGCCTGCAAGGCCTGTGGAGCCAAGTGTAATACCCTAGGAGGTAATACCCTCCTAGGGGACCCAGTTGTGCCCCCTATAATAGGTGCCCACCCTTTTCCCTAAGCATCAAAAATCGAACTGTACCTAATAAACCTTCTATGGCGGCGAGGAAGTGGGGAGGAAAAAGGATAGAAATAATTTTATTTATTTTAAGGAAGGATTAGATGGTTACTCCTTCCACTCTATAGTCCCGGTAGCGCCCCTGAGTATGCCGACCTGCTTGAAGGCATAGCCAGTGTCGGTCTTCACCACAGTTGATATGGCGTAGTCCGCGATTGCCGCGTCACCGTTCTCGTTGAGTATCTTATGGCCGGTGGCACCCATGTAGTGGAACGCCACCGTGGGCAGTACCGCCTTTATCGCCTGCCCGTCGTATTGCCCAGCGGTTAGCACGCTCAGCATGGCTACCCAGGCAGCGTCATAGGCGTAGTATGCATAGGGTGTTGGCGCTTCGCCATACTTGTTCTTGTAGGCCTCCTCGAAGTGCTTCTTCACTGGGTTGTCGGGTATAGCCGGGCTTGTTATGTAGATCTTCACCTTAGCCAGGAACTCGGCTATCTCAGGCGTCTCTACGAACGTCTTCCTACCCAAGGAGTCTGGGCCGAACCACTGCACCTTGCCAAGCACGTCTATCTTAGAGGCCCTCTCCAGGATCTGCCTGCCATCGTTGTCGAAAGCGATTATCAACACTGCAGTATGCTCGTCAGCGCCGAACTTGGAGACCTCTGTTGCCAGAGAGTTCACCTCCTGGCTTAGATCGGGCTTCTCTGGGTGGTAGAGTATGACCTTCACCTGGCCTCCCAGGTCCTTGAAGGTCTGCTCGACGAGGTCAGCTAGTCCCTTGCCGTAGTCGTCGTTCCTAGCTATTATCACTAGTTTGTCATAGCCTAGCTTGTAGATTAGCTTCGCCAGAGCTGGTCCCTGTGCTGTGTCTGGCGGCGGCATCCTGAAGACGTAGTCGTCTGGGAACGCTGCCGCCTTACCGGTGCTGCTGGGGCTTATGACTACCACATGGTTGTCGTTGGCTATCGGCATCACGGCCGCTGTCTCGCTCGTGGAGAGCGGGCCTATGATGACCTGGATGCCCTGTGATATGAACCTCTTCACAACGTTAACGGCCTCCTGTGGGTTGGTCTTGGTGTCCTCGTGTATTGGCTTGAACTTGAAGGGGGCGTTGACTTGTTCGAGGAGCTGGTTCATCTCCTCTATGGCTAGTAGTGCTCCCTTGAGCCTCCTCGGGCCGTCTACTGCGTAGCCTCCGCTTACGGCGATTGCAAGGCCGATTGGGATCTCTTCTGGTAGTCCTTTGGCCTGTCCCGCTGCTGCAGCGGCTGTTGTGGTTGTTGTTAGTGGTGTCGTGGTGGCTGGTGCTGTCTGGGTGGTTTGTCCTCCGCCCTTGGTCATGGCGTAGAGCGCTACGCCAGCTATTATTATTATCACGAGTATTAGGGACGCGAGTGCCGCCTTACTCAAAAATTTCACCTCTACCCTTATCCTTTCGATTTTACTCCCTTTTATAACTTAGGTCGTGGACACGATTCAAACACAAGCCGGGTCGTTCCGGCCTGGTCTTACGGTGCTACAGCGTCTTCGCCTGCAGACCTCGTGTTAGCGGGATTGTAGCCTATGGGAACCTGGTAATTCCAATGGCCAGTATTACCGTCGGGGATCCCTAGTGTTCCGTACCGTATCATCGAGGCTAACTCCCATTGTCTACCTCGTCCGGAGGTTTACACCGTGAGAACTACCAAAATTATATTAATTAAGTATATATTATTTAAGTCTAGACTAGCATTTATATATTATCTTTACTCAGTAGCTATAATGTGCGATAAGTACAATTAGGGTGCACCGGATTGAAGAGAAACACAAGGAAATCCATCCTACTAGCGACATTCATCATCTCATCATACATAATACTAGCGCTAACAACCCTCACACCACAAGCCTCAACAAACGGAGAAACCGTGGAGCTACTCTC